>CBDVAL010000167.1:0-7907 GCA_965371955.1 uncultured bacterium | reverse complement strand
GGATGGGCAACTGCAGGTTGCGGTCGATGAACTCCACGCCCATTCCCTGCGACTGCTTCGGCCCCCAGCGGCGCAGTAGCTCCAGGACGATGTCCTTGCCGTTCACCCACGGTTGCAGCTCACCCTCGAACACCACGCGCCGCTGGCGCGCCGGGGTGAAGTAGACGCTTCCCGTGGCCCAGCCGTAACCCAGCGTGGTGCTCCCGACTCCCAGCCCCACGGCACCATAGGCGCCATAGGCACGGCTGTGCGAGTCCGCGCCGGGATAGAAGCCGCCGGGCACGATGAGGCCCTGCTCCGGGAAGTAGAAATGGAAGATACCGTCCCCCGGGTTGGCGAAGTAGGGCGCCTGGATGTCGTGCAGGTCGGCAAACTCCCGGGAGATGGCGGTCTGGCGGTCGTCCGCCTCCTTGCCGGTGAACACGAAGTGATCGCTGGCAAAGGCTGCACGGCGCGGATCGATGGTGTCGCCGCCGGTGATACGGTTGAACGTGTAGATGGAGAACGGGCCCGTGCCGTCCGATGCCGGCAGCAGGTCGGCGTAGACCCGCAGCGTCTCGCCGGGCCGCACGGCGGCGTTCTTGTCCACGCGATGCGCCCAGACGATCTGCTCGGTGGTGGTCATGCGGCGAGCGGTCCGCGCATCGGGAAACTCGATGCGCGGCTCGGTGCGTAGCGACTCGACGAAATCGCGGCGACCCACCGCGAAGATGCCGCCGCTGGAGCGTAGCTCCTCCTCCATCCGTGACAGCGGCAACGGCTCGTAGCTCTTGCCCTGGGTGATGTTGGTCAGCACGCGGGTGACCGGGTCGAAGGACAGCTCGTCACCGTCCCGGACGTCGTCCACCGCCTCGACGCTCTGCACCACGTGCAGCCCGAGGTTCAGGGAGTTGCGGCGAAAGATATCGCCCATGTTGTCGCCGCACAGGATCACCAGCTCCGTGCCGGCGTCCTCGGCCACGCCCTTGAGCCCGGCGGGAGACATCTCCCGGGACGAGCCGATGGCGAAGCGCTCCCCCGCCACCACGAACGTCTCGCCACGGCGCACGCGCTCGCAGAAGTCGGGCATCAGATAACGGAACGATCCGTCCTTCCAGCGCCGGTCCAGGGTCACCAGACTCTCGGAAACGCAGTCCGCCGCCGGCGTGATCTGATCGGTGTCGATGGCGTCGAGTTTCTTGCCGGGGCGCTCCGGATCCCAGAAGATCAGCGCCACCCCGGTGAGGATCCCCCCCTGCCGCGGACCGGAACTCTCCTGCGGCACCCGGGCGACGGCGGCATCGTGGTCCAGTCCGGGCTTCAGACGCGCCGGCAGGATGGGGCTTGTGACCTCTGCGTGCAAGATGTCTCCTCCGGCCCCCTCGCAGGCCCGCTGACTCGATTATAGAGGAAACCGCCGAGCCGCGGCAGCGTGCTACAATCCCGCCGATGGAAGCCGCCATCGAACACCTCGTGCGCGACCTGGCAGGCCCCCTGCTCCTCCTTCTCATCGCCGCAGCCCTCGCGGTCCTGGCCTGGGGGGCGGACCGGTTGGTGGACGAGGCGGTGGCCCTCTCCCTGCGCTGGCAACTGCCCAAGGCGGTGGTGGGCGCTACCGTGGTGAGCCTGGGCACCACCATGCCCGAGGCGGTGGTGTCGGTCCTGGCTGCCCTGGGCGGCAGCCCCGGCCTGGCGCTGGGCAACGCGGTGGGCTCCATCATCTGCGATACCGGCCTCATCCTCGGCCTGGGGATCCTCATCCATCCCATGCCGCTGGACCGCCGGCTGGTGAACCGGCAGGGCTGGCTCCAGCTGGCCGCCGGCGTCCTGCTGGTGCTGGGCTCGTTTCCGTTCAGCTCCCCGGGAACCGTGCTGAGCCACGGCGGACGTCTGCCGCAGTGGATGGGCTGGGTATTCATCGCCTTGTTGCTGCTCTACCTGTGGAAGTCCATCCAGTGGTCGCGCGCCCAGGATGTCCCGGCAGACCGGGAGATGGAGCACCCGGCCGCCCGCGCAGCCGCGCTGACGCTGTTGCGGCTGGCGACGGCCATCGCCCTGGTGGTGGGCTCCTCGTGGATCCTGATCCCCGCGGTGAAGGAGGCGGCCCTGCGGCTGAACGTGCCGGAGGGCATCATCGCAGCAACGCTGGTGGCGTTCGGCACCTCGCTGCCCGAGCTGGTGACGGTGGTCGCCGCCTCGCTGCGCGGGCATCCGGAACTGGGGCTGGGGAACGTCATCGGCGCCGACATCCTGAACGTCCTGTTCGTCGCGGGCATCTCGGCGGCGGTGACCACCGGCGGCCTGACGGCACCGCCGCACTTCTTCCGGATTCTGTTCCCCGCCATGCTGATGGTGCTGGTGATCTTCCGTATCGGGATCTTCCTGTCCGGCGGGATCATCCGGAGGCCGTTCGGGTTCCTGCTGCTGGGTATCTACGTCCTGGCCACCATCGCCAGCTACCTGTTTCTTTAGAACCCGTTCCATGACCTCCTCCTGGCGTCGGCCGGCTACGGCGGGCCCGGACCACGTTGCCGCCTCTGCTAACCGTGGGTCAAGCGGCGGTACTTGATGCGGTGCGGCTGCTCCGCCTCCACGCCCATCCGGCGCCGACGATCCGCCTCGTAGTCCTGGTAGTTGCCCTCGAACCACACCACCTGGCTGTCGCCCTCGAAGGCCAGGATGTGCGTGGCGATCCGGTCCAGGAACCAGCGATCGTGGCTGATGACGACGACGCAGCCGGCGAAGCGCAGCAGAGCGTCCTCCAGGGCACGCAGCGTGTCCACGTCCAGGTCGTTGGTGGGCTCGTCCAGCAGCAGCACGTTGGCCCCGCTCTTGAGCAGCCGCGCCAGATGCACGCGGTTGCGCTCGCCACCCGAGAGATCCTTCACCAACTTCTGTTGATCGCCGCCCTTGAAGTTGAACCACGAGGCGTAGGCGCGCGTCTTCACGCTGGACTTGCCCAGCAGGAAGTCCTCGTTGCCGTCGGCCAGCGCCTCCCAGACGCGCCGGTCGCCATCCAGTGACTCGCGCGACTGGTCCACGTACGCCAGGCTGACGGTCTCCCCCAGCCGCAACGTGCCCTCGTCCGGCTTCTCCTCGCCGGTAAACATCCGGAACAACGTGGTCTTGCCGGCGCCGTTGGGCCCGATGACGCCCACGATGCCGCCGGGGGGCAGCCGGAACGACAGATTCTCGATGAGCAGATTGTCGCCGAAGCCCTTGGTCAGGTCCTTCGCCTCGATGACCACGTCTCCCAGGCGCGGGCCGGGCGGGATGTAGATCTGCTGCGTCTCGCCCCGGGCGCCGGGACCCTCCTCGTTGAGCAGCGACTCGTACGCCTGCAGGCGCGCCTTGCTCTTGGCCTGGCGCGCCCGGGGACTCATGCGCACCCATTCCAGCTCGCGCTGCAGCGTCTTCTGCTTCGCCACGGACGCCTTCTCCTCCTGCGCCAGCCGCTTCTGCTTCTGATCCAGCCACGAGGAGTAGTTGCCCTCCCACGGGATCCCCGCGCCGCGATCCAGTTCCAGGATCCATCCGGCGACGTTGTCCAGGAAGTAGCGATCATGGGTCACGGCCACCACGGTCCCGGGGTACTCGTCCAGGTGGCGCTCCAGCCAGGCCACGGACTCGGCATCGAGATGGTTGGTGGGCTCGTCCAGCAGCAGCAGATCGGGCTGCTGCAGCAGCAGGCGGCACAACGCCACGCGGCGGCGCTCGCCGCCGGAGAGGTGGGTCACGGGAGAATCGCCCGGCGGACAGCGCAGCGCATCCATGGCAATCTCCAGCTTGCGGTCCAGCTCCCAGGCATCGGTAGCGTCGATACGCTCCTGCACTTCGCCCTGGCGCTCCAGAAGCTTCTCCATCTCGTCCGGCTCCATGGGCTCGGCGAACCGGTCACTGATGGCGTTGAACTCATCGACCAGGGCCCTGGTCTCGGCCACGGCCTCCTCGACGTTCTGCAGCACCGTCTTCTCCGGGTGCAGCTGAGGCTCCTGGGAGAGCAGGCCCACCTTGATGCCCTTGGCGGGAAAGGCCTCGCCGTCGAACTCCTTCTCCACGCCGGCCATGATGCGCAACAGGGTGCTCTTGCCGGATCCGTTCAGGCCCAGCACGCCGATCTTCGCGCCATGGAAGAACGACAGCCAGATCCCCTTGAGGATCTCGCGCTTCGGTTGCACGACCTTGCTCAGGTCCTTCATGGTGTAGATGAACTCAGGCATCTGCTCCTACCCCGTTGGACGAACATGCGACGCCCGTGCTCCGGCGTTCAGGAGCGCGCATCGTAGCACTGTGCAGATGGGGGTCTGCAGATGGGGGTCGGAGCCAAACCTTATACCTCGCTCCGTGCGAGCCGTTCGGGTGGCTGTCGACGACAGAGGTATAAGGTTTGGCTCCGACCCCCATTTACTTAACCTACCTCAGCACCTGGCCGTGGGTGTGGACCGGTGCGCCTGGCGCAGCCAGGTGGCGCTCCATGGCCCGGCAGGCGTACTCCACGTGCTCCTCCAGCTCGCCGGGCGGGAAGCGACGTGGGGCGAAGATCACCAGCCACAACGACGTCGTGCCGGGATGGACCGACGTACGCAGCGAGTCCGACGTGGGATTGCCGAACGGCCCTGCCGCGTCCGCCAGCACGGGCCGTCCACCCACATGCACTTCGTCCTTCCGGATCCCCTGGTACGACTCCCCCTCCCTCCCGTGGCGCAAGGCAACCTCTCCCTGGATGGCCGCCACATCGTACAGCCCCAGAGGCAACAGGAAGCGCAGCGACAGCAGGTTGCAAAGATCCACCGGGCCGGAGATCCGTGGTAACGGTTTGCCCCGGGCCACCCTGCGCAGAAGAGCCTCGGAGGAGGGCCGGGTGCGGGTGGGATCGAGGCCGAAGGCGCGGTAGAGCTCCCGGGCCGCAGCAAGCCCCGGAATGGATGAGGGTGCTTTGCCGGCGTGCGCCGCCTGCAGCGCGGCCCGGATCTCCTCCATCTCCTCGGCCAGGCCCGGCGAGGCCGGCCCGGCCTGCACCGGCTCGGCGCGCACCAGCCCCAGGCCGGCCACGGCGGAGACCTCCGCTGTGACGATGAGCGGAATCGGTCCTGGCTGGCTGGATAAGGGCATTTCGGAGATTCCGTACAGGTCCCAGGATAACACGCGCGGCCCCTCCAACCCTTTGCGGGGTACCATCGTAATGATGGGCGCGGGAGGGAGAACGGATGGCGGAGGCCGCAAGCGCGGAAAGCCTGGAGGTGCTGTTCCAGCGCTGCCGCGACGGTGACGAGGCAGGATTCGCACAGATCTACCGGCGTCTGGGCCGGTCGCTCTACGGCACCGCCCTGCGCATCCTTCGCCAGGCCGAGGAGGCGGAAGATGCACTACAGGAGGCGTTCATGAGCTTTGATCGCAAGCGCACGGAGCTGGAACCCGCCATGGCCGGCGCGTGGCTACGGCGTGTGCTGGTGAACGGCTGCCTGGACCGCATCCGCAAGCGGCGCCGCCGTCCCGAGGCCGAGCTGGCCGAGGATGTCCTGAGAGCAGCGCCACAGTCCGATGGCCTGCGCATCGATCTGGAGCGAGCCACTGCCCGTCTCCCGGAGCGAGCAAGGATGGTCTTCCTGCTGCATGACGTAGAGGGGTTCCGGCACCGCGAAGTGGCGGAGTTGATGGGCGTGACGGTAGGCGCCACCAAGTCCCAGCTGTTCCGCGCACGCGGCCTGCTGCGTGACTACCTGGGCCAGGCGCCGGGAGCAAATCCATGAACTGCGAAGAACTACACCAGTTGTCCGTGAGTGACGAGCCTGCGGATGAGCAGACCCTGGCCCGCCACGCAACCGAGTGTCCGCAGTGCGCGGCACTGCTGCAGGCCAACCGCCGGCTGGCCGCGGAGGTGGAGGCCTGGAAGGCCGCGAGCCCGGCACCTCCCGACCACCTGGAGGAGCGCATCCTGGCGGCTGCCCGTGATCATGCCACGGGCAGCATGGCGGTATTCCCCGCCCGCCCGGCGGCGGTGAAACCGGCAGCGCCTCGGGGGTGGCGCTGGCGCTGGGCACTGGCCGCCGCCGCGGTGCTGGGCGGCATGGTGTTCGCGCTGGTTCTGGTGCAACAGTTCGGCCCGTCCGACCGTGGTCTGCCGCGGGCAGTCATCGACGTGCGCAAGGCGGAGCGCGCCTACACCCGCGCCATTGCTGCTCTGGAGCAGCGAGCTGCCACCAGCCTTGCCCGCCTGGAGGACCCCGCGCTGTCCGGCGAGCAAGCGGTGATCCTGCTGACCTACCGCGATCGTCTGGCGAACCTGGATGCCGTCATCGCCGAGGTGCACGGGTTCCTGGGCGAGAGCCCCGGCCATTCCGGCGGGCACACCGTCCTCCTGGCCGCCTACAAAGAAAAGTCCGAAGTGCTGCAAGAGATCATCGACCTGCAGCTGGGAGAAATGTCATGAGCAATCTTTCGCTCCGCAAGGCTGTCCTTCTCTGGCTCGCCGCCGGCTTGGTGGCCGGCGCCGCCCTGGGGCGCAGCGACGAGATCCACAAGACGGTGGAGAAGGAGGCCGCCGCCCGCGGGCGCACGGTCATCATCGAGAGCACGGTGAGCAATCTGGATGTGCAGCCCGGACCCGACGACCGTATCCGCGCCGTGGCCGAGCTGGAGTTCTGGTCCAGCAACGACGACTACATGGAGCGCGTGCAGGAGGAGTTCGGTATCGAGATGTCGGAGAGCGACGGGGCTGTGGAGTTCCGCGTGCTGCTTCCCAAGCAGCCTTCGAAGAAGGGCCTGCTCAGCTGGTTCAAGAGCACCAACGTGCACTATTCAATCGAGCTCCGGGTGACCGTCCCTCCCGGCACGCCGCTGCGTATCACGAACCAGTACGGCGATGTCACCGTGGAGCGGGTGGGCGGGCCGGCGGAAATCTCCAACAACTCCGGCGCCATCACGGTCTCGGACTCCAAAGGGGAGGTCGTTCTGGAGGGCAAGTACGGCGACATCACGGCCCGCGCCGTGGACGGAGACCTGCGCATCTCCAACACCAGCGGCCCTGTACGCGCCGACGGCATCCGTGGCGACGCCGACGTGACCAACCAGTACGGCGACGTGAAGGTGTACGACGTGGCCGGGGCGCTGCGGGTGCAGGTGAGTTCGGGAGCCGTCCAGGTTGCCAACGTGGAGGGCTCGGCCCGGGTGGGCTGCTCGTACGGCGACGTCGATGTGGCCGATGTCCGCGGCGACCTGGAGGTCCGCAACACGTCGGGCAACGTCGAGGTGCGCGCGGTGGGAGGCCGGGGAAGTATCTCCACCTCCTATGGCGATATCCAGGCGGAAGGCATCACCGACGACCTGGAGGTGAAGGTGATCTCCGGCGCCTGCACCGTGCGCGACGTGGGCGGGACGCTGACGGTGGAGGGATCGTACGGGGACGTCACGGTGGAGCAGGTGCGCGGTGCCGCTACCATCGCCAGCGGCAGCGGCAGCGTCACCGTCAACGATATACACGGCGATGTGTCCGTGCGCGCGTCGTACGGGAGCGTGCGCGCCGGCAACATCGGCGGCGATCTGTCCGTGAGCGCCTCCAGCACGCCGGTGCAGGCCGAGGAGATCGGCGGCGACGTGGAGGTGAACACCAGCTATGCCGGTGTGCAGTTGCGCCAGGTGGGCGGCAGCGTGCGCGTGCGCAACCAGAGCGGCGCGGTGCGCGTGGAGGGGCTCTCCGGTGACGCCTTCAGCGGCGACCATCGCGTGGAGACCTCGTACGCAGAGATCGACTTCTCCTGGCCGGAAGGAAAGGACGTCAGCTTCCATCTGGAATCCACCTATGGCGAGATTCACAGCAGGCTTCCAGGCACGGTGCGCAAGACCGGGTCGCGCCAGATGATGGAGGGCACCGTGGGCGACGGCCGCGCCAGGCTCACCCTCATCAACAAGAGCGGCAGCATCCACGTGCG
>CBDVAL010000166.1:0-7920 GCA_965371955.1 uncultured bacterium | reverse complement strand
GGCCGGAGCCGGGCCAGACCATCGAAATCTCGGCCGAGCCGGGCCAGATCAACATCATCCACTACGCTCACTAGATCGGACGAGCGTCGTGGTGGGCCGGAAAGATGTTGGTGGTGTAGATCTCGGTGCTGCCCTAATATTAATAGTCGCCGAGGCCAGCGCCCATACCGAAACCGATCTCGCCCGCGACCTCGTCGGTCACTTCCGTGAAGGTGCCGTCGCCGTTGTTGCGAAACAGCTCGTTGGGACCGCCCTCCGCAACCGCATAGAGGTCCATGTCGCCATCCAGGTCGAAGTCGCTCCACGCGCTGGCCAGAGTGTTGAACTGGCCTTCCACACCCGCGTCTGCAGCGCGCTCGAAGCGTCCCTTGCCGCGGTTCACCAGCAACCAGTTCGGCGGCCCGTACGTGTGTGACACCGGGTGGCCATCCTCGCGATTGCGCGCCAGCACGTCATGCGCCGTCTCATTGTCCAGCCACGGGAACGTATCACGGTAGACGCCGGTCTCGCGCTTGGTCCGCTCGTTCGCGAGATACACCGCCGGGAGATAGGCATTGACGTAGGTCGAAAGATAGACGTCCAGCAAGCCATCATTGTTGTAGTCCGAGATGGCGATAGGGATCACCATGTTCGGCAGCACGAGGTCGAGCGTGTCGGTGCGATCGACGAACCGGCCGTTCTCGTTGACGAGATAACGGGTCGCGCCGTCCCGGTTGAACATGCTCAAGAACGCGTCCGGATCACCATCGTTGTCGAGGTCGCCGAACGCGGCCGAATACACGTTCTTCTGGTCGAGCCCCAATGACTTCGTGATGTCGCTGAACGTGCCGTCGCCGTTGTTGCGGAAGAACACCGACTCGGCGCCCGCCCCCGTCACGTAGAAGTCATCGAACCCGTCTCGATCGACATCCACCACCACGGTCTGCGTGGTGTCCATCACCCCGTCACCACCTTCCTCCTGGTTCGTCCGCACATTTGCCAGATACTCATCCATCTCCAATGAACCGAAGCGAATGTCGAGGACGATGTTCGTAATGATCTCGTCACGCGGCGAGGCGACCACGCGGCGCCAGGTTGCGTTGTCGAAGGCAAGGTCACCGACGTCGAAGAACAGCGGCTCGGGCCCCTCCGCGAAGTCGAGTGATCTGGTCTCGAAGCGCGCGATTCGCCACACCGTCTCCTCGGCATCGCCGACACGCTCGACCCGCCCCTTCCACTCGAGCCAGAGCTTGCCTTCCACCGCCATGATCGCGCCGCTCCTCAACTGCGCCAGACCCTTGAAGCCGGCGTCGGTGCGGGAGCTGTCCTCGCCGGTCATCTCGCCGCGGATGTTGTAGAAATTGAAATGGTGAAAGAACTCCACGAGCGCCAGGAACTCGCGCCACAGCGAGAGGTTTTCCTTCTCCACCGTTGCAGGCGTCCCAGCCGCCGGCCAGTGACCGCGCTCGAACCCGAGGTCCAGCAGCGGTTCACGCGCTTTCGTGGGTGCCGGGGCAAGATCGACGATCGTGACCGTCGCCTCCATGACCTCCCGCCCGCGCTCGTCCGGCAAGGCGAGGTTTGCCACGCTCTTGGACAGCGCTGCCAGCGGCACACGCAGCCCCTCGATCACCACCTCGCTCTGCACCACGGCGTCGGCGCGTGCCGCAAAACCGTCCGTGGCGACGGCCCCCGTCTGCGGCGCCTCCGTGCATGACATCGGGATTGCCGCCAGGAGCGTGGCAACGAATACGGCGGTCAGCGATCGGCCGCTCCCATGCATTCCGTGCCTCATCATCTCCCTCCCTGCAATGAGTGCAGTTCCTCTGCAGGGTGGCCCACCGCCCTCGACGACGCGCTCCTCAGCATGCCGCCTCCTTTGACACAGGTGTTGTGTTGGTAGTAGACGAAGGGTCGGACCAAGCAAGTCGCTGATTCCCGGGGACCAAGGCTCGACTACTCTTGGGTTGTCAGCGCCTCCCTTGGTCCGACCCCGATGTTACCGATGTTCAGTTGGATGAAGTATCGGAAGAAGGCTCAATCGGCATCGGCCGCGATGAGGGTGAAGCTCGCGAGAAAAGAGCCGTCCACACCGAGGCTCGACAAATCAAATGTCGTATCGCCGCGGACGTTCCTGAAGTCTCCCGAGCCCCCGGTGATGGGTCGCACTCCCCCGTCCTCTTCCCCGGTGAGAATAATCTTCCCACGGTCACCGATGTTGAACTCCTGGTTGACCATATTCCGGTTCGCCTCGAAGAACCAGCCCCAACACTGGAACTCTCCCAAGGGCGAGCCAGTTGCCGGGTCGACGATCGTGCCGCCGACATAGAACGGACCGCGACCGGCTGCGTCGGCACGCAGGTCGAAGGTGGAAAAATCCACGAAGACCTGAACCGTCAGCACATTGGGCCCCGGCTTTGCACTGTAAGCCAGGTTTCCGGTCGCGGCTACGAGCATGAACACAATCGAGAGTAAGATCACTCGAGATGTCACAGAAGTCTTTCTCATTTCAAATCTCCTCTAGTCAACTTTCGGCGAGTTGTTCCCTTCGATGTCGCCAACCAGCGGCGACCCCACAGCAAACGATGATGCCTTTCCCAGTGTGGGCGGACCACGGCTGCGCCCCGAATGAGCATCCAATCCACGGACCGGACGACACGCGCGTATCTTCTACCATGGACCGAGCATTTCGCCTCCACGGTTCGCGATGTCTGTGATGAGAACGACTCAAACTAGCACGGCTCCCGTGAGGCGTCAAGAGTGGGGCGGCACATTGTCCTGGTCGGTGAATCAGGCCGACGACTCTGGAACAGCGAAATGGTGTACTGGTCCAAGGATTCTGGACGCCGAAGAAAAGGCACGTCTGTCGTTGAATCGGGCAGGTTGGGGCGCAAGGCCCCCCTCGGGCCGGGCTGCTACAATGCCTCCATCCGGATTCACTGAGGAGCACCAACATGGCATTCTTCCCGTTCGAGATGGAACGCATGATGTCCCGCTTCGAGCAGGCGGTGGACTACAACCTCTCGGAGAGCGGTGTCCATCCGATCCTGCTGAGAGAGATGTGCGAGCATGACCCGGGCCTCATGGACCGGCTTCTGGCCACCGACCTCAACTACCCGCACGTCAACGGCATCCCGGAGTTGCGCGAGAATATTGCGGCGCTCTACGATGGCGCCACGGCGGCCAACGTGCTGGTCACGGTGGGGGCCATCGAGGCCAACTACAACGCCGTCCGCACCGTGCTCCAGCCCGGCGACGAGATCGTCATCATGCTCCCCAACTACATGCAGATCTGGGGCATCGCCAAGAACCACGGACTGGAGGTGAAGTCGTTCCGGCTGCGCGAGGAGCACGGCTGGTCCGTGGACCTGGAGGAGCTGCAGCGCGCGGTCACGGACGCCACCAAGCTCATCGCCGTGTGCAACCCGGACAACCCCACCGGCTACGTCCTCACCGGATCGGAGATGAACGCCATCGTCGCCGCCGCCGAGCGCGTGGGCGCCTGGATCCTGTCGGACGAGGTCTACCGCGGCGCCGAGCGCACCATGGAGCAGGAGACGCCGTCCTTCTACGGGCGCTACTCGCGCGTGCTGGCGGTGGGCAGCATGAGCAAGGCGTACGGTCTACCAGGCCTGCGCATCGGCTGGGTGGTGGGACCGGAAGACACGCTGGACGAGATCTGGGCCCGCCACGAGTACACCACTCTGTGCGCCACCATGCTGTCCAACAAGCTGGCCGCATGCGCGCTGTCGCCCGAGGTGCGCCCACGCCTCATCGCCCGGGCCCGGGACTACATCCGGAGCGGCTTCCCCGTCCTCGAGAAATGGATGGCAGGTCACGGCGACACGTTCGGCATGGTGCCGCCGCAGGCCGCGGCCATCGCGTTCCTGCGCTACCGGCTGGATGTCAACTCCAGCGAGCTGGTGGACCGGCTGGTCAAGGAGAAGAGCGTTCTCATCGTCCCGGGCGACCACTTCGGCATGGACCGCTACCTGCGCATCAGCTTCGGCCTGCCGCACGACTACCTGCTTGCGGCGCTGAACCGCATCCACGAGCTGGTGGAAGAGCTGCGCACTTCGTGATGGACATCCAGCAGGAGGTACTGGATGCGGAGGAGCGCATCCGTCCGCACATCCGCGAGACCTACGTGGAAGCGTGCTCGTTCCTGCAGGCCGGCGACGGCACGCAGGTCACCTTGAAGCTGGAGAACCTGCAGCACACCGGTTCGTTCAAGGTGCGCGGGGCGCTGAACAAGCTCCTGTCGCTCACCGACGAGGAGCGCGCCCGTGGCGTGGTCACCGCCTCCACCGGCAACCATGGCACCGCCGTGGCCTACGCGCTCGGGCAACTGGGCACCTCCGGCGTGGTATTCGTGCCGCCCAGCATCCCGGACGGCAAGCGCCGGCGCATCGAGCAACTGGGCGCCGAGGTACAGGTGGTAGGTGACGACCCGGTGGACGCCGAGGATCACGGCCGCCGCCATGCCGCCGAGCATGGCCTGCCGTATGTCTCCCCCTACAATGACCCGAAGGTCCTGGGAGGCCAGGGGACGGTGGGCGTGGAGCTGCACCGTCAACTCGAGCAGTTCGATGCGGTGTTCGTGGCGCTGGGGGGTGGCGGGTTGGTCTCCGGCATCGCCGGTTACTTGAAGGCGGTGCGGCCCGGTGTCGAGATCATCGCGTGCTCGCCGGAGAACTCGTGCATAATGATGAAGTCGGTGAAGGCCGGCAGGATCCTCGAGCTGCCCTCCCTGCCCACCCTCTCCGAGGGAACCGCCGGCGGGGTGGAGGCCGGGGCCATCACCCTCGAGACCTGCCGCGATCTCGTGGACGATTACGTCAGCGTCACCGAGAAGGAGATCGCCACGGAGTTGGTGCGTTTCGTCCGCTCCCGCTCCATGCTCATCGAGGGCGCAGCGGCCGTGGCCCTGGCCTCGTATCGCAAGCTGCAGGATCGGTTTCGCGGCCGGCATGCGGTGGTCGTGCTGTGCGGCGGCAACATCGACCCGGAGACGCTGCTGCGCGTCTTCCAGGAGAGAGCGTGACGAAGAGCGGTTTCATGAAGATCATCCCGCGTGACCGGATCGAGACGGTCCTGCCGTCGCTACAGCTGCTGCCCGCCCTGGAGCAGGCATTCGACGCCTATTCGGACGGCCGCGCGGTGATCCCACCCGTCGGCGAGCTGCTGCTCGAGCGCGGCGAGGTGCACATCAAGTACGGCTACCTGCGCGAGGACGACTACTACGTCATCAAGATCGCCTCGGGCTTCTACCGCAACGCCGAGCTGGGCCTGCCGTCGGGCGACGGTCTCATGCTGCTGTTCCGCCAGCACACCGGCGAACTGGTGGCGGTGCTGCTGGACGAGGGCCGCCTCACGGATGTGCGCACCGCCGCCGCCGGGGCCGTGGCGGCCAAGCACCTGGCGCCGCGCACGGTGCAACGCATCGGCGTGGTGGGCACCGGTGTGCAGGCGCGGCTGCAGCTCGAGCATCTGGCACCGCTCACGCCATGCCGCGATGTGCTCGTCTGGGGCCGAGGCGAGGAGCAGCGGACCCGCTACCGCGCAGCGCTGAAGCCCTCCGGCTTCCAGGTGGAGACCACCGGGGATGCCGCCGCCATCCTGGCGTCCTGCAACCTGGTGGTGACCGCCACCCCTTCCCACCAGCCGTTGCTGCATGCCGCCGACCTGCGCCCCGGAACGCACATCACCGCGGTGGGCTCGGACACCACGGAGAAGCAGGAGCTCGACCCGGCCATCCTGGAGCGCGCGGAGGTGGTGGTGGCCGACAGCATCTCTCAATGCCGTGAGCGCGGCGAGATTCATCGTGCCCTGGGCTCCGGACACCTTCAGGAGGAGCGCGTGGTGGAGCTCGGCGACGTCATCGGCGGGAGAGCATCGGGCCGCACGTCCGATGAGCAGATCACCGTGGTGGATCTCACCGGCGTTGCCATCCAGGATCTGCAGATAGCCCGGGCGGTCTACGAGGCGCTAGCAGTCCGGTGAAGAACCCTCGCGGAGTCAGGTGCGTGGATTTCGCTCGAGATCAAGGCGCGGAACCTTGGGCTGTAGTACCGCTACAGGGAGGTTTCGCAACGCAGAGATCGGGCGAAAGGCGCGTGTCTGGCGACAGCGCGGGTTTTTCACCGGGCTGCTTGGGAACAGTTGAGACAGTCCGGCCGGGCGGCGTCCGCCTGCAGCGAGTACATCCGGATCTCGCCGTCCGGGCCGGCGACCTCGAAGACCAGCGCACCGCCGGCGGACCAGCGCAGGCCATGGGGCGCAGACGGCAGCGGCAGTCGTGCGCGCAGGTCGCCTCCCAGGACCATCATGGTGAAGATCCCGCCGCCGTCGCGTTCGGAGTAGAAGGCGATCCGCTGGCCGTCCGGCGACCATGCCGGGCTGGAATCCTGGCCGGGAGAGTCGGCGGTGAGGTTGATGGGGTTCGCGCCGGACGGATCGGAGATCCAGACGTCCTGGCTGCCCGCCTCGCTGGAGACAAAAGCGATGAGGTTGCCGGCCGGGTTCCAGATGGGCTGCGCGAAACTGTCGTGAGCCGCCAGCACCGATGCCGGGGCCGGGTCTTCCGGCACGGGACCGGAACCCCAGGAGGCGGCCCACACTCCCAGCGCCACGGCGGCCGCCTGCAGCAGGCGCCGGCGCGGCATGGCCTTCCGCGGCCCCGGAAAGACCGCGACCCCACGAGCTTCGGGCCGACCCTCGAGCCTCAAGCGAAGTTGCCGCAGGTCCACGGCGAGTTCGTCCATGTGCTGGTAACGATCCTGCGGCAGCCGCGCCAGCGCCTTGTGGATGATGCGCTGCAACTCGGCAGGAACTGCCGGAGCCAGCTCACGCACCGGGCGCGGACAGGCCATCTCCACCGCCTGCAGAACATCCAGGTTCGTCGGTGCGGCGAACGGAAGCTTGCCGGTGGCCATCTGATACAGGATGGCGCCCAGGGAGAAAATATCGCTGCGAGCATCCACCGGCTCGCGCCGCGCCTGCTCCGGAGACATGTAGGCGATGGTCCCGCACAGCTCTTGCTGCCGGTCGCATGTGCCGATGCCGCGTGTAGGTGCCTCGGAGAGCAGGTTCTCGTCGGCCTGCTCCAGCAGCTGGGCCAGCCCGAAGTCCAGCACCTTCACCTCGTCGTCGGCGGTCACAAGGATGTTGGCCGGCTTGAGATCCCGGTGGACGAGCCCCCGCTCATGCGCGCTGCTCAGCGCCCGGGCGATCTGGCAGCCCAGGTGGGCCACCCGACTCGCCGGAGCCGCACGTCCCTTGATCTCCCGGTCCAGAGCCACGCCCGGCACGTACTCCATGACGATGAAGTCCAGGTCGCGATCCCGGCCGAACTCGTGCACCTGGACCACGTTCGCCGCGGCCACCGACGACGCCAGGCGGGCCTCGTTGAGAAGCATGCCGCGATGCGTGCGATCCGCCACCAGCGCCGGCGGCAACAACTTCACCGCCACCATCCGTCCGAGAACCGTGTCCTCCGCCTTCCACACCACGCCCATTGCGCCCTCGCCGATCTGCTCCAGCAGCCGATAGTGGGACAGACGCTGCCCGGGCCGGAGTGCGGCGTCGGCTTGCCGGCCCGGCAGCCCGGCGCTCAGCTCCTCAGCCTTGCGCTGCTGCACGGCGCTGTGGACCAGGAGTGGCATCGCCCGCTTACCCGACCCGCTGGGGAGGAACGGCGACTGACGAGATGGAGTGGAGCAGAGGATCGAGAACGGGGGAAACCGGCATCAGAACCTCCCCGGGGCTTTCCGCGGCACCTGCTTGCGGTACCCCGCTGCGCTGTTCGCGCTCAAGCTCCGGGTGAGGGCTCTTTGGGTCCTGTTTCCAGGACTGGCGATGAGGGGAATTGCAAGAACAATGCCGGGTCGGACATCGGCCCCGCCCTGCGCCCTAGCCGGTTAAGTTGTTTGGATTCAGGGG
>CBDVAL010000165.1:0-8060 GCA_965371955.1 uncultured bacterium | reverse complement strand
TTCGACCGCGGCATCGCCACCGGGATGATCGGCCTCACCGCCACCATCGGAGGGACGTTACTGGGAGGCATGCTCACCATGGTGCTGGGGCTGGGGCGCTCGCTGTGGTATTTCGGGCTGCTGCAGATCTTCTCCAACGTGGGCTACCTCTTGCTGGCGAACAGCGAGGTGAACCGGCCGCTCATGTGGGGCGCCATGACGTTCGAGAACCTCACCTCGGGCATGGGGACGGGAGCGTTCTCGGTGCTGCTGCTGCGCATGACGCAGAAGCGTTTCTCGGCCACGCAGTACGCGCTGTTCTCCAGCCTGTTCAGCCTGCCGCGACTGTTCTCCGGCCCCATCGCCGGGTTCGCCGTCGGCGCCGTGGGCTGGACCTGGTTCTTCTGGGGCACCATGGTGGCGGGGATCCCCGGCATGGTGCTGTTGTGGCGCTTCGTGCCGTTCAACGTGCGCGAGCCCACGTTCACCGTGCAGGCCCAGGAGAGGCGCGCACCGCTATCCGCCGCGGGACTGATGCTGCGCGGCTTGGCCGGTCTGGTGGTGGGCATCGGCACGGCGGCCCTGCTGGCCGGATTGCTCGCCGCGCTCAAGCTGTTCGCCAGCGAGCCGGAGGCGGGGTTCCGTCTCGCCGCCGGCCTTTCGGCACTGATAAGCCCGGCCACCCTGGTCGACTGGATCCAGGTGGCCGGCATCCTACTCTTCGGCACAATCGCCGGCGTCTTCACCGCCGCCCTAGCAGCAGCACGCCGCGGCATGGGCCTGCAAGAGTAATGGGGTCGGAGCCAAACCTTATACCTCGCTCCGTTGTAAACAAGGGGTTTAGGTGGGGGTCGGAGCCAAACCCTATACCTCGTTTGCCGGGCCGGCGGGCGGCAGTCGACGAGAGAGGCATGACGAGCGAGGTATAGGTCCTGGCTCCGACCCCGGTTTACACCGGTTTACATCAAGGAGGGGACATGTTGCGAATTCGGTTTTCCATGCTCGTTTTCGTTGCGGTGTGCTCGTTGGGTGGGTTGTACGGCGCCGACTTCGATGCCCACTTCACCGGAGGTACGTTTCGGCTGGATTACTTTCATACCGGCACAGCGGAGCAGGAGCACATCAGCGTTCACCGCATGCGCATCGAGGGCGCCTGGCCGGGAAGCCGGACGCAGCTCCTGGATCGCACCGGCCTGGGGAAGTACCAGGTGGAGGTGGCCGACCGCAAGACCGGGCAGGTGCTCTACTCGCGCGGGTTCGCCAGCATCTTCGGCGAGTGGGAGACCACCGGCGAGGCCCTGGACGGTACGTTCCGGACTCTTGCCGAGTCCGTGCGCTTTCCCGAGCCGCGCAGGCCGTTCCAGGTGCGCCTGCGCAAGCGCGGCGCGGACCAGGCGTTCCGGGAGATCTGGACCACGGTCATCGAGCCGGACTCGCGCTTCGTGGACCGGGCGCCGGTGCCCGAGCAGGCGGTGTGGACGGTGCAGGACAACGGTGACCCTTCCGTGAAGGTGGACCTGCTCATCCTGGGCGATGGCTACACGGCGGAGGAGCGCCAGCGCTTCCACGATCAGGTGAAGCAATTGTCTCGGGACCTGCTGGCGACGGAGCCGTTCGCCTCCCGGTCCGGCGACTTCAACATCCGCGCCATCGATACGGCCTCACCGCACTCCGGTGTCAGCCGGCCGCGCGCGGGTGTGTTCCGCAGCACGCCGTTGCGAGCGCGCTACAACAGCTTCGACTCGGAGCGCTACGTCCTCACGCTGGAGGAACACGCCTGGCGGGACGTGGCGGCGGCGGCGCCGTACGATGCCGTGGTCATCCTGGTGAACGACCGGCAGTACGGCGGCGGCGGGATCTACAACCTCTACGCCACCGCAGCGGCGGGTTCCGGCTTCAACTCGTATCTCATGATCCACGAGTTCGGCCATTCCTTCGCCGGGCTCGCCGACGAGTACTTCACCTCCGAAGTGGCCTATGAGGAGTTCACTCCGCCGGACGTGGAGCCGTCAGAGCCCAACATCACCGCCCTGCTGTCGCCGGACCGGCTCAAGTGGCGCGACCTGGTGGAACCCGGCACGCCGCTGCCGACGCCGTGGGGCAAGGAGGAATACGAGAAGGCCTCCCGGGCCAGCCAGAAGAAGCGCCGCGAGATGCGCGCCGCCGGCGCCCCCGAGGAGGACCTGGAAGCGCTGTTCCGCGAGGAGCAGGTGCTGTTCACGCGCATGCTGGGCGACGAGGAATACGCGGGCAAGGTGGGCGCCTTCGAGGGAGCGGGCTACCAGGCCCGCGGTCTCTATCGGCCGGCCGCGGACTGCATCATGTTCACCCGGGACGAGGTCGGTTTCTGCCCGGTGTGCGCGCGCGCCATCGAGCACATCATCGACCTCCATACTCGTTGAGATCCCGGACGGGGCCGGGTCTCCTGGCATCCGGGCAGCGAGAACCGGTAGAATGGAGCGCTCTCGGCCCCGGATGTGCCGGTGGCCCTGGACCCTGGAGGAAATCGTGAAGTCAACCATCCCCGCGCTGATCCTGGCCGTCGCCCTGTGCGCGCCGGCCTTGGCCCAGAACCAGACGGCTCCCGCCGAGAAGCCCGAGAGGGCCAGCGAAGAACCCGATCATATCAAGGTGCAGCACATCCTCATCGCCTTCAAGGGCACGCTGCGCGGCAACACGGAGATCAAGCGCTCCATGGAGGAGGCCAAGGAACTGGCCTACCAGATACTCGAGCGCGCGCAGAAGGGTGAGGACTACGACGCGCTGGTGAAGGAGTACACCAACGACTCGGCGCCGGGCATCTACGCCATGTCGAACAACGGCGTCACGCCGGGGCAGGGCGAGCACCCTCGAGGACGCATGGTGGGCGCGTTCGGCAACGTGGGCTTCGTGCTGGAGGTGGGCGAGATCGGTATCGCCGACTTCAACACCTCCACCAGCCCGTTCGGCTGGCACATCATCAAGCGCATCGAATAGCGGCACCCATGGTCACTGTGGAGCAGGTCCGGGAGGCGGCGCGGCTCATCGCGCCGCGCCTGCACCGTACGCCTCTGCTGGGCAGCAGCACCCTGTCCCGCCTGACTGGCTGCCGCCTTCACCTCAAGGCCGAGCTGTTCCAGCGCACCGGCTCCTTCAAGGCGCGCGGCGCGCTCCATTCCATCCTCAAGCTCCCGGACGAACAGGCCGCCCGGGGCGTCGTCACCATCTCGGCGGGCAACCACGCCCAGGCGGTGGCCTATGCCGCCCGGGAGGTGGGCATTCCCGCCACCGTGGTGATGTTCGAGGGAGCCGTGCCTGGCAAGGTCGAGGCCACCCGGGGCTACGGCGCCGAGGTGGTGATGGAGCCGGACGTCCACCAGGCGTTCGAGACGGTGGAGCGCCTGCGCCAGGAGCGCGGTCTGACGTTCATTCATCCGTTCGACGCCGCGGACATGGTGGCCGGCCACGGCAGCCTGGGGCTGGAGATTCAGGAGGACCTGCCCGGCGTCCACACCGTGGTGGTGCCGGTGGGCGGCGGCGGGCTCATCTCCGGCGTGGCTGCGGCGCTGCGCGGCCCCGGTTCCACCATCCGCGTGCTGGGCGTGGAGCCGGAAGGGGCTCCCGGAATGACCCGCGCCCTGGAGGCGGGCAAGCCGGTGCGCCTGGAGAGCCTGGACACCATCGCCGACGGCCTGGCGCCACCGTTCGTCGGTGAGCTGAACCTCGAGCATGTGCGATCCCAGGTGGAGCAGGTGGTCCTGGTCACCGACGACGAGATCCGCACTGCGCTGCGACTGCTGCTGGAACGCTGCAAGCTGGGGGCGGAGCCTGCAGGCGCCGCGGCGGTGGCGGCGCTGCTGGCCGGGAAGATCCAGGTGCCCCCGGAGAGCGACGTGGTGGCGGTGATCAGCGGCGGCAACCTGGACCTGGCCAGGTTTTCGCGCATGCTGCCGTAGGGGGCAGGCAACTTTTCCGCACGGGGGGGACAGTCCCCCCTCATGTTGCTGCCTCTGCTATCATCCAACCATGGCCGATCATCGTCGACGCAAGCCTCGCCGGCCGCCTCAACAGCAGGTCCTGGGGGGAGCCGTTCGCAAGGGGCTACTGCTGTGGCGCTACGAGGCGTTGGCCCGCCATGTGCGCCATGAGGATCCCGAGGTGCGTTCCTGGGCAGCCAGCCGGCTGATCCGCCACTATCCTTCCAACGCCTCCGACCTGGTGGCCCCGCTGCTGCTCGATGAAGCCAGCGGCATGGGCGAAGCCGTGGCGGAGCACCTGGCGGGGTACGGGACGGCGCGTCACATTCCCATCCTGGAGCGCGGCTTCCGCCATGCCGGGGGGATGGTGCCGGGCGCGTGCCTGGAGACGCTGGGCGGATTGGGTTACCCGACGGTGGAGGAGCTGGCGGCGTCGTCCGTACACCGCGCCGACCTGGACGAGCCGGGGTATGCGGCCATCGTGGCAGCGTTGGTGCGGCACGGGGACCCGGCGGCGGCGAGAGAGGTGGCCTCCGCACTCATCACCAGCCAGCCGGTGTTGCTGTCCGACCCGGCCGTGGCCCGGGAGGTGTTTGCACGGCTCACCCCGGCCGACTACACCACCTATCTGTCACGTTTGCGCGAGGCGCTGGCGTGGCGCGGCGCCGAGCATGCGGCCCGGGCTCTGCAGGGGATCCTGGAGGGGCTCGAGGTGGACGACGTGGGTTGGTTGCTGCATACCGACCGCCGCAACCTGGTGGAATTGCGACGGACGGTGAAGTCGTTCGACGCCACGTACGACGCCGAGACCCGCGCCTGCATGGGCCCGGAGTGGTTGGACCGCATGGAGACGGCGTTCCGGGACGGCAGCCTGCCGGTGGTAGCCCGGGTCCTCGACGAGTTCTGCCGCCAGCGCGCCGCGGAGCTGGGTGGCTCGGATCCGCTGGCGGGACGTATTGCGGCGCTGGCGTCGGGTCTGGCGGAGTCGCGCATGTTGGAGGACCTGGAGCGCATGGGGCCGGGGGCGGCATCCCAGACCGTGGTCGCACTGCTCTCCTGCGCCCTGAAGCTGGCCTCTTTCCGCTCGCTACGCCGGGAGATGCAGCGTGCCGGCGACGATCTCGACAAGCTGCTGGCTCTTGCGCAGGTGGAGAGCACGGCCCTGATGGACCGGCTTCCCGCGGCCATCGTGGACGCTGCTCCGGACGGGGCGTCCCGGGAGCGTGCGGTGGGCTTCGCGGTGGAGATGCTGGGTCGACGCGGCCCGTGGTACGGCCGCATCCTTGCCCTGGAGATCCTCGGCCGGCTGCAGGCAGTGGAGGAGGCGCATGAGGTGATCCAGTGCCTGTCGGATCACCACGAGGTGGTGGCGGAGGCGGCAGGTCGCGCGTTGGAGCGCATGGGTCCCGCCGTGGTGGGCCCCGTCCGCAACGCCTACCACAGCCACCCTCCGGAGACGGAGGCTCTCGAGTGGATGGTGGCGGCCCTGTGCCAGGCGGGCACGCGTGAGTCGCTGGCGTTCGTCCTGGAGCACATGGAGGATCTGGCGACGACGCTGGATCCGGGATTCGTGTGCGACTGGGTGTCGGTGCTGGGCGCGCCGGAGCTCATCCCGGTGTTCCGGGACCTCCTGGACACCGATGTCACCTCGGTGGGACGGGCGCTGCTGCTGGTGAGCGCCATCCACAACCGCATGGTGCCGGAGGAGGAGCGCATCCGCCAGGCCATGGAGCAGGCGCAGGGCGAGGAAGATCCGGAGTTCGACGGCGGGGCCGGAGGACCGGGCTCCGGCGGCCCCTACCTCATGTAGCCCTGTGCACCTTGGTCCGGCTGCCGGGCACCACGGCGTCGGTACCGTCCGGGAAGCGCACCCAGGCCTTGTGGCCGCCGTCGTAGTCGTCACCCCAGACGATGAGCCGAGCCTGCTGGCCGTCGAACGTGCACTCGCCCTCGCCCTCAGGGTCCAGGCCCTTCATCACGCGCACGAACGGGTTCTCCGCCAGCTCCTCGGCCACCGTGGTGGGATCGGTGTGGCCGGGGCGCAGCCGGGTGGAGGGGGGCAGCGTCAGGATTCGCTCTTCAATGGAGCGCCGCAGATCGGCGAAGGTGGTGCCGCCGGGGGCGCGGTTCCCGCCGATGGAGCGGCGGAACAGGGTGTCGCCTGTGAAGGCGTCCTCTCCATTGACGATGAGGAGAATCTGCCCGGCGGTGTGGCCGGGGATGTGGACCACCTCCACGGTCATCTCGCCGATGGTCATCTTCTCGCCGCCCTCCAGTTCCAACCCGACGCCGTCGATATGCGGGGCGTCCGCCCTGTGGATGCAGACCTTGGCACCGGTGGCACCCGCGATGTCGCGGTTGTGCTGGGTGTGATCGCCGTGGAAATGGGTGTTGAAGATGTGCGTCACCTGGAGGCGGTGATCCCTTGCTGCCTGCAGCAGCGCGGCCGGATCGGCGCCGGTGTCCACCACCAGGCCGGTGCCGCCTTCGTGATCGCCTACCAGGTAGGAGTTCGATAGCCAGTTCGGGTCCATCCACTTTTCCAGGATCATGCGGCCAGCATAGCCTGTGGCCGTGGCAAAAGGAAGGGGCCGCCGGCGGAGCGGTGAAGTGGTAGAATGATGGCGGTTTCCTTCCTGCGGAGCTTGGTTTGAGCAAAATGGCGAAGATGCGCGTGGAGACGGATTCTATGGGTGAGGTTCAGGTGCCGGAGGAGAGTTACTACGGGGCCCAGACGCAGAGGGCGTTGGAGAATTTTCCCATCTCCGGGATCCGGTTCTCGCGACCGTTCTTGAGAGCGCTGGGGCTGATCAAGGGCGGGGCGGCGGAGGTGAATCGGGAGCTCGGGCTTCTCGATGAGAAGATCGCGCCGGCCATCATCCAGGCGGCGGGGGAGGTGGCCGACGGGAAGCTGGATGAACACTTCCCCCTGGATATCTTCCAGACCGGCTCGGGGACGTCCACCAACATGAACGCCAACGAGGTGATCGCCAACCGGGCGAACGAGATTCTCGGCGGCTCACGCGGGTCCAAGTCTCCCGTGCATCCCAACGACCATGTGAACCGGGGACAGTCGTCGAATGATGTGATCCCCACAGCCATGCATGTCTCCGCTGCCGTGGCTATTCGTGAACAGCTGCTGCCCGGACTGGAGCGCCTGCAAAAGGCGTTGGAGGCACGGGCTGCCGAGTTCGATGACATTGTGAAGATCGGCAGGACCCACCTACAGGATGCCACGCCCATCCGGCTGGGGCAGGAGTTCTCGGGCTATGCGGCCATGGTGCAGCATGCGGTGGGCCGCAGCCACAGGGCCATCAAGGCGTTGCGGGAGCTGGCGCTGGGCGGTACCGCGGTGGGGACGGGGCTGAACACGCATCCGGAGTTCGCGGCGAAGGTCATCGCGCGGATCGCCAAGCAGACCGACATCGCGTTCGTCGAGGCGGCCAACCACTTCGAGGCGCAGGGCGCCCGCGACAGCGTGGTGGAGGCCAGCGGGCAGATGAAGACCATCGCTGCCGGACTGGCGAAGATCGCCAACGACATCCGCTGGCTGGGGAGCGGGCCGCGCTGCGGCATCGGCGAGCTCAAGCTATCGGCCACGCAGCCGGGGTCGTCCATCATGCCGGGGAAGGTCAATCCGGTCATCGCCGAGTCGCTGATCATGGCGTGCGCCCAGGTCATGGGCAACGACACTGTCGTTGCACTGGGCGGGATGACCGGCAACTTCGAGTTGAACGTGATGATGCCGGTGATGACGCATTGCATGCTGCAGTCGGTGCACCTGCTGGGTACGTCGGCGAACAACTTCGCCGAGCGCTGCGTGGAATCGCTACAGGCGGACCGCGAGCGTGCCGAGGAGTTGGTGGAGCGCAGCCTGGCATTGTGCACGGCGCTGGTGCCGAAGATCGGCTACGACAAGGCGGCGCAGATCGCCAAGACGGCATACGCGGAGGGCCGCACCGTGCGCGAGGTAGCGCTGGAGCAGGGCGTGCTGCCCGCGGACGAACTGGAGCGCATCCTCGATCACCGCCGCCAAACCGAGCCCGGCACGTAGAACAAACGGGGTCGGAGCCAAGACTTATACCTCGCTCGGCTGAGTTGTTCGGGCCGGAGCCGACCACCGAG
>CBDVAL010000164.1:0-8110 GCA_965371955.1 uncultured bacterium | reverse complement strand
CGGCTTCGCCGGCAGCTGAATGGCAAGACGTTAGACAAACGGTGAACCAATGATTCAGGTCTTGGATCGCTTGCTTCCCGTGCCAACATATCCGACCGCGGTTTATCCCGTTCCGTTCGGAACCTCACTTCGCACTGCGACATGCCCGCACTGTGGGAACGACAGCGCAAGCTCCCGTTGGGACCTTGGAAGGGGGTTCTTGGTTAGGTGTCCACACTGTCGCCTATTGTTCGGACGACGATGGAACCTCAGGTCGACAATCCGTTGGAGCGTGCTGTTTCTCTCGTACATTCTAGGTTTTTGGTTTACCATGCGCCCACGAGTGGCCTCCATCGCAACTGTTGTGTTCCACCCATGGTGGGGGGTGGGGGAACTGCTACTGGAGAACCGACTGTTTGTTGCTCCCTGGGAGTTACTGTTCTTCGTCGTCCTCATCTTTGGTCCGTGGGTTGTTCAGTTTGCTACTAACGTGCGACATGAGATCGATTTGGATAAGGCGGAATTGGAGAGGGCTACACTGCCGGTTGACAGGCGGGCTCCCGAAGCAACGCGCCCCGTTGTCTAACTACGCACTGAATCCGACGGCGTGGTAACCTGTGCCAACTGGCGCCGCGGCTCGCCGCCGCGGCTTTGTGCCGATACGTTAGGCCGGCTGGAGTAGGAAGGAGGAGAGCGTGATCCGCATTACAATCATAATGGCCGCGCTGTTACTTGTGCTCGGCTGCCAGGCTGCACCGCCCACTGAGGACTCGGCCATGTCGTCGACTCTTGTTGGAGCGCAGCCACTGCACTTTGCCGCCGCGGACGGCGACATCGAGTCGGTGAACCTGCTCCTGGACCGAGGTGCCAAGATCAACGCAGCTACACAAGATGGATGGACTGCGTTGCACTTCGCATGCTTGCGGGGGGACAAAGGGCTGGTTCAACTGCTTCTCGATCGCGGTGCGGACGTGAGCATGACAACCACGGCAGGTGTGTCAGCCTTGAGCATTGCAACGTCTGAGGGGGATCGTGACATCATCGAATTGTTGCTAGATCGTGGTGCAAGCGCATCGCTGTAACAGCTGAGAGGGGCGGCCTAACAAGCCATTGAAGCAGGCGTGCTTCGCACGCTGCTTAACGGCGCTACGTTAGACGCACTCAGGGAAGAATGGGTGCTTGACAGGGGGGCCCACGCTCTGAACATGAACGCCAGTTGCTCAGATTCCTGGCTAAGGGTGAGCAGGAGCCCACAGCCGCACGGACTGGCTCGTAGCACAAGGACAGCTGGGCGCCACCGGATCGGAGCTTCCGCAGCAGCTTGTCGATGTCAGCCTGCCGCGTACCGATCGTCCCGTACACCCGAACTCCGGCACCCCGCCCCTCGGGGGCACAGGCCACGGTGATGGAGTCCTCGTGGACATCGAGACCGATGAAGAGTGTCGTGCTACAATTACTCATGGCTGATCTACGTTCTGAAGTTTTCGTGTCCCGTACACGATGCTGGCTCCGGCCGCAAGGCTAACCCGCGAATACCTCGGAGGCCAGCCTCTTTCTGCGGAAGTCATCAGGTCCAGGCGGCCCCGGCCCCATCCAGGGGCTGCTTGGCTGAGAGAACAACGGTCGCTGCGGTACGACAACTCACAGGGGAGCGTGACGATGAGTGGAGCCGGTTCGCGCCTGAAGCAGGGAGACGCCCTACTGACTTTCCGCCATGCAAGTCCCCTGTTGGCCCTGTTGCTATTGGTCATGGTGGCCGCGTTCTGGAAATCGTATCTCGGCATACTGAACGATTTGCCAGAGAGGTTTACGTGGACGCTTCACGTGCATGGCGCGCTGATGGCGGGCTGGCTGGCCATACTAACGGCGCAAGCATGGTTTGTGCGCAGCGGTCGTATGAGACTGCATCGGCTCGTCGGCGGCACTTCGTACGTATACGTGCCGGTGACGATTCTTTCGGGAGTTGTTACCATGCGCGGCTCGCTGATGAGCTCGGCAGACCGCGTTACGGCGGAGCTAGCGCGCGACGCGATATTCCAGCACATGATGTTGGTATCCCTGGCGATTACTTGGGGACTCGCGATCGCGTATCGGAGGCAGCCGGCGCTTCACATGCGCTTCATGATCTCGACGGCATTTGCGATCGGTACGGCGATATTCTTTCGCATCTTCTTCTTTTGGGTGCCGAGCTTTGGCACATTCGACGTTGCGGCGCACGGGAACTTTGCCGTGCTGAGTGTGATGTTGGTAGCCCTGATCGCAAATGATTGGCGGCTGGGCGTGCGTCGCTCGCCGTTCTGGGTGGTTACCGTTCTGATCGGTGTGCTCTACTTCTGCTACCGCGTGGTGGCTCCGATGGAAGCGTGGATCGGCTATTGTGATTGGCTGGCAGGCCATTAGCGCTGGCGTCAGGCGCAGGCACGCGCGAGGTGACGGCTATGGATCCAGACAAGAACGACCAAGGGCTCGAGTGGAAAATCGGGGTCTGGGATCGAATATCGGAACTGTACGCGCAAGAGGTTGACCGACGGTTTGTGCCGGTTGTGGAGGCCGTGGTCGAGCGCGCGGCACTGAAGCCAGGTGAGCGGGTCCTCGACCTGGGTACTGGAACAGGGTCGGTTGCGGTGCACGCGGCTGCGATGGTTGGACGGGACGGCAGTGTGATCGGCAATGACATCAGTTCCGACATGCTGCTTCTGGCGAAGCAGAGGGTGACGGACCTGGGCCTCGAGAACGTGGAGTTCCGGGAAGGTCGTGCCGAGGCCATCCCTGCCGAGGATTCGACCTTTGACGTCGTGCTGGCCTCCCTGAGCCTCATGTACGTAATCGACCGCGCTGCAGCTGCGCGAGAGATAGCGCGCGTGCTGCGCCCGGCTGGGCGTCTGGTCGCCGCAGTGTGGGCCGCTCCCGCGGAGTGCGACATCGTTACGTTTCAAACAGACGGCGGGCAGCTTTGCGTCGACACCGCCTGTGCCGGGCGTCGGTCCGGGCGCGCTGGCCGATACAGCCTTGTTCCTCAGCCAATTGTCGGAAGCAGGTATTCAGGCCAGGGTCGAGCGCCAGGAGCTCGGTTTCGATTTCGACGACTTCGAATCGGCTTGGGAGGTCCTGGCTGGCGTTACCACCGCACAGCTTGCACCTGAGATTCAGGACGAAGCGAAGAAGGCCGTCCACGACCTCATGTGGAAGGGAACCGACGGACCGAGGCACTTTCGCAACACGACCCTGTTCATTATCGGCCTCGCCTAACCATGCGCTGCAGCTGCCGGACAACACGCCCTACTGGCGCTGACGAGGCAATAGTCGCCAAAGTTCGAAGAACTGGTGACGCCGTGGAACTCAAGAACCGCCTGACAAGAGCTTGCACCAGGTCGGATGGTGCGGTTCCGGTAGTCGTAGGGGGCTGGCTGGCAAGATCTTTCATCTGATGACGCGGAAGGAGTGGCTATGCATTTGTTGATATGGCTGGTGGCCTTCGTGGCTTGTCTCGATGGCTCGTCTGCGGTAGCAGCCCAGGATACGGCGGCGAATCCGTCCAAGATGGGGCAGTACTTTGTCGGGCTGATTTACCGGGGGCCAACCTGGAGTCCGGAGGTAACTCAAAAGGTGCAGGAGTTGCAGGCCGCTCACCTTGCCAACATCGACCGCCTTGTCGAGAGTGGAGAGATGGTGCTGGCCGGGCCCTTTTCGGATGACGGTGACCTGCGAGGGTTGTTCTTCTACAGCGTGGATACTCTGGAAGCGGCTCAAGCGTTGGTGGACTCAGATCCCGCGGTGAAGGCGGGCCGGCTTCGCGTCGAGCTTCATCCATGGTGGGGGCCGGCAAGTTTAGCGACGCTTCTTCGGCCAAAGAAATCGGAGTCGCCGTAGCGGAGGTGACCGGCCTCAGTAGGCCGCCAACTCGCGGATGGCCTCGACGATTCCGTCCACCGACGGCAGCACCGCAATCTCCAGGTTGGGGGCGAACGGCACGAAGCAATCCTCCGCACCCACGCGCTGCACCGGGGCGTCCAGATGCTCGAATGCGGACGCGGCGATCTGCGCCACGATCTCGGCTCCGAAGCCCATGAAGACACTGTCCTCGTGCACCACCAGCGCCTTGCCGGTGCGCCGCACCGATTCCAGGATGCCCTCCTGGTCCAGCGGCACGATGCTGCGCAGGTCCACCACCTCCACCGACGGGGCGTCGTCGCCCATCTTGGAGAGGGCCTGCTGCGTCATGGGAACCCCCCTGCCCCAGGTCACCACGGTGAGGTCGGTGCCCTGCGACACCACCTTGGACTTGCCGAACGGAATGAGGTAGTCGGCGTCCGGCTCGAGACCCTTGGTGTAGACCTGGCGGTACAGACCCTTGTGCTCCAGGAACAGCACCGGGTCGTCGCCGCGCACGGCGGTCTTGATGAGCCCCTTGGCATCGATGGCGTTGGACGGGAACACGATGTGCCAGCCCGGGGTGTGGGCGTAGAGCGCCTCGATGCACTGCGAGTGGTAGGGGCCGCCGCGGATGTAGCCGCCCACGGCGATACGTACCACCATCGGACACTTCCATGCGCCGGCGGAGCGCCAGCGCAGCGTGGGGATCTCGTTACGCATCTGCATGAAGCCCGGCCACGAGTAGTCGCCGAACTGGATCTCCACCACCGGTTTGTAGCCGCCGATGGCCATTCCCTGCGCGGTGCCCATGATGGTGGCCTCGGCCAGGGGTGAGTTGTACACCCTGCCCGGGAAGGCGTCGGTGAGACCGCGGGTGACGCCGAACACGCCTCCCTTGGGGTCGGCGATGTCCTCGCCGAACATGACGATCTTGTCGTTGCGCTCCATCTCCTCGCGCAGACCGCGGTTGATGGCCTCCACCATGGTGATGGGTTTCTCGCCCAGCGCCTGCGGCTCGCGCTCCTCGATGGTCCGGGGCTCGGGACTGTAGATGTGCGTCATCACCTGCGACTCGTCCGGAAAGGCCAGCGCGTCCACCCTGTCGGCGGCGGCGTCCACCAGAGCCTTCTCCTCGGCGCGGAAGCCCTCCAGGTCCTTCTCGTCGTAGACGCCCATCTCCAGCAGGCGCAGCTCGCTGTGGCGCAGCGGGTCCTTCTGGCGCACCTTCTCCAGCTCCTTCTCGGAGCGGTACTTGCTCTGGTCGTCCGAGGAGGAGTGCGAGTCGAGGCGCACCACCATGGCCTCCACCAGCAGCGGGCCCTTGCCCTTGCGCAGCCCGGCGATGCGCGGCTTGAGGGTCTGGTACATCTCGGTGAAGCGCGTCCCGTCCACGCGCACCGCCTCCATCTCGAAGCCGCGACCGATGCGATCCACCTGCGAGCCGGTCTGCGTCGACTGGGGAACCGAGATGGCGTAGCCGTTGTTCTGGATCATGAACAGGACGGGGAGCTTCTCGCGCGCCGCGAGGTTCAGGGCCTCGAAGTACTCGCCCTCGCTGGTGGCACCCTCGCCACTGGAAACGTAGACGATCTCATCGCGGCCATCGGCCTGGATGGCCTTGGCCATGCCCACCGCGGCCAGGAACTGCGTGCCGGTGCAGGCCGTGGGAGAGACCACCCGCAGGCTCTTCGAGGAGAAGTGCTCCGACATGTTGCGGCCCTCGGAGTTGGGGTCGCCGACCCTGGAGAGCATGCCCAGGAAGATGTCCTCGAGCGTCATCTCCAGCCCCACCATGAGGGCCTTTTCGCGGTAGTACGGGAAGAACCAGTCCACGCCCGGCTTCAGGAGCATGGCGGTGGCAATCTGAACCTTCTCATGGCCGCGGGTGGAGGCATGGAAGGAGCACTTGTTCTGCTTGACGAACTGCTTGACGCGCTCCTCGACAAAATAGACGCGCAGCATCTTCTTGTGCAGCCGGCGCAGGAGGTCCACCTCCAGCGCGGGAAGAACCGCACGTTTTTGCTCTGCCTTCGCCATGGATGCTCTCCTCGCTTACCATCCGGGCGCCGTCCGGATCGCACTGGCGGCCGCGTCGTCCCAGGGTGGGCCCCGTCGCTGGTGGGGGAAGCCGGCAGGCTAGGCCGGGGAGAACATTCTACCGATATTCGCGGGTTTTGGCTGGTTGAGGGCTGGATCTGATGAGGCGAGAGGGTTTTCGCGACTTCGGGAAGCATGCCGCCACGGCGACGCCGGGCAGTAGGAGGGCCCTCCCGGAGGAAGGAGGGCCCTTGGTCCTCAGGACGCGGCGGAGAGCAGCACCACCAGGGCCTCGCTCCCGCCGTTGAGCTTGGAGGTTCCCACCACCACGGTCTCCCCCACCTTCATGCTGAAGGTGGTGGCCAGCAGGCTCACCATGCCGGCGGTTTCCATCGCGCCGTCCTGGCCTATGACGACCTTCTCGGCCATCAGCCGGAAGCTGATCTGCAACGGCTTGCCGGTCTCCGGATCGCCCTCGAATATCAGGCGAGCCTGGTAGCGCCGATCCGAGCCCAGGAACAGCTCCGCCTCGCCGGAGGTGCGCATGAGGCCGGAGTCCACCAGCTCGAAGCCATGGTAGGGCAACAACTGCATCAAGTCGGTGAGAGCACGAACCGCGTTCTCGGGTAGCAACGGCATCTGCTGCGGTTGGGTCTTGGCGCGTAGCACATGCACCTGGAAGACCTGGGTGGGCGGTGGTGCGTCTCTCCGCTCCAGTTCCGCTGCCAGCGTATTCTGTTGCTCGTCGGTTCCGGTGAACTGCAGGAAGCCCTCGGAGGCCCTGCTCATGCTGCACCACCCGGTGAAATGGCCGCCACACGCCTGCCTCGCCAGGATCTCCACCATGTCGTGGCGCAGGTAATGCACCTGGTAGAACCGCGAGCTGGTAATGGGGTCGTTCTCAGCCATGGACATCGCCGGCGCCATCAACGTCAGCACCAGGGCGATGGCGGCAAGCCGCAAGGTTGTCGGGAAGGTCATGAGGTTTCTCCTTGCTCGGCCGCGCTCGACGGGCCGAGATCGAAATCCGGATCCAGCGTCCAGATGACGCGGGTGGTGCCGGTGATGAACTGCATCTGGCGAGTTTTGCGGGGCTCGGATGGCGGCAGGATCGCCGGCGCCACGGCTCCCCGCGGAGCTGCATTCTCGGCGTGCTCCTCCGCCGGCTGCGCGGCCGCCTGAACCGGCTGCGCCTCCAGCATGGGCTCCTGCTTCTCCACGGACCGGTCCTGGACCACGACAGGTGCCTGCTCCACCGGGGGCTGGACCGGCAGCGTCCCGGTGCGCTGCGGCAGATTCTGCAGCGCCAGCCAGCCGCCCACCACCGCGGCCAGCCCGGCCGCGGCATAGCCCAATGTGCGGACGAGAGGGAACCAGCGTCGGCGCGGAGCCTCGGCGGCTGCCAGGATCTGCCGCCGGATCCGGTCCCTCTCGGCAGGCGCCAGGCCACCCTCCCCCGCCGGGTCGCCCTGCTGCAGCGCATGGCGAAGCTCGTCGGGCGTGCTGTTGTTGTCGCGCTTCTTCATGGTTCCCTCCGTTCGCCGGCGGGGTCCCCCACGCCGAGGAATTGCTTCAGGTCGCGCCGGGCTGCGGCCAGGTGCCAGCGCACCGTGACCCGGGAGATGCCCAGCAGGCGGGCCACCCCGGCAACGTCGGTGCCTTCCAGCTCGTGCAGCGCCACCACCGCCCGCCGGCGAGGTGAGAGGCGCGCCAGGGCCACTTGCACCGTGGCCCGGGCCACCGCCGCCGACTCCGGGCTGCCGGGTTGCTGCGGCAGGAGCTCGTCCAGCGGACGCCGGCGAACCGTCTGCCGGCGGCGCCGGTCGCGGCACAGGTTCACCACCACGCGCACCAGCCAGGGCTCCGCTGCCGCACCATCGGGCACCCGCGCCGGGCTGCGGGCGGCGCGCAGGAACGCCTCCTGCACCAGATCGCGCGCCTCCTCGGGGTCGGACGAAAGGCGCCTTGCCAACCGGTAGAGGCGGGCCTGATGCGCGTCAAACAGTTCCCCCAGCTTCTCCGGCCACACGGGTTCCTCGCGGCTGCGCGGCTTGGCGTCGATGGTCAGTGTCTGCTCCACACTGGGGTAGACGCACGGAGGCTGGAAGGTGTTGGGTGCGGCGGAAAGCCTTGTCTAATGGAGGGTCTGGACGTCGCGCTCGGGCTCGTCCGGCTCATCCTCTTCCAGCCCGGACTCGATGAATCGCGCCTGCTCCATCTG
>CBDVAL010000163.1:0-8147 GCA_965371955.1 uncultured bacterium | reverse complement strand
CGGCCAGGAAATCAATGCGGCCCTGCGCCACCATGAGCCCCACGCCGATGCAGGTGAGATCCTCGCTCACCAGCGTCGCCAATGCGATGAGCAACAGGAAGGAGAGCAGCGCCGGTCCAGCCACCGGGGGCACGCTGCGCGGGTCGAAGGGGGCAACCGCAGACGCCAGCCGGGAGGCGTCAGCCCCGCCTCGATGCACGGCGTTGCCCTCGTCCACCTGGTGCAGGAAGCTCGCGATGGGGCCGGCGATGCTGTCCACCGCATGGAACGCCATGAAGTGGTTGTCCGGCAGCATCACCAGTTCGCTCTGCGGCACGATGCGGTGATGCTCGCGCGCCGCGGCTGCAGGGACCAACGAATCCTCTTCGCCGTGAACGATGAGCATGGGTGGCTCGAAGCGCTGGAGGATCCCGCGCAGCGGCCGCTGATCGGTATCGAAGAAGTTGCGCGCGTAGGCAACGCCCAGGAACGCGCCGTCCAGGGTTCCCATGTGCGGGAAGCCCTCACGCAACCCCCACAGGGCCCCCAGCTGCAGGCCATGCACCAGATGGTTGAGGTGATAGTCGCCCAGCAGTTCCAGTTCCTGCACCGCGGTGGCCGACAGCAACGTCATGGAGAGCACACGATCCGGCGCCAGGTCGTAGAGCTGCAGCGCCACGGCCCCGCCCAGGCTGAAGCCGACGATGTGGGCCGACGGCACTTCCAGGTCTTCGAGGAGCTGCAGCATGTAACCTGCGTGGGCCCGGGACGAGTAGTCCGGCAGGCGCCTCTCGGAGAGACCAAAGCCCGGCAAGTCCGGAACGATGACGCGGTAGCTCGACGACAGCAACGACGCCAGCTCGGTGAGTTCGCTGCCGCTGCCGGGGCTGCCGTGCAGCAGCACCACCGCCGACCGATGGGCGTCGCCGCCGCCGGCGCGGCGGAGCACCATGCGGATCCTGCGCTCCAGACGGCGGTCGCCGTCCATGGTAGCCACCTGAAGTTCGTGGAATGCCTCGGGAAGGGGCGTCGGCGCCGGGCCGCGCAGCCGGATCCCGTGGGAGATGCCCAGAAGGATCAGGTAGGCCAGCAGCAGCCACCGCAGCCGGCGCCGGGGGGCGGGCGAACGGCTCAGTCCGGCGTCTCGCTGCGGCAACCGTGTCGCCATGAACTCACGACGCGACCCCGCCTGCCCTGCCCCAGTGCCGCAAGGTGCAAGGCGCCACCCCGAAGTCGGGGCCGGGCTCGAAGCCCTGCGTGCGCAGGATGGAACCGATGATGGCGTAGTGATGGATCGTGTGGCTCAGCAGATACTGCAGCTCACGCCCGACGCTGGAGCGGCTCCACCCCTCCTCGCCCTGCGGGCCGTCACCGCGCACCTGCAGTGGGCGGAGAACCTCCTCAGCGCGCAGCGCCTCCAGATCCTGCACCACGCGCGCCAGTGCTCCCAGCGCACGCTCGCGCGATGTCTCCCATTGCGGCGTCCGGTCACGGGAGTCGTAGTCCACCTTGCCGGTGTCCAGGCCGCGCAGGAAGGAAACGTAGAAGTCCAGGCAATGCCGGAAGTGGCTTCCCACGGTGCCGCCGGGCACCAACTCGCTGCCGCCGGTGAACAGGCCCTCCTCCAGTCTCCGGATCAGGCTCTCGCCCTGGTGGAGAAACCCGATGTTGCTGCTCCCAGGGTGCTTCTGCGTGGGCATGGAGTCTCTCCTGGATCGCGGCTGCGACCGTGGGTCGCAAGCGCTAACGTCGCCGCGCGGCGATCATTCCGCCGCCAACGGCCCCTTCCAGCCTGCGGCAGGACCGGCGGTAATTCTACCGGAAATCAGCCCCGGCGACACCTGGAGGCCCGGCCGGAAAGTCTGGTGTAGTCCGTTGCGAGCCGATGGGGGTTGCGTCCGATCTCCCCGTTGCGCCTCGCCGGCCGGGCCTCTAGGCCGAAACCGGCTCGAACTGGGCGCAAACAGCCTCGTGGAGCTTCTCTGCCAGGATCTTGCGATCGTTGTCCCGGATGGCGTGGCCCGCGAATCGGACCTTGACGGAGAAGCCGGGCAGGCGAAAAAGCTGCACCAGGTGGCGCCCCATGGTCATATCACCCCACCAGCAGACCGTGGTGGCCGGGGAGGGTCCTCCAGGGGCGGCGACATAAGTGAGGCTGGCGTAACGGACCGGCAGGCCGGAGCGCGCCGCTGCCGCCAGCAGCGACGGCCGGAACGGCAGCACCGTCCGCCCCGCCGAGCTGGTCCCCTCGGGGAACAGCACCACGCCGCGGCCCTGGCGCAGCATCTTCTCCATGCCGCGCAGGGCGTGGCTCACACCCTGCCGGTTGTCGCGATCCACGAAGATGGTATCGGCGGCCCGGCACATGGCGCCGGCCAGGGGCCAGCGAGCCGCATCGCCCCGGGCCACGAACACTCCGCCCAGCTGCGCCGCCAGCGCCACCACATCGACGTAGCTCAGATGATTCGACACCAGCAGGAACGGCGCCCGGGGTGGCCGGCCCTGCACCTCCATGCGCATGCCCATGATCCACGCGCCCCAGCGGCCCCAGGTACGCAGGATGGATGACGCCCAGCGCGTTCCCGGCAGTCGCACAAGGTTCAGCAGCGGAACCGCCACCGCCAGCAGGAGATAGAACACCAAGGTCCACAGCACGAAGGCCGCCAGCTTGAAGGCACCGCGGATCGGGCGGGATGTCAAAAGAATAGGCGGCGCAGGACCGGATCGAGGCGGCGGACGTCCAGGACCACGAAGAAATCGATGGTCTTGAACTCGCGATCGATGGCCGGGGGTCCGCAGATCTTGGCGCCGTAGCGCAGGTAGGTCGCGAACAGGATGGGGACCGAGATCTCATCCGGAGCGTAGACGAAGTCGCTCTCGGCCGCGCACTCCAGGCCGGGCAGGGGCGCGATGCGGATCTCCTCGTGCTGATGGCCACGCTCGGTCAGATAGCGCAGCATGCGCAAGCCCTCCACCGGATCCTGGGTGGTGAGCGAACAGCAGCCGAAAAGGTAGCGCAGCTTGTAGTACGTCATGTAAGCGGCCAGACCCTTCCATAACAGGAACAGGACCTGGCGGTTGCGATACGGCTTGTCGATGGCTGCGCGGCCCACCTCCACTGCGGCAGAGACCATGCCCGGCGGGAGCGTCTCCAGATCAAACTCGCCGGCCGTATAGAAACCGCGCGCGCCAACCGCCATGTCTCGGGTCTGCATGCGGTAGGTACCGACCACCTCTCCCGTCGAGAGTTCCTCGACGAGGAGATGGTGACAGCAGCTGTCGAAGGGATCCCGATCCCGCCCGGTCTCGTGCGAGGAGTCGAGCCCCTCCCCTATCTCCAGGTTGAAGACCCGGAAGCGCAGCCGCAGCGCAGCGTCCACATCCTCTGCCCCGTCTGCGAAGCGGACGCGGTACTTGCCCTGCTCCAGGGTGAACCCCGGAGGCGACAGCAGGGCCGCCGCCGGAACCGCGGAGTGCACCTGGTGGGGATCCTCGTGAATGGGCACCTCCCCCCGGCCGCCACAAGCCGGGTCAGGACAGATCCTACCACCGCGAATCGCCGGCAGGAAGCGCCGTTCTAGAGGCCCGGCCGGGGGCGCAACGCGAACGGGCTGTTGCCGATTCCAGGCCAGATCCGCGCTACCCCCAGGATGGCGCGCACCAGGATCCAGCCTGCGATCACCCCCCACACCCGGGCGAGCGACCCGGCGACGGTCTCGTCCGGCAGGAACAGGGCCATGGTGCCCAGGGCGGTGGCCAGCAACATGGCGTTGCGCAGGTAGCGGTAGTCGCTGGTGCCCCAGTGGATGCCATCGGTGGCGAAGGAGAGCGCGTTGAGTGGCTGCATCGCCGCCGCCACCAGCCACGGGGTAAAGAACAGCGGCTGCGCCACCGCCGGCACCAGCAAGCGCGCCACGGTGTCCTGAGCGAGCCACATGGCCGCCGCCAGCAAGACCCCGGTGCCCACGCTCCACGCACACGCCACAAACGCCACGCGTCGCATGGGCTTCAGGAGTCGAGCGCCACGGAAGTACCCCACCAGGCTCTGGGCGGTGGCGGCGAAGGCATCGAGAAGAAGTGCCGTGAACAGCCACACCTGCCGGATGGCCTGGTGCGCCGCGCCGGCCTCGGCACCGATGCGCGTGGCGGCGCGCGTGGTCAGCAGCAAGAAGACCGTCAGCAGCCCGGTGCGCAGAAACAGGTCACGCCCCACCACCAGCAGCACGCGAGCATCGCGCGCATGCAGGCGGGTGGGAAGACCGAGCCGGGCACGCACCGCCACAACCGCCCACAATCCACCCAGGCTCTGAGCGGCCACGGTGGCCCAGGCGGCACCGGCGATGCCGAAGGCGGGGACGGGACCGAAACCGAAGATCAGGAGCGCATCCAGGACGATGTTTAGCGCGTTGATGCTCACGGCGATGAGCAGGGGCATGCGCATGTCCTGCAGTCCGCGAAGCGCGCCGAAGGCAGCGCTGGTGACCAGCACCGCCGGTGCTCCCAGCAGCCGGATCCGCAGATACAGCGCGGCCGCGTCCTGCACATCGCCCCGGGCGCCCATGCCCGCCGCGGTGAGGTCGGCGGACAGCATCCCCACCACCAGCCACCCCGCGCCGAACAGGGCGCTGAGGGCCAGGGCCAGTCCGCTGATCTCGCAGGCGCGTCCCTTGTCGCCTGCGCCCAGGCAGCGCGCCACTTCGGTCTGGGTGCCGATGCCCAGGAAGTTGAACACCCAGAAGATGCTGGACAGCACGATGGTTCCCACGCCCAGTGCCGCCAATGGCGCAGCACCCAGGCGCGAGATGAACGCGGTGTCGGCCAACCCGGTGAGCGGCTCCGCCACCAGCGACACGAGCACCGGGACGGAGAGCGAGAAGAAGGTCCGGTGCGGGGAGCGCAGGAAGGGATGCTTGCTGGAATCCTGCAGGAGAGGGATCCCCACTCAGGTCGTGCCCTCCTCGACCTGGGTGGGTGAGATCGGTTCGTCCTCTTCCACGGCCGGCATGTTGCCCTCGACGTACCGGGTCAGCAGGATCCGGTCCTCGGTACTCACTTCCACCAGCTGGATGGCGGTCTCGTAGCGTCCAGGTCCCTTCTCCTCCACCCGCACCACGCGACCGGAGCTGGCGATCTCGCGGTCGTTGCCGGGCAGCTGCACGCGGACGCCGATGAGCGAACCCACGGGCAGATTGCGGTCCACCAGAAAGCCCATGCCTCCCTCGCTGATGTCGATGGTGGTGAGCGGATACGTGTCGCCGGCCAGCAGCTGGAAGCTGCCGTCCACGGCGACCTGCACCCGGGAGAACGAGCGCCGGTTCTCGGCGTGGTTCTGTACGCGATTCTTCCCGCGCGACTTGGCCAGATAGAGCGCACGGTCGGCCTTGCGAATCAGTGTCGCTGAGCTGCGGGCATCCGCCGGGTGGGTGGCAACGCCGATGCTCACAGTCAGCTGCTGCGGGTTCTCTGCATCACCGAAGACGAACTGGTGCTTCGCCACCTTTTCCCGGGCGCGCTCGGCCACCAGGTACGCACCCATCTTGGGTGTGGCCGGCATGATGGCGACGAACTCTTCTCCTCCGAAGCGCGCCAGCACATCCACCTTGCGCAGGCAGCCGGACAGGAGCACCGCCAGCCGGGTCAGGGCGTCGTTGCCCGCATCGTGACCATGGGTGTCGTTGTAGAGCTTGAAGTCATCAATATCGATCATGAGCAACGACAACGGCTGGCCGTAGCGCGTGCTGCGCAGAACCTCCCTCTCCAGGTGCTCCTGGAAGTAGCGGAAGTTGCACAGGCCGGTGAGGGCGTCCCGGTACGCGGACTGCTCCGTCTCGTCGAACACCCTCAGCTCGATGAGCTTGGGGTTTTCGATCTGGCGGTTGACCTCGACAAAGTAACTCACCAGGGCCACCAGCAGGTTCACCGGCGTCCCCAGACGCTGCTGCATGAAGAGGCGATGATCCTTGATGCGCTCCCAGTGGTCCCGGGCCTCCTGGGGCTCGAAGCGCAGGTGGCACAGCACGTGGAGCAACTCGGAATACACCAACTCGCCGAAGTCCTCCTCCAGCCTCGTCAGTTCGCTGTCCAGTGTCTCGCTGCTGAGATCGATGGAGAAGATCACGGCATAGAGACACTCGATGAGGTTGGCGTAGGAGTCCGCCTCTGCTTTCGTCGGATTGTTGCCGATCCACTTGTCCATGGGCTACCCCCCGTTGGTGTCCCTACACCCTGTATTTTACACGATGGCCGGGCCCGGGTGGAATGGGGCTCTGGAGTAAGGGGCCCCTAGGGGCCCGGCCGGGCACGGCCCAGCCCGTAGCGCCGGATCTTGTCGTACAGGGTCGACTCGGCGATGCCCAGGCGCCGGGCGGCGGCGCGGCGCTGACCGTGGCAATCCGCCAGGGCATTGCGGATGGCCTCCCGCTCCATTTCCTCCAGCGATCCGGCACCCGCCCCCGGGGCCGGCTCCTCCAGGGCGGTTTCGCTCAACAACTCCTCCACCTTCTGGCGCTGGACCACACCGCCGGGATGGGAGGCCACGGCGCGATAGACCAGATTGCGCAACTCCCGGACATTGCCGGGCCAGCGATGCGCCGCCATGATGGCCAGCGCATCCTCGTCGAAACGCGTCAGGTGAGCTCGGTCGATGCCGGTGCTCTCCCGGGCCGTGGCCAGGAAGCCGTGCACCAGATCGGGAAGGTCCTCGGGTCGTTCGCGCAACGGCGGCAACTGGATGGTCACGGCGGCAACGCGGTAGAACAGATCCTGACGGAAGCGATTGGCTGATACCTCTTGCCTGAGATTCCGGTTGCTGGCGGCCACCACGCGGAAGTCCACGCTCACCGACTTGCCGCCGACGCGCGGTACCACGCCCTCATCCAGGATGCGCAGCAGCTTGGGCTGCAACTCCAGCGGGAACTCCGCGATCTCGTCCAGGAAGATGGTCCCACCTGCCGCTGCCTCGAACGCCCCCACCCGATCCGTCTGCGCGCCGGTGAACGCGCCGCGGGTGTGACCGAATAGCTCGGCCTCCACCATGTCGCGCGGCAATGCGGCGCAGTTCACCGGGACCAGCGCGCCCGACGCCCGGGGTCCGACCATGTGCAGGGCCCGGGCTGTGAGCTCCTTGCCTGTGCCCGTCTCGCCCAGGATCAATACCGGCAGCTTGCCCTGCGCTGCCTCGCGGATACGCCGGTAGACGGCACGCATGGGCTTGCTTCGTCCGATGAGCTCGGCCAGCCCGCGGGAGCTATCGGCCGATGCTCCTGACTCCCGCGACGACGGCTGGGGGTGCGCCGGGCTGAAGAGCTGCAACGTGGTCCTTCCCAGCCGGACACGATCTCCCGGCCCCGCCATCGCCGACTCGATCCGGCTGCCTTCGAGAAAGGTGCCGTTGCTGCTGCCCAGATCGCGGATTCGAATGCCGTCAGCGACCTTCTCCACCGAAGCATGCCGCCACGAGACGGACTCGTCCCGCAGGACCAGATCGCAATCGGGTGAGCGGCCCACCAGGATGGCGGGATCTCGCAGGATGATCTCTGCATGGACGTCCTCGCCGTCCATCACCACCAGGCGTTCGGCTTGATCGTCAGGATGTCCCGGGATGAGCCCGATGGGCATGGTGGTCTGGAACGACTGCACCAGCGGCAGGCCCGTTTCCGACTCTCCCGTGCGTTCCCCGCCGAGCCATTCCAGCCGGTAGCCTCCAAGAGTGATGGCATCACGCGGGGAAAGTTCTGCCCCCTCCACGGCGTGCCCGTTCACCAGCAGGAGCTCATCGCCCAGCGCGTGGATACGGGAGCAATCCCCGCCACAGTGGATCTCGGCGTGGAACGGCGCCACCTCCGGTAGCGACAGGACGATGTCGTTGGACTCGTCACGGCCGAGCCGGGTGGTCCCCTCGCCCACCTTGAACGCCAGGATAGGCAGGGTTCCGAGGGAGATAACCAGTTGACCCATGGGCTTCGATTCTATTCGGGCCCGGTCACGAAGGGAAGGTGAGGTTGTGGATCGCATAGAAAGAAGCGGTGGAAGGGGAGCTCCGGAGGGGTCCCAGAGGGCCGAGCAGCCTGCCACTCCCCAGGCCCACTGGTTCGCCAGGATCCTACCTCCCACCGCTTCTTTTTGTGCCGTCCGGGTTCAACAAGCTCCGTCGTTCCACACTGCAACCT
>CBDVAL010000162.1:0-8179 GCA_965371955.1 uncultured bacterium | reverse complement strand
CGTTGAAATCCCCGACGGCAAGGGATTGGCTCCTGCTGGCGACGTCTACGGTTGTCCGGGAAAAACCTCCGAGCCCGTCGCCGCGGAGTATGTCGATGCTGCCACTGATGCTGTCACGGTTGGCAACGGCGAGGTCCTCGACGTCATCGCCATTGAAATCGCCAACCGCAATCCATACCGGACCCGCGCCCGCCGCGATCTCCGTGGCGTCGAACCCTCCCGCTCCATCTCCCAGGAGCACGCTCACGCTGTCGCTTCCACGGTTTGCCACAACGAGGTCGACGGCCTCGTCCGCATTGAAATCCCCGAGGGCGATGAATACGGGAGCGGCCCCGACCGGAATGCGGATGCGGGCGAACTCACCGTGCTCGTCGCGGAGGAAGAGGCTCACGCTTCCGCTCAGCTCGTTGGCGACGGCGACATCCTGGGCGCCGTCAAGATCAAAATCTCCAACCACGGCGAACGCCGGGCGCGTTTCGGTCGCCAGGTCGCCGGCATGAAAGAACCCACCGCGGCCATCCCCCAGCAGGATGCTCACCGTGTTCGCGTCACGGTTGACGACGATGAGATCGTTGCGCTGGTCACCGTTCAAGTCGCCAATTGCAACCGATGTCGGGTGGGCACCAACCGGGAAGCTGAACGGCCCGGGCTCGAAGAGCTCCGCGGTCCCAGCCGGCGGGGACAGGCACCAGCAAGCGAGGAGCAAGAACGGGAGCGGCCCTCGAAGTCTGACGGAGTACGTCATCTTGCCGCTGCCGAGACGATCGGAAGTGTGGCCACTGGTGATCAAGCTGGCGCCTATTGGGGACTCAGGTTTCGTGATCCTGTGTGTCCCGATTATACCTCGGAACTCATGGACCTGCCCTCCGTGATCGGCTAACAAGCACGATCTCAAGGATTTGGCGGCGGATAGCGTTTCAACGTCCGGCCGTGCTACATGACTTCGGGGTGCAGGCAAGCGGCCAGCAGTCGGATGCCCTCGGCGACCCGGGGGCCGGGACGCGTGATGACGTCGGTGGGAGGTGAGCATACCCGGCCGTCGCGCACCGCCGGGATGGAGCCCCACCGCTTCCAGAAATCCGAACCGTCGCCGGCGCCCATGGCGCTGTCGATGATCACCGCCGGGCCCTGGCGCACCACCTCCTCCAGCGAGAACTGTGGGAACTGTGCGCCTGCATCCGCAGCGAGGTTGTCGCCGCCGGCGGCGCGCAGCAGCTCGTCGAAGAACGTGTCCGGACCGGCGACGATGAGCGGCTCCCGGGAGAACACCATGAGGGTGGATACACGCGGCAAGGGCTCCAGCCGGGCGCGCACCGCGTCCACCTCGCCGGACAGCCCGGCCGCCAGGGCCTTGCCCCGTTCCGGGACGCCGGCGCGTTCTCCCAGCACCCGGATCGTGGTCCACAATCCTTCCAGGCTGTCGGGGTCCACGATGAGGAACTCGATGCCCAGCTTGCGCAGCTGCAACACGGTATTCTTGTTGCCGACGTTGGGCGTGGCCACCACCAGGTCCGGCTCCAGGCCCACCACCGCTTCCAGGTTGGGGTTGACGAACCCACCGACCCGGGCCTTCTCCAGCGCCTCGGGCGGGTAGTCGCAGTAGTCGGTGACGCCGACGATCCGGTCACCCAGCTCGAGCGCGAACAGGATCTCCGTCAGGTTGGGAGCCAGGGAGACGATGCGGGTCACCGCTCCACCGGCCTCCGGCAGCTCCCGGGCAGGCGGGCAGCCCGGCAGGAGCAGGGCGAGCAGCAGGAATCCTGCCCGAGATCCGTGCCGCAAGTTCCTCATCCCGGTCGTCTCCGCGGAAGCCCGGTATCTTACCTCGTTTCCATCGCCGGATTCTTCCAGTTCCACCACTTCAGGAGTTCAGGATCGTGCGCGCCATTGCCGGCAAAGTAGGTCGCGCACCGGAAGACGTACAGGACGCATCGATCGATCCTGGCGCCACGCAGTTCGCAGAGCGCCTCGTACATCTCCTCCGGGTCCCTTGCCGCGAGATCCTCCACTCGCTGGAAGCCCAGGTCGCGAAGATCCTGGGCAATACTCGGCCCGACGCCTGGAGTCGTCTCGAGTTCACCGGATCGCTTGTTGCCCATTCGCGTTGTCCTTTCGCCGTGCGCCACGAAGGTCTCTTGTCCAGCCCTGCGGTCTCGCGTTCGATCAACCTAGCGGAACGACGGGCGAGCCGAGTTCCCGTGCGCCCTGAATCGCCACTTCGCGCCAGGAGCCGCCGTTCCTTCGTATGTAGAGCGTTCCGCGCAGCAAGCCATCTCGATCCTCGACAACTTCGAAACCCACGCTCTCGGTCAGGGGAAACCAGTTGTCCGAATCCACCGCGGGCTGAGTTCCGTTCAGCTCTTTCTCGATCATATCGTCAATCATTTTTTGGAGCTGCTTATTGTCAGGAATCTTGCCGCCTTCTTCCTTCTCATCTTGCCCGACGACGCCTGACGCAACTGCAAAGGCCAACAACGCAAATAGGGTGATCAGGATTCGTGGTTTCATATTGTTCCTCGTCTCTAGCAAAGTAGTCCCTCACTCGACCGTCACCGCTGGTAGCCGGCGTAACAATCTGCCGACCAACCAGAGCGCAAGCGGGGCGCGACCGTCCATGACAACGTCCAGTCATTCGCTCTGTCGCTCCAGAAAGGCACTCAGGCTTTCCTGGAGAAAATATTTCCATCCTGCTTGGCCGCTTTCCCGGCTGAATGTCGGGTTGTCCTGCGGAAAGGTCTCGTGTCCTTCGTGCGTGAGCTTCAAGCTGGTACCGTCGGGCACTTCGGATAGTTCCCACACGACCAATGAGTTTCCGGGATAGCCGCCGTATCGCCACTGGTATGCAATTCGTCTCTCCGGCACGATGTCCGTCACCTTCCACAGGTGCAGGTACTCTTGTTCTTCGCATCGTACATTGAACTGTGTCTCGAAGCCGATCTTGGGCTCGAATTCGGCGATCGGGTCGAAGAACCACTGACGCATTTGATCCTTGTCGGTAATGGCCTTCCAAACCACCGCTATCGGAGCGTTGAAAGTCTGTTCCACGACAATTGCATCTGTGTTCATGGCATCGGCCTCATCTGCAATCCAGCGTATCGGCACTGCATCAATCGGGTTCTACCCCGATATCGCGGACAGGCTCTTGTGCACCGTCTCCAGCCACTCGTCGGCCTTGATCCAGCCACTGCCCCAGTCCGCCCAGCCCTCCGGGACGCCTTCCTCCTTGATCTCCTCGAGGCTCTTGCCCTGGTCCATCTTCTTGCGCACCAGCTCGATGCTATCCGCGAGCATCTGCTGGTACTCCTCGAGGTCCTTCTGCTTCGACAGGGGCCCATGGCCCGGGATGAGGATCACATCCTCCGGCAGGTCCTTCAGGATCTCGCGTATGTTGCGCTCCAGCCCCATGACGCTGCCGCCGCTGGAAAGGTCCACGAACGGAAATCGCCCCGCGAACAACTGGTCCCCCATATGAACCACGTTGGACTTATCGAAGAACACCACCGAGTCGCCGTCGGTGTGGGCCTTGGGAAAATGCACGACGCGGATGTGTTCGCCGTTGAAGTGCACGGTCAGCGAGTCGTCAAATGTGATCACCGGAAGCGCTTCGTGCGGAGCCGGCTCCACCTGCCGGCCCAGCAGCTCCTGACCGGCGGCCATGCGCTCACGCACGTTGCGGTGCGCGATGATGGGGGCCTCCGGGCCGAACTCCACGTTGCCGCCGGTGTGGTCAAAGTGCCAGTGCGTGTTGAGGATGAACTGCAGCTTGCCGTCACCCAGCTTGGCCAGCGCGGCGCGAATCTTGTCGGCCAGAGGCGCGAACTGGTCATCCACGATGAGGATGCCGTCGTCGCCCACGGAGACGCCGATATTGCCGCCGGCACCCTCCAGCATGTAGACGCTGCCGCGCACATGCGTGGCCTTGATCTCCACATCGGCGAAGCGATCCTGGGCAAGACCGGAAACAGGGATCAGCAGAAGGACGAACAGGGCCGCGAGTCTTCTCATCATTCTCTCCTCTGGGAACAGAATGCCGACGGGAGCAAGATCATGGCCCAGATCAGCCGCCGATGTCGAGGCCCTCAGAGGGGGAGGCGGAGGCGGGCTTCGCAGCCGGCGACGGCTTGTCGGTTCTCGAGGGTGAGGGTGCCGCCGTGGGCCTCGGCGATCTCGCGGCACAGGACCAGGCCGATGCCGGAGCCGCCGGGTTTGGTGGTGAAGAACGGCACGAACAGGTTGGCGGTGGCCGGCAGCCCGGGGCCCTGGTCCTGCACCCAGACCTCGAAGTGGCGGCCGTTGCGCTCCCATCCCATCTTCACGCTGCCCTCGGTCTCCAGCGATGCGTCCACGGCATTGCGTACCACATTGATGAGCAGTTGCTCGAGCTGATCGCCGTCGGCCTTCACCTCCAGGTCCGGTCCCGCTGCCACAGCCACCTCCATGCGCGTCTCCAGGCCGGCCACGCGGCGGATCAGCGAGCCCAGATCCAGCGACTGCAGGCTCGGTGGCGGCAGGCGTGCCAGCCGGGCGTAGGCGTCCATGAAGCGGTTGAGGGACTCGGAGCGCGCACCGATCACGGCCAGCCCGCGCCGCAGGTCGTCCTCCCAGTCCCCGGGGCGCGGGTCGCGCCGTGACAGCGTCTCCAGGCTGTCGGCCAGCGAGCGGATGGGGGTGAGAGAGTTCTTGAGCTCGTGGCCGAGGACGCGGATGAGCCGTTTCCACGCCTGACGCTCCTCTTCGCGCAGGGCACGGCTCAGGTCGGTGACCACCAGCATCTGCATGGGCAGCCCGCCCTGCCGGAAGTCCATGCGACGGATCTCCCAGCGCCCGGTGCCGCGGGGGAAGTGGTGCTTGGCAGTGCGGTGCGCTTCGCCGGACAGGAAGTCAGAGAGATGCAGGTCGCTGGCGGCACGTCCCAGCAGGCGCTCGGCCGGCCGCGACAGCAGCCGCTCGCCGGCACGGTTGACCAGGCGCAGCTTGCCGTCGGAGTCGAACGCGAACACCGCCACGTCGATCTCCTCCATGACCTTGCGCAGCAGCGTGGTGGCATCCAGGGCTCCCAGCCGTTCGTCGCGCAACTCCTCACTGAGCAGGTTCACCTCGCGGCGCAGTTCTCCCATGGCGTCGTCGCGGCGCGCGCCGCGCACACGGATGGAATAGTCACCCTCACGCAGCGCCGCCAGCAGGTTGGAGAGGGTCTGCACCGGATGGATGACACGGTTCCGCAGGTGTACAGCGAGGCCCCACCAGAACAGCACGATGAACGCGGTGAGGGTCCAGCGGGCCTTGGGGGAAAAGTCGCCGGTCCACAGGAATAGCAGGGCCACCAGGCCGCCGGGAAGACCGATGAGAAATGCCTGCAGCAGGAGACGGTGCTCGAAGCTCAGCCGCCTGCGCACCGGACCTTCCTCAAAGGCTGAACCTCTGCAGCCTGCGGTAGAGCGCGCTGCGGCTGAGACCCAGGGCCTGGGCGGCCTGGCTCACGTTGCCGCCGAAGCGGGCCAGGGCCTTCTTGATGAGCAAGCATTCCACATCCTCCAGGCTCATGTCCTCCAGCTCCGGCGCCGGCGACCGGCCGGTGCTCAGTGACAGCTCACCCGCCTGCACCAGATCGCCGCCGGCCATGAGTACGGCGCGCTCCACGGCGTGGTCCAGCTCGCGCACGTTGCCCGGCCAAGGATGCGCCAGCATCGCCTGGATGGCCTCGGGGCTGAACCCGGTGAGGCTCTTGCGGTAGTGGCGCGCATGCCGGCGCAGGAAGATGCTGGCCAGCACGGGGATGTCCTGGCGCCGCTGGGTCAGCGGCGGCACGTGGATCTCGATGGTGTTGAGGCGGAACAGGAGATCCTGCCGGAAGCGTCCGGCGGCCACCTCCTCGTTGAGGTCGGCGTTGGTAGCGGAGATGATGCGGGCGTTGACCTTGCGCGTGCGCGACGAGCCCACCCGTTCCATGTCACCAGTCTCCAGGACGCGCAGCAGCTTGGTCTGCTGTGACGGCGTGATGTTGGAGATCTCGTCCAGGAACAGCGTGCCGTTGTCCGCCAGCTCGAAGCGCCCCACCCGGTCGGCGCGCGCGTCGGTGAACGCACCCTTCACGTGGCCGAACAGCTCGCTCTCGAACACACCCTCGGACAGCCCGCCGGTGTTCACCGTCACCATCGCCCGATGGGAGCGCTCAGAGCACCCGTGCAGCACCCGCGCCACCACACCCTTGCCGCAGCCGTTGGGCCCGGTGATCAGGATGTTGGCGTCCGATGGGCCGACGCGCTCGATGACCTGGAGGATGGGCTTCATCACCGGCGATTCCGCCACCAGCTCCGGGTGTCCCTCGCCGCGCAGCACTCGGTTCTCCGCCTCCAGCAGCCGCCCGCGTCGCAGCGCCTGCCCCAGCTCCACCTGCGTGCGCAGGATGGACAGCAGCCGCGCGTTCTCCCACGGCTTCTCGACGAAATCGCGCGCGCCGCTGCGCATGGCCTTCACCGCCAGCTCCACGCTGCCCCAGGCGGTCATCACCACCACCGGCAGGGTGCTGTCCATCTCCTGCAGCCTGGTCAGCAGGTCCAGCCCCTCCTTGCCGGAAGTGGTGTCCCGGGTGTAGTTGAGATCCATGAGCACCACGTCGAAGTCCTCCGACTCCACCGCCGTCAGGATCCCCGAAGGTGAGGAGGCAGATTCCGCGACGAAACCCTCGCCCTTGAGCAGCTGGCGCAGCGATTCCAGGACGTCCGCCTGGTCATCGGCGATGAGCACGCGCGGCGCCGGGGCGGTCTTTAGCTTGTCAGCAGTGGCAGTGGCTTGCATGGTTCCAGGCTCTCTCGATGAATTATACATGCGGACGGATCCGCGTGTCGCCGGTTGGAGTCAGGGCTCATGACCGAGCCGGAGACGTCCCTCAGGGCTCGTTGCTGATCCAGCCGTCCAGCAGCTGAATGGTACGGCTCCCGTAGGCGGCGTTCTTCTCCGAGTGCGTCACCTGGATGATGGTGACGCCCTCGTCGTTGAGCTGCTTGAACAGGTCCATGATCTCTTTACCCTGCGCGGAATGGAGGTTCCCGGTGGGCTCGTCGGCGAGCAGGAGCTTGGGGTTGGAGATCACCGCGCGGGCGATGGCCACCAGCTGCTGCTGGCCGCCGGATAGCTGGCTGGGGTAGAGGTCCTTCTTGCCCACGATCTGGAAGCGGTCCAGGGCGTCGCACACCATGGAGTCGCGCTCCGAACGCTTGACGTTCTGGTATGACAGCGGCACGTCCAGGTTCTCGTAGACGGTCAGGTTGTCCAGCAGGTGATAGCTCTGGAACACGAAGCCGATGTTCTCGCGGTTGAGTCGCGCGCGCTCCTTGGGCTTCATGGAATGCACCGGCTGGTCGAGGAAGTAGTACTCGCCGCCCCAGGAGGCATCCAGCATGCCCAGGATGCTCAGCAGCGTGGACTTGCCGGCGCCGGACGGGCCCATGATGGTGACGAACTCACCCGGCTTCACCTCGGTGGTGATACGGCGCAGGACGTAGGTCTTGCCGGTGCCGTTCTCGAACGACTTCTCCAGGTTCTGCAGTTGGATCATGATCAGCCGGCCTCAACCGTTTCCTCCACCACGCAGCCGTCGAACAGGTGCACCGTACGTTCGGCGTGGCGGGAAAAACGTTCGTCGTGAGTCACCATGCAGATGGTGGCGCCGTTCTCGTGCAGGCCACCCAGAAGCTCCATCACGGCCTCGCCGTTGCGCGAGTCCAGGTTTCCGGTGGGCTCGTCGGCCAGCAGGATGAGCGGGTCCCCCACCAGGGCGCGGGCCACGGCCACGCGCTGCTGCTGTCCGCCGGATAGCTGGCTGGGGAGGTGCCGCGCGCGGTGCGCCATGCCCACCTTCTCGAGTGCGTCGTTCGTCCGCTTGGCACGCTCAGAGGAACGCATGCCGCGATAGGTAAGCGGCAGTTCCACGTTCTCGAACACGTTGAGATCGCCGATGAGGTTGAAACTCTGGAAGATGAAGCCGATCTCGCGGTTGCGGATGCGCGCCCGCATGGAGAGATTGAGCCCCTGCACGGAGCTCCCGTTCAGCAGGTACGTGCCCTCGGTAGGGGAGTCCAGCAGCCCCAGGATGGATAGCAGTGTGGATTTGCCACAGCCCGAGGGGCCGCCGATGGCCACGTACTCGCCCTTCTGGATGTCCAGATGCACGCCCGCC
>CBDVAL010000161.1:0-8183 GCA_965371955.1 uncultured bacterium | reverse complement strand
CCGACTCGCGCAGCATGAACCTGCGCTTCCGCTCCAGCCTGGTGGCCCTGCCCGACAATGACTACATGCCGCGGATGGCCGATGATCGCGTGGGCTACTTCATGGACATGTTCCTGGACTACAGCGGCGATCAGACGGACACGCTGTATGTGCGCTACATCAACCGCTTCAAGCTGAAGAAGAAGGACCCCGGTGCCGAGGTTTCCGAGCCGGAGGAGCCCATCGTGTTCTGGCTGGAGAACTCCATCCCGCTGGAGTACCGCGACTTCTTCCGTGAGGGCGTCCTCATGTGGAACACGGCCTTCGAGAAGGCCGGTTTCAAGAACGCCATCGAGGTCCGGCAGCAGCCGGATGATGCCGAGTGGGATCCCGCAGACATCCGTTACAACACCATCCGCTGGTTCGTGGGCTATGACGCTTCCTTCGCCATCGGACCGTCGCACAGCAACCCCTACACCGGGCAGATCATCGACGCCGACATCGGTTTCAGCGAAGGTATCATCCGGATGGGCGCGCGCCGGCGCTACCAGCTCTACGTCAGCCCGGTGGCGCGGATGCAGGCCATGATGGAGGAGCCCGAGCCGCTGCCCTGGCAGACCGACCCGAGCCGCCTGTGCACCTACGCCAACGAGATGGCCGAGATGATCTCCCTGGGATACGACATGCTGTCGAGCCGGGGCACGTGGAGCTCGGAGGAGGAGAAGGAGTTCGTGCGCCAGTACATCGCCGAGGTCACCGCACACGAGGTGGGCCACACCCTCGGGCTGCGGCACAACTTCCGCGCCAGCACCATCAACCGGATGGACCAGCTGGCCGACGAGTCCCGCACCCACAGGGTGGGTCTGGCGGCATCGGTGATGGACTACAACCCGGCGGTCATCGCCATCCAGGGCGAGAAGCAGGGCGACTACTTGCCCACGGTGGTCGGCAGCTACGACGACTGGGTCATCGAGTACGGCTACAAGCAGATCTCCGGCGTGGCGAGCCAGGCGGACGAGGCCGAGGAACTCGCCCGCATTGCCGCCAAGGGCGCCGATCCGCTGCATCCGTATGCCACCGACGAGGATGCCGGGCTGCGCGCGCGCGCCATGGACCCGCGCAATAACCGCTTCGACTTCGCCGCAGATCCGCTGGAGTTCTACCGGCACGAGATCCAGCTGGTGGGGGAGCTGTGGACGAACATGGAGGACAAGCTCCTGGAGGACGGCGAGAGCTACGCCATCCTGCGCCGTGCCATGGGCTACTCCTGGACGCCGTACTTCCGCGGCTCGCTGGTGGCGGCCAAGCACATCGGCGGCATCTATCACAACCGTGACCACGCCGGCGATCCCGACGGCCGGTTGCCGTATGTCCCGGTGCCGGCGGAGCGCCAGCGCGAGGCGCTGAAGTTCCTGTCAGAGGAGATCTGGGGCCCCGAGGTCTTCGTGGCGCCGACGAAGGTGCTGCAGAAACTGCAGTTCGAGCGCTTCTGGGACTTCGAGTTCTCGAACTTCACCACACCGCGACTGGATTACCCGCTGCACAACATCGCCACGTTCGTGCAGACCAACGTCCTGGGCTCTCTCTATCATCCGCTGCGCCTGGGCCGCCTGCAGGACTCGGCGCTGATGTTCGACAATCCGAACGATGCGTTCACCATGGCGGACCTGTTCGTGGGCGTCCGGTCATCCATCTGGTCGGAACTGGACTCCGGCTCGAACATCAACACGTTCCGCCGCGATCTGCAGCGCGCCCATGCGGATCGGCTGATCCGGATGACGCTGCGATCGTCCGCCGCCCTGCCTGCCGACGCCCGTTCCCTGGCGCGTGCCGACCTGGCGCACCTCAAGGGTCAGATCGAGAAGGCCCTGGGCGGCAGTCTGGACCACAGCACCAAAGCCCATCTGGAGGAGACCCACGCCCGGATCGGTCAGGCGCTGGACGCGCCCATGGTTCGTAGCTAACGCAAGTATCCACAGGAGGGGCCTCTCTCGAGCACCGGGGGCCCCTCCTGTTGGCCTCCACACCTACCCTCCTGGACGGTCCCTCACCGTTGGATCTCGCCCCGTGGACCTTTTCACCTGAGCCCTTGATGCCCGCGGGTGCAGGTGAGAGAATCAAGGCCTACCCGGTGTGAGAGGACCGATGCATGCGCCACCCCACACGAACCATGGCCCCGGCTCGATGGGTTCCCATTGTTCTCGTTGTCTGGCTGTCCGGCGGGATCGGTCTGGCCGTCTCGCCGTTCGATGTCGATCTCGGCGACGGGGAGGTGGGGGAGTTGCACGTGGTGGACGAGGAACTCTCCCATCAGCTGGACGCGGAGGCGGCTTACACGATCCGCTACACGCGCTGGAGGCCCGCAACTACCAACAACAGGGTCATCGTCTACAACCATGGCCTGCAGAGCCATCGCGGCTGGTTCAACGCCACGGCCGGCGCGCTGCAGCGCAACGGCTACACCGTCTATGCCTTCGACCGCATCGGCTCCGGCGAGTCGAGCGACGGACTGTCGTGGAGGGACGGCAAGCTGCAGCGGGCGCGCGGCCATGTGCGCGACTGGGATCTGTTCGTGGAGGTCCTGGACCGCACGCTCGTTCTGGCCGGGGAGGAGAATCCCGGCGCGGAGATTGCAATCTGGGGCAACAGCTACGGGGCCAAGATAGTGACGTCCTACCTCTTTCTGCGCGCCGGCGACCTGGAGGAACGCGGGGTCACCGGCGCCATCTTCACCACCCCGGGCCTCTACGCCAATTACGAGACCATGCCGCTGGCATTTTCCAAGATCAAGCTGCTGTTCAGTTGCGGGCTGGATCGCTTCCCGGTACCCATGGTGGAGCAGAACGGCGATAATGGTGCATCCTGGTTCGTGGCCCCGGGTCCCTGGTTCGACAAGATTCGCCAGGACTCCTTGTCGCTTCGCGATGCCACGCGCGAGTTCTGGATGCAGACACGGAACATGGATCGCTACATTGCCGGGCGCAGGAAAACCGTCAAGCTGGCCGTGCCGGCCGTCTACCTCATGGTCCGCAATGACCGCCTGATGGACAACGACAAGATGGAACGTCACCTCTCCAGGCATGTGGCGAAGGGTCTCTACAAGTACTACACCGGAGGGCCGCACCGGAAGCACTTCTTGCCGTTCACCAAGGACGCCGAGCAGGCGTTGGGCGATGTACTTCTGTTCCTGGACGGCCGGCAAGCAGACATCCAGGATGCCGTTGATTTGCGGCACTGAAGGGGTCATGCTCGAACTTCACGAGATCCACTTTTTCTCCGAACTGTCACCCGAGGACCTGGAGGCCGTCCGCGGCCGGATGGACCGTCGTAGCTTCCCGGCGGGCTCGTTCATCTGCCGCAAGGGGGATGCCGGGCGGCACTTCTACGCCATCGCCGAGGGGGGCGTCGATGTCCTGGTCACCGGCAGCGGGTCTGCGTTGGAACGGATCTTCCTGGGTCCCGGCCGGGTGCTCGGCGAGATGTCGCTGATCTCCGACGAGCCCGTCTCCGCGTCGGTGCGTGCAGTTCGCGATACGCAGGTCTACGCGCTGAGCAAGGAGAACTTCCTGCACCTGTTGCAGACCAGGCCCAGGCTGTACGAGCCGCTGGTGAAGATGCTGGTGGAGCGCGTGCGGCACCGGTTCAAGCACCTGAGCTTGCCCCCCTGCGCGCTCATCGCCTATCACCGGGGAGACACCCGGAAAGATGAGCTGGCCAGGAGGTTGTTCCGCGTCATCCGGCACTACTCGCCGGAGTCGGTGTTCGTCGATAGCCATCAACGCCCGGCGGACGACCGACTGCCCTCATCTCCGGTGCCTGAGTTCTTCCCTGCCACCAGCACGCCGGTGCAGACCATGGAGGCCGGACACTTCGCGGTGCAGGGCGCACCGGAGTGGTTCGAGGAACTCATCAAGGGGTGGAGAGAGAAGGGCAGCAGGGATCGCTACCTGGTGCTGGCGGTCACCCCCGATGTGCTGTCCCGGGTGGAATCGGCCCTGGCTCCAGCCGATGCGGTGGTGCTCCTGCGCGACCGCATGGGCGAGTCCGGAGCCGCGATTCCGGCCCACCAGGTGGACACCGCGCATGTGGGCATCCGCGACGCCGCTGGAGACACCCCGGGAGACGGGCACTGGCATTACCAGGTGCCCGAGGAGGAACTGCGCGGCGCACAAGAGGGCGGCACGGAAGATCCCGCCCAGGGCTCCATCATCGATCGTATCGGACGCTGGGTCACGCGGCGGGAGATCGGCCTTGCCCTGGGCTCGGGTGCTGCGCGCGGCTTCGCTCACCTGGGCGTCCTGCAGGTGCTGCACGAGGCGGGGATCCCGCTGGACTACGTGGCCGGCTCCAGCATAGGCGGCATTGTCGCGCTGGTCTACGGCCACCTCGCCGACCCACACGAGGCCACCGCCCAACTCCAGGAACACATCGGGGCCAACCGCAAGGTGCGCGATCTGTCGTGGCTGCCCCGTTCCTCACTCCTGTCCGGAAGGAAGGTGCGGCAGGCCTCCTATGCCGTTCTCGGCCAGGCGACCTTCGCTGATCTGCAGAGGCCGGCAAGCGTGGTGGCGGCGGACCTCATGGGGGGCCAGCGGGTGATCATCGATCACGGCTTGCTGGCCGAGGCGGCCCTGGCCACCTCAGCCATTCCCGGATTCTTTCCGCCGGTGGCGCTGGACGGCCGCGTGCTCGGCGACGGAGGATTGCTGTGCCGGGTTCCCCTGGACCTTCTCAGCCGGCGGCGCTGTGGGTTGCGCATCGCCGTGAACGTGACGCCGCCGCGGGAGCGCCAGCCCTTGCAGGTGCAGGGCGATGACGCCAGCGGGGACAAGGAGTTCAACCGCCTCCTGGGTTTCACCCGCGTGCTGACGACCTCCTGGGAGATCATTGCCAAGGGACACGCAGCGGCGGAGTGCGAGGGGGCGGACATCGTCCTGGAGCCCTGCACGAAGGACTACGCAGGTTTCGACTTCGACGCCATGGAGGGCATGGTAGCCGCCGGCCGCAAGGAGGCAGAGGCCAAGCTGGACATCCTCCAGGAAGCCGTGGCCCGGGTCATGAGACCGGGCAACCCTTGATGTTCCCGGGAAGCGCCACGTGGCGCGCATAGCTGCATTCGAGTTGCGGGCGGTGGACCTGCCGTTCGTGCAGCCGTTCAAGCACGCCGCCCACGAGAGGAGCACGTCCGGCAGCGTGTTCCTGGAGTGCCGTACCGAGAACGGAAGCATCGGCTTCGGCGAGTGCTTGCCGCGGGACTACGTCACCGGAGAAACCCGGGACCGTTGCCTCGAGATGCTCTACCGGAAGATCTTGCCGCGCCTGCTGCACAAGGACTTCCGGTCCATGGAGGAGGTGTACTCGTTCCTGCAGCACTGCGATGGCGGCACTCCGGACGGATGGGTCCCGGTGGACGAGCCGCAGACGGCGGCCTGGGCAGCCGTGGACCTGGCGCTGCTGGATACGTTCGGGCGCGAGTTCGGCGTGCCGGTGCGTCTGGGCCCGCGATCCTCGCTGCCGCCGAGCTTCCGCTACAGCGCCGTGATCTCCGAGGGCAGGGGGCCGCGCTACTGGAGCACGCTGCTCAAGGTGCGGCTCTACGGCTTCCGGCAGGTGAAGTTGAAGGTGCGGGAGTCGAGGCCGGGGCCGTTCCGCACTGCGCGGCGAATCCTGGGCCGTCAGGCCGACCTGCGCGTGGACTTGAACATGGCATGGAGCGTGGAGAAGGCGCTACAATCCATGCGAGAGCTTTCCCGTCTCGGCATACGGTCGTTCGAGCAGCCCCTCGATGCCCAGGACCTCGAAGGCCTCAGCCGCCTGGTGCGGGAGTCAAACCTCACCGTCATGGCGGACGAGAGCATGCATTCCCGGGCGTCGTTGGAGCGCCTCATCGAGCGCCAGGCATGCAACGCCGTGAACGTCCGCATCTCCAAGTGCGGTGGCCTGGTGGCGGCGCTGAGCCGCTGCCGGCGCTCGGTGGAGGCCGGCCTGCTTCTGCAGATCGGATGTCAGGTGGGAGAATCTTCGCTGCTCTCGGCCGCGCAGCTGATCCTTCTGGCGGCGGCGGAGCAGGTGACCTACGGCGAGGGCTGTTTCGGCCTACGCTTGCTGCGCGAGGATCCGGCGCAGCCATTGCGCCAGTTCGCACATGGTGGCAGGCCGCCGCTGTTGGAGCAGGGTGCCGGCCTGGGGGTGCAGATGGATACCGCCGTGCTGGATCGCTGGACCGTTCACCGCAAGACCGTCTCTTCGTGAGAGCAGAGAGGAGCGCCCCATGTCCAGGCTGACCAAACTTTTCTTCTCCGCCACCGCGCCCTCCACGCTGAAGAAGTTTCGCCGCAGCTGTGACGACTCCGCGCAGACACAACAGCGGCTACTGCGCCACATCATGGAGAAGAACCAGGAGACGGCGTTCGGCCGGAAGCACGATTTCTCGCGCATCCGGTCGTGGGACGACTTTCAGGCCGGAATACCGCTGTCCACGTACGAGGACCTGGAGCCGTACATCCGCAACGCCCTGGAGGGAGAACCGCGACAGCTCACCGGGGTGCAGCCGGTGTTCTTCGCCACCACCAGCGGCACCACCGGCAAGCCCAAGTTCATCCCGGTGACGCCGGAGAGCAAGTCAGCCAAGTCACAGGTCACCCGGACATGGCTCTCCGGACTGCACAGGGACTATCCCGATGTCTTCTCCGGCAGGATCCTGGCGGTGGTCAGCCCGGAGACGGAATCGGTGGCTCCCTGCGGCACGCCGTGCGGCGCCGAGTCCGGCGCCGGCTACCGCAATGCCCCGAAACTGATCCGAACGACCTATTCCGCTCCGTACGAGATCTTCGAGATCAAGGACTACGACGCCAAGTACTATGCCCTGCTGCGCGTGGCCGCCGGGCAGGATGTGACCTTCCTCTTCACCTGCAACCCCAGCACCGTGCTGCTCATCGCTCGGCGAATGGGAGAGAACACGGAAGGGATCCTGCGGGACGTCCGCGACGGCACGCTGAACAAGGACCTGCACCTCCCGGATCCCATCCGGTCCGCCATCGAGGAGACGCTGCAGCCGGACCCGAAGCGCGCGCGCTTCCTCGAGTCCGCCGCCTCGGCGGATGACGGCGTCCTCAAGCCACGGTCGGTCTGGCCGAACCTCGCCGCCATCGGCTGCTGGAAAGGCGGCTCGGTGGGCATGTATGTGGAGAAGTTCGAGGAGTACTTCGGGCCCCATGTGCCGGTTCGCGACGCCGGCTACATGGCCAGCGAGCACCGCGGATCGGTGCCGCTCACCGATGAAGGGGACGCCGGAGTGCTGGCCGTCGCCACCAGCGTCTACGAGTTCTATCCTGTGGACGAAACAGGTCCTCCAGGGCCCCGGGACCTGCTATCGGCGACCGAGCTCGAGCAAGGAAGACAGTACTTCATCTATGTCACCACCCTCGGCGGGCTGTACCGCTACGACATGAACGACATCATCGCCGTGGCGGGATTCCATGGTGACGCGCCGGTGCTGCGCTTCGTGCAGAAGGGAAAAGGCGTGGTCTCGTTCACCGGGGAGAAGCTGTACGAGGCCCAGGTGATCAAGGCGGCGGCCCAGGGCCTGAAGCCGATGAGCACCGGCCACGAGTTCATCGCGGTACTGGGCGAGATGGCGGACGACAAACCGCGCTATGTATTCCTGGTGCAGTTCGAGAACCCACCGGGCGAAGACGAGGCGAAGTCCCTCTTGGCCCGGATGGAGCGTTCCCTGCGCGCGCAGAACATGGAGTATGCCAGCAAGAGGGATTCCCATCGTATCGATGCGCTGGTCCTGCGCATCATCCGCGATGGAGAGGTTGGCCGCTATCGGCGGCGTGAAGTAGAGAAGGGCAAGCTGGACGGACAGTTCAAGTACCTCCAGCTCACCACAGACAAGGAATTCGCCGCGGAGTTCAAGATGGACCGCGAGGTCCAGGCCGATCCATCGCAGGACGGCTGAACAGGAGAGAGACCATGGACACGCTGGAGATTCTGCGAGATTGCGTACTGTTTGAAGATCTCGACCATTCCACGCTGGAGCAGCTACAGCGCCAGGCGGAGACGCGGCAGTTCGCCAAGGACGAGATCCTGTTCCTCGAGATGTCCGAGGGGAACGAGGTCTTCCTTATCCTCGAAGGTGAGGTGGAGATTGACCTCAGCCTGGCCAATGCCGACGCCAACGTCAGCCTGATCACCCTGGG
>CBDVAL010000160.1:0-8197 GCA_965371955.1 uncultured bacterium | reverse complement strand
AACTCAAGCAGGAGGAGAAGCTGGCCGAAGTCCTGGAGATGCTGGCCACCGAGTTCCCCATGGTCAAGAGCACGCTCATCGACGAGCGCGACGTCTACCTGTCGCAGAAGATCAAGTCCGCTGGAGGCAAGCGCATCGTCGCCGTCCTGGGAGCCGGCCATGTCCCGGGCATCGTGCGCGAGATCGAGAAGGACACGCCGCTGGCGCCGCTGGAGCAGCTTCCCCGCCGGCCGTTCTGGCCGCAGATCCTCAAGTGGGGTATCCCCGCAGCCATCATCGCCCTGCTGGCCTACGGCTTCCTCACCGGCGACACCGAGCGTTCGCTGGAGTCCGTCTGGATCTGGGTGCTGGTGAACGGCAGCCTGTCGGCGCTGGGCGCGCTGCTGGCGCTGGGCCATCCGGTGACCATCCTCACGGCGTTCCTGGCCGCCCCCCTCACCAGCCTGAACCCGATGATTGCCGCCGGCTGGGTCTCGGGCCTGGCACAGGCGGTGGTCAAGAAGCCCACGGTGCAGGACCTGGAGAATCTCCCCGACGCCATCTCCACGGTGAAGGGGTTCTGGCTCAACCCGGTGAGCCGCATCCTGCTGGTGGTGGTGCTGTCCAACCTGGGGAGCACGCTGGGGACGTTCATCGGCGGCAGCTGGATCGCCGGCCGTTCGCTATCTTGAGCTCTGGTAGTTGAGCTTCGCCTCCAGGGCCCGGAAGCGCGGATCCTCCCACAAGGACTGCCACAGCGGATCCACGGCGACTTGGTAATACGAGAACGGGCCGGGCTCGGTGACCAGCGGCTCCAGCAGGTCCATGGCCTCATCCTTCTTCCCCACCAGAGCGTGGACCAGTGCCAGGTTCGCCACGAAATTCTGACCAGTCAACTTGTCCCGGGACACCGGGTAGAGATCGGAGGCGAGGGTCGCCTCCCGCAGCGCATCTTCCGGCTCATCCAGGCAGGCGTGGGCCAACCCCAGAGCCGCGTGGTAACGGTGCTCTCTCCCGTCCTCTTGAACCTTGCCGTGCAGCACCGCCTTCGCCGCCTCGCAGGCGGACCGCGCCTCCGGGGAACGGCCCATGAGACGGTAGACCTGCCCCTCGAGCAAGGAGGGGGGCCAGTAGTACTGCTGCGCCTGGAACACCGCCACGCGTGTGGTCGCCACGGCGTCCAGGGCGCTCTGGTAGCGTCTTTCCATTCGGGCCACCCAGATCAAGTACAGATCGAGTTGTGGCTCTTCATGCGGGGGCAGGGCGTCCAGAAGCCTGCGAGCGCCCGCCACGTCTCCGTTCCACTGGATCTGCAAGTTGATGCGCAACGCGAACAGATGAGCGCTGTCCGGGGCCAGCGCCTGGACCCGGAGCGATTCCGCGTCGGCATCTGCGTAGCGACGGAGCATTGAAGACGTCTGTCCCAGCTCCGAGATCAACAGGGCATTGCGCGGATCCAAGTTCGCAGCAGCCTGCAGGCTGGCCAGGCCCTCTTCGAACCGCCCCTGACGTCTGCGGATGTACCCCACGGCCTCCAGCACGCGGGGGTCATTCGGCCGGGTGACCTGGGCAAACTGATCCAGGGCCTGGTCGTAGTCCTTGCGTCCCCAGTAGTAGTAGTACCCCAGCGCGATGCGCGATTCGGGCAGTCCCGGCTCCAGGTCCAGAGCACGATCGGCGGTGGCACGCGCGAGCGTCAGGCGTTCCGGACTCACGTCCTCGCGGGAATGGTGCATCATCGAGTGTACGATGGAGAGTTCCGCCCAGCCCAGCGCGAAGTCGGGGTCCAGCTCCACGGCGCGCTGGAGGTGCTCGCTCCCCGTGCGCCGGTCCTCTGCCGAACGCAGTTCTGCCGTGAGCTCCTTGCCGCGCAGGAACTCCTGGTAGGCCTCGAGATTCTCGGTGGGTCTCGCCTGCACCGCGTTGCGCTCGCCGGTGAGCAGGGTGACGCCCAGCTGCTCCACCACCCGGGTGGCGATCTCCGACTGCACCTCGAACAGGTCGTCCATGGAGCGCTCGAGTCGGTCGGACCACAGCTGCGTGTCGCTGGCCGCCTCGATGAGCTGCGGCGTGACGCGCACGCGGCTCTCTCCATCGGCTCCCCGCTGCCAGCGCACGGTGCCGTCGAGGACGTAGTCCACGCCCAGATCCCGGCCGATGTCCTGCATGGACTTCCCGCTGCGGTCGTAGTTCTGGGTGCTGGCCCGGGAGATCACCGCCAGACCGCTGACCGCCGCCAGACGGCTGGCGATCTCCTCGGTGATGCCGGCGGCGAAGTACGCATCCTCCGCCGGGCCCAGGTTCTCCAGCGGCAGGACGGCGATGCGCTTCCTCCCGTCCGCGGCGGAGCGCGACGACGTGGTCGCCTGCGGTGCCTCGCTGCTGGTCGTCCCGGCGGGACCGGCATCGCCACCGCCTCGGTTGAGCGCCCACAGTGCGAGGATCACCAGCGCCACCGCCGAGATCCCGCCGAACACGAGCTTGCCGTTCCCACGCGCCGGCGGCCGGACCTCCCTGGCAACGGGCTCCGCGAGATCCCCCGACTGTGACTCCCCCCTCAGGGATGCCAGCTCGGCCTTGAGTCCCTGAGCACTCTGGAAGCGCTCGCCCGGGTCCTTGGCCAGACAGCGCTGGATCACCCTGGCGACGGCCCGCGGCAGGCGGGGGTTGACGTCACTCACCGGCCTGGGCGTGTCCTTGAGGACGGACGACAGCACCGACAGGCTGGTATCGCCCTGGAACGGACGTTCCCCGGTGGCCATCTCGTAGAGCAGGATGCCCAGGGAGAACACGTCGGAGCGCGCGTCCACCGGCTTGCCCTCCGCCTGCTCCGGTGACATGTACGAGAACGTCCCGACGATCTTCCCGTCCTGCGTGACCGACGTGGTGGGAAGCTGCGTGGCGTCGGCGCCCTCCCCCACCGGCTCCGCCAGCTTGGCCAGGCCGAAATCCAGCACCTTCGGCGCACCCTCAGGCGTGACCATCACGTTGGCGGGCTTGAGATCGCGATGGATCACGCCCTTCTGATGCGCGGCGGCCAGGGCGTCGGCCAGCGGCACGGCGATGTCGAAGAACCTCTCCAGCACCATCCCATGGGGAGGAATGGCCTGGGACAGCGTCTCACCCTCCACCAGCTCCATGGTGAGGAAGTGGATGCCCTCCGCCTCCTCCACCGAGTACAGCGTGACGATGTTGGGATGGTTCAGCGCGGCCACAGCCTGCGCCTCGCGCTCGAAGCGCCTGCGACGATCCGCATTGCCTGAGAGCTCCGGAGGCAGGACCTTCAGGGCCACCCGCCGGTTCAGCTTGGAGTCCCGGGCGACAAACACCTCACCCATGCCGCCGCTCCCCAGCTTCTCCAGGATCTCGTAGTGCAGGAGGGTACGTCCGATCATGCGACCAAAGTCCTCCGAAGTGAACGCCAACTCATTATCTTACCATCAGAAACGACGAGAAGGGGGACAGTCAGAAGCGACCAACTCGGGCACCGCGGTAGCGCCGGCTGGGAAGACACCGCGCGGCGGCGTAAGGACGACGACGAGCCACCGTATTGGAACACACAAACCGCGAGGAGGCGGAAGCCGCAGCGCGGTGTCTTCCCAGCCGGCGCGGCGGATCTATCTCATGAGCTGCCGCAACACGTAGCGCAGGATACCGCCATGCCGGTAGTAGTCCAGCTCCACCGGCGTGTCCACCCGGGCCACCACCTGGAAGGTCTTCTCGCCCTGCGGACCCCTGGCGGCCACCGTGACGGCACCGCGGGGCTCCAGGCCGGAGGCGATGCCGGTAAGGTCGTAGCGCTCCTCGCCGGTGAGCCCCAATGTCTCCCGGCTCTCGTCCGGGCGGAACTGCAGCGGCAGGACCCCCATGCCGATGAGGTTGGAACGGTGGATGCGCTCGAAGCTGGTGGCCAGCACCGCCTTCACCCCCAGCAACAGGGTCCCCTTGGCGGCCCAGTCACGCGATGAGCCTGTCCCGTACTCCGAGCCCGCAATGACCAGCAGCGGCACACCTTCCTTCTGGTACTTCATGGACGCGTCGTAGATGGACAGCTGCTCCCCGTCGGGCAGGTGCCGTGTCCAGTTGCCCTCGGTCCCCGGAGCCAGCAGGTTGCGCAGCCGGATGTTGCCGAACGTGCCGCGCAGCATGACCTCGTGGTTGCCGCGGCGCGACCCGAAGGAGTTGAAATCCTCGGGCGCCACGCCGTGCTCCTGCAGGTAGCGTCCGGCCGGACCATCCGCCGGGATGGCGCCTGCGGGTGAAATGTGATCGGTGGTGATGGAATCGCCCAGCAGCACCAGGACCGCGGCGCCCTCGATCTCCTGCAGAGGGGAAGGCTCCTTCTCCATACCGTCGAAGAACGGCGGCCGGCGAACGTAGGTGGAGTCCTCATCCCAGGCGAACAGATCACCCTCCGGCACCTGCAGCGCCCTCCAGGCCTCCGGGCCCTCGAACACCGACGCGTACCGGCGTGTGAACATGTCCGAGGACAGCGATGCGCGCACCGTGTCGCGGATCTCCTCCTGCGTGGGCCAGATGTCGCGCAGGTACACCGGCTGGCCGTCGCGGCCCTGGCCCAGCGGATCGTTCTGCAGATCGATGTCCATACGCCCGGCCAGAGCGTACGCCACCACCAGCGGCGGCGACGCCAGGTAGTTGGCGCGCACGTGCGGGCTGATACGCCCCTCGAAGTTACGGTTGCCCGAGAGGACGGATACCGCCACCAGGTCGCCTTCCTTCACGGCCCGGGTGACGTTCTCGGGCAGCGGGCCGCTGTTGCCGATGCAGGTGGTGCAGCCGTAGCCCACCAGGTGGAAGCGCAATTCCTCGAGGTAGGGAACCAGCTTCGCCTGCTCGAGATAGTCCATCACCACCTTGGAGCCCGGTGCCAGGCTGGTCTTCACCCAGGGCCGGGTCTTCAGCCCGCGCTCCACCGCCTTCTTGGCCAGCAGCCCGGCGCCCACCATCACGATGGGGTTGGAGGTGTTGGTGCACGAGGTGATGGCGGCGATGATCACCGAGCCATGGCGCAGGTCGTAGCTGTCGCCATTGTCCGACACGGCGACGGATGCGTCCCGCTGGTCCTCGGACACGCCCAGCTCGGAGACCAGGCTGTCCTGGAACGCCGCCTTGGCGCCGGACAACGGCACACGATCCTGCGGCCGCCGGGGGCCGGCCAGGCTGGGCTCCACTGCCCCCAGGTCCAGGGTCAGCGTGTCGGTGAACCGCGGGTCCGGCGAGCCTTCGTCGCGCCACAGGCTCTGCTCCTTGCAGTACGCCTCCACCAGCTCCGCCTGTTCCGGCGAGCGGCCGCTGAAACGCAGGTAGTCCACGGTCTCGCGGTCCACCGGGAAGAAGCCCACCGTGGCGCCGTACTCCGGTGACATGTTGGCCAGCGTCGCGCGGTCGGCCAGGCTCAGGTGTGACAGGCCGGGGCCGTAGTACTCGACGAACTTGCCCACCACGCTGCGCCGGCGCAGCATCTGGGTAACCGTCAGCACCAGATCGGTGGCGGTGGCACCCTCCGGCAGCTCGCCCTCCAGGCGAAAGCCGATGACCTGCGGCAGCAGCATGGAGATGGGCTGGCCCAGCATGGCCGCCTCGGCCTCGATGCCGCCCACGCCCCAGCCCACCACGCCCAGGCCGTTGATCATCGTGGTGTGGGAATCAGTCCCCACCAGGGTGTCGGGGTACGCCAACCCGTCGTCGGCGCGGAACACCACGCGCGCCAGGTACTCCAGGTTGATCTGATGGACGATGCCGGTGCCCGGCGGAACCACCTGGAAGCCGCGGAAGGCCTGCTGCCCCCAGCGCAGCAACCCGTAGCGCTCTCCGTTGCGCCGGAACTCCATCTCGTTGTTCCAGCGCGCGGCGTCGGGATCGCCGAAGCGATCCACCTGCACCGAGTGATCCACCACCAGGTCCACGGGCTGCAGGGGGTTGATCCGGGACGGGTCGCCGCCCATCTCGGCCACCTGCTGGCGCATGGTGGCCAGGTCCACCACGGCCGGCACACCGGTGAAATCCTGCAACAGCACCCGGGCCGGACGGAAGGCGATCTCGCGCTGCGGCGCCGCCTTCGGATCCCAGCGCGCCACCGCTTCGATGTCCGCCCGGGTCACGGAGACGCCGTCCTCGTGGCGCAGCAGGTTCTCCAGCATGACGCGCATGCAGAACGGCAGCCGCTGGATGTCGGCAACACCGGCATCCTGCAGTGCCTGCAGGCGATACAGGGCGACCTCGTGCTGTCCGACCTGCAGCGTGCTGCGGCTTGCAAAGCTATCCGGCCGGTCCTGGGCCATGGGCATCCTCTCGTTCCGCTCACAAAATGCTGTGCGGTACGTCCACTTTATCACAGCGGAAACCGGCCCTGGAGGAGTGTTGCCGCCGCGTGTCGGCCTACTTGCAACCCAGCGCCGTGCCCCAGATCGCAAAGCTCAACAGGGCCCAGAACGTGCCCTCACGCGCTACGCGGTAGGACTCCACATCCTGGTTCATCCATTTTTCCAGCCCGGGAAGCCGGCGGCGCAGAAACGGCGCGTCGAGGATGCGGCTGCGCACCTGGCTGCCCTCCTTGCGCAGCAGGTAGCGGATACTGCCGTAGCGAAAGCTGCGCTTCCCCTGGTTCACCACCTTCGCGGGCAGGTTTCTCTCGGCCCAGTATCGCAGGATACGCTTGGTGTTCGCGACTCCCGGCCAGCGACTCACGCGTAACTTTCGCGGCAGCGAGAACGCGAACTCCAACAGGTCGCGGTCGACGAACGGCATGCGCAATTCCGCAGAGGAGTCCATGGACACGGCATCAGCAAAGGACAGGATGTTCGCCGCGAAGAATGTTTCCATCATCACGTACTGCATCCGGTCGATGTCCGTGAAATCGGAATCGCATTCGCCGTAAAGGCGCGCGATGGACGCGAGATGTCGCTCGGGAGGTGCAGGCCTACCCAGGAGCCCGCTCAGGTCGTCCTCGTCCAGCGGGCGCTGCAACAGGTACGGGATGGCGGCGGGCCAGTCGTGCTTGGTGGAGCGCTGCAGGGCGCGATGGCGCTGCTGCGGAGAACCTGCTCCATGGGTCCAGTATTCCACCGCCGGCATGGCCAGGGCGCGCGGCAAGCGGCAGAACTGCCGCGCCAGCGCCAGGCGAAACCGATGCTGGCTCAGATGGTAGCCTCCGAGCACCTCGTCACCGCCATGGCCGCACAGGAACACACCTGCGCGATCTCTTGCGCCGCGAATCAGCAGCCAGGTGGGAATGGAGGAGCCATCTCCCACCGGTTCGGTCAGGCTCGACAGCACCGCCTCCAGGTGGTCATGAATCTCGTCGGGCCGGAAGCTCTGCAACTGCACGGTGGGATCACGCGGAGCTTCACCTGCGACCGGCGTCCTGCCCGAATCGAGGTGAAACGTGTACGACGAGAGATCGGCCCCTGCGGCGCGCAAGGACACACGGATGGCGTTGCTGTCGATGCCGTCGCTGAGCAGCAGCGCCACCGGGATGTCGCTGACCAGACAACGGCGGACCGCCTGATGAAACAGCTCACCGAAGCGCTCGATGGCCTCCTGGCGGCGGATGCGCGGCAGGCCCCGCCCGCAGCCGCGAAACTGCGGCTTCCACCAGCGGCGGAGCGTCGCGCCAGTGCTGTCGACCTCGAGCAGGTGGCCGGGCCGCAACTTGTTCGCGTCGGCCAGGACCGTACGGGGCGCCACCACGTAGCGCAGGGCCAGATACTCCACCAGTGCATCCTCGTCCACGTTCCGCCCCACCCAGGGCGCGCACAGCAGGGCCTTCAGGCTGGAGGCGAACGTCGTGGTCCCATCGGACTCGTGGTAGTAGAGCGGCTTCTCGCCGACGCGATCGCGGACCAGCGTCAGCTTCCGTTCGCGCCGGTCATACATGGCGAAGGCGAACTGCCCCACCAGACGTGACAGGCACTCGGGGCCCCAGCGTTCCCAAGCCTGCAGCAGGATCTCCGTGTCGCCGGAGGAACGCAGCTCGGACTCGTCCAGCCCGAGCTCTTCCCGGACCTCACGAAAGTTGTAGATCTCGCCGTTGTAGGTGACCACGAAGCGACCGCCGTGCGACTCCATGGGCTGCCGGCCTGCCGGAGAAAGATCGAGGATGGCCAGACGCCGATGTCCCAGGGTCAGAGGGCCGTCCACCACGAGCCCGTCGGAGTCGGGACCGCGCGGACGCAGCACCTCGAGCATGGAGGCGACC
>CBDVAL010000159.1:0-8209 GCA_965371955.1 uncultured bacterium | reverse complement strand
CGCCTCGTTGCACCAGTTGTCGAACACCCGGTCGAGCATGAAGCAGATGACGTCGTCGGTCACGAGCGGGACCTTCCCGGTGGCGGCGAAGACATGGCAGAGATACTCGACCACCTCCGGATCAACGGCCGCCCCGCGGATAACCTCGACGACCGGGTTCCGGAAGGCCGGCGCGAAGAAGTGGGTGACCGTCGCCCGCTCCTTGTGGTTCAGTTCGGCAAACAGGCGAGAGGCAGGCAGCGAGCTGGTGTTCGACGAGATCAAGGCGTCGTCCGTCACGATCTTCTCGACCTTGTCGAAGATCCGGCGCTTCAGGTCGAGATTCTCGGTCGCCGCCTCGATCACCCAATCGCAGTCGGCCATGGCATCATAGTCGAGCGTGGGCACGAGATTCTTGCTCACCCGCGCCGCCTGTTCTTCGGTCAGCTTGCGTTTCGCCAGTCCCTTGTCCACATAAGCGGCGATGCGCCGGACCGCACTGTCGAGCGCATCCTGCGCCACGTCGACGAGGTAGAGGGTCAGCTCCGGCAGCGCGCTCTTGAGGTAGTAAGCAATGTCCGGACCGATGGTCCCGGCGCCGATGATCGCGATGCGGGCCGGCAGCGGCCGCGCGGGGCGTGCGATCAGCGGGTTCCGATGGGTGAGTGATGCCATGGGGCTCATCACGCCGAGAATACCAGACAGGACCGTCCTGGGGAAGCGCATCGCGTGCGCCACGGCACCTTCAAGGCATCGTTGCTATGGTATACGGTAACTGGCACCTGGCGAGCGCCAGGCCCACGGAACGTCTACGAGGTTGCTACCCGTGAAGAACGATGGGGAGACTCAGTCCCAGGAGCTGATGAACACCCAGGATTTCTATCGAATGATTCGTGACCTCGTCGGGGGCGGGAAACACGTAGCCAGCGCGACGGTCATCCGCACGAAGGGCTCGACTCCGAGAGAAGTCGGCGCGAAGATGCTGGTCCTCAGCGGCGGGACAATTCACGGCACGATCGGAGGAGGCTGTGGTGAGGCCGAGGTCATGGAGGTTGCCCTGGGACTGCTCGCAGAAGGCGAGAGCGGGTTGACGCGGCTGGTGCGAGTGGACCTCACCGAGGACATTGTGGAAGCCGCAGAACGTATCTGCGGCGGCGTCATGGACGTTTTCATCGAGATCTGGGTCCGTCCATGCGACGAGCTGGAACTACTGGCCACGGGGGATGGCATGGTCCGCCTCGTGCAGACAAGCGGTCGTCAGGATCCGGCGTTGATCGGCGTTTATTCCTCCGAGGCGGCCGAAGCAAACTGGGATGCGCCGGTCTCGGAGCAATGTGAGGTTGCCCTGCGAAACCAGACGTCTCACTCCGGCGCCGTACAGACGAGCTCGGGAGAGGTGGAGTTGTTCTACGAGTACGTATCCGGCGGATCGATGCTGGTGATCGTCGGTGCCGGCCACATCGCCCAGCCCCTTTCCCGTCTGGCCAAGATGCTCGGCTTTCGGATCGTCATCCTGGATGACCGTCCGGATTTCGCCTCCAGCGAGCGGTTCCCCGATGCGGACCAGGTGATAGCGGAGCCTTTCGCCAGTGCGTTGAATCGGCTAGATCTCTCCGAGGAGAGCATGGTCGTCCTGGTAACCCGTGGCCACCGTTTCGATGAGTTCTGCCTCCGCCGTCTACTCGACTCTCCCGCCTTCTATCTGGGCATGCTGGGGAGCAAGCGGCGAGTGCGGGCCGTGTTCTCATCCCTGCGTGCCGACGGTTACACGGAGGAGCAGCTGGAGCGAGTGTGGGCACCCATCGGCGTCGACATCGGCGCTCGGAGCCCGGTGGAGATCGCCGTGAGCATCGTGGCGGAACTGCTGGCAGTGAAGCGAGAACGATCGGGAAGTCATCTAAAGATTCTCCCTCGTGGCTCGGCGAATTCGAAAACGGCGCCCGGCGATGCACGGTTGCGGTAGTCGTTCAGGAGACCTGTGGCTTCGCCTTCAGGCGTCTCGCTCATGGCAGGCTATTCTCCGCGCAATTCCTGCAGCGGAGCGTCGGCGATCCACATGCCCAGGGCGAGCAGCGCGATCAGCCCGAAGTAGGCGATGCCCATGGCCAGGCGCTGGCCGGGCTCGGCGTCGAAATAACCCTCGCGCGGGCCTTTCAGCGTGCGCGCCAGGGTGAACAGGCCCAGGAGCAGGATCAGGAACAGGATGGGTGACTTCGTCAGCAGAAAGACGGCCACGCCCACGGCGTAGCCCGCCGCCCAGAGCCAGCGGCTGATGACGCCGACGATGCGTCCACCATCCAGGGGACTGATGGGGATGAGGTTGAACAGGTTGATCAGGAACCCGGTGTAGGCCAGGCCGTACCAGAACAGCGAGCCGCCGGCCCAGCCGACCATCAGGCAGACCAGGGCGCCCACGCTGCCCAGCACCGGCCCGCCGATGCCCACCAACGCCTCCACCCAGGCGTTCCGGGGCAGGCTCTTCATGGCGATCACCGCCCCCACGAAGGGGATGAACACCGGGGCGCCGGCGCGGATACCCTGCTGCTGCATCACCAGCGCGTGTCCCATCTCGTGGACGAAGATCAACAACACGAAACCCAGCGCGAAGGGCAGGCCCCAGAGCATGGCGTAGGCCCAGACCGCCACCATCATGCTGAGCAGAGTGCTCAGCTTGGTCAGCTTGAGCAGTGGGATCAACAGCTTGAGCTTGCCCAGCGCGAAGGCGAGAACCACCCCGATGGAACCCAGCGACGCCAGGCGCTTCTTCCAGGTGCCGTCGGGCCGGACGGGGGGCGGCTTGTCCGGCCCGGCCGGGCGCATCATGTGGCGCGCCACCGTCTCGAGGTTACGCAGTTGGCGGTCCGGCATGCGGGCTCAGTCGGCCGGCTGGAGAGGGGCCGGGATCTTCCACGCCTGATAGAGGACGATGGCGAGAAACACCAGATCCATGACACCGAAGTTAACACGTATCACGTTGACCAGCAGTTCCGGTGACGGCAGGAGCGGCAGGATCATCTCCTCCCCATCCTCGGCGAAGGCTCGCAGGATGAAGGTGCGGTTCACCAGGTAGCTTGCGTAGAAGAACGACAGCCCGGACACGACCACCGACAGGATCTGCAGGCCCTGGGCCCGCTTGTTGCCGGTCATCAGGAGGATCCCCTTTCCCACCGCGAAGCCGATGACCACCGCCACGAGCCCGAAGGCGATCTGGGTCACCACCGTGAAGCCCCACCAGACCGCCGCGCCCAACGCCCCGCCCAGCACAGCGCCGATCACCGCGTTGGAGTAGGGGATGTCCGCGCCCTGCGCCTGGATGGCCATCCGGACCTGCTCCCTGAGGGCGCCGTAGCAGGTGCGGCAGAAGACGCCGCCCTCGGTTACCTCGCGGTCCACGCCCTCGGCCAGCAGCGTCCCGCATTGAGCACAGCGCTCCTCCTCGGGCATCGCCGTCGGTGTCTCCTCCTCCATGGCACCCTCCTTTACCCTCGGACCTGCCTGCCGTCGACCATCATACCTCTTACTTCTGGAAGATGATGCGGCCGGCCAGGATGGTGGTTTCGACTTGCGCTTCGAGCCATCGGGAAGGAGCAGTTTCGAACAGGTTGGTGTCGAGGATGGCGAGGTCGGCCAGCTTGCCGGGCTCGAGGCTTCCCTTCTCGTCCTCCTCGAAAGTGGCGTAGGCGCTGCCCCGGGTGTAGGCGCGCAGGGCGTCCTCCAGCGTGATGCGTTCGTCGGGGAACCAACCACCTTCCGGGGTTCCACCCAGGGTCTGGCGGGTGACGGCCGCGTAGAGGCCGCGCAGCGGGTTCACCGGATAGTACGACGCGTTGGTGCCGGGCCAGTCGGATCCGAACGCCAGGGTGGCGCCGGCGTCCTGCAGCGAGCGGAAGGCGTAGGCGCCGCGGCTGCGCTCGTGGCCGATGCGTTCCTCCATCCAGCGCATGTCGTCGGTGCAGTGGTATGGCTGCACCTCCGCCACCAGGAAGTGCTCGCGCAGGCGGGACAGGAAGTCCGGGCCGATGACCTGGGCGTGCACCAGCCGGAAACGGCGGTCACGGAGGCCGTTCTTGTTCTCGATCTTCTCCAGCAGGTCCAGCAGCAGGGAATTGGCCTCGTCGCCGATGGCATGGATGCGCAACTGGATCTTGGCCGAGTCGGCGTAGAGCAGGAGCCTTTCGAAGCTCTCCATGTCCTCGGAGAACTCGCGCCAGCCACCGCGCCAGTCCGCCTGCTCGGCAGGGTTGTCGCTGTACGGCTCGAAGAAGCGCGCCGTGCGGTTGCCCATGATGCCGTCGATGTGGCTCTTGATCGTCCCGAAACGGATCCACTCGTCACCCGCGCCGACGATCCAGCCGCGCTCCAGCATGGTCCTGGTGTCGCTGAGCCTGGCCGGGCTGAAGTGGATGCGCACGGTGAGCTCTCCCGCTGCGCGCAGTTGCTCATAGATCTCCACCTGGTCGAGCGGCGACATGTCCTGCACGGTGGTGACGCCCCAGCGGCGGCACTCCTCCAGCGCCCGGCGCGCCTCGGCCAGGCGGCGCGCGCCGGATTTCTCCGGGATGCGCCCCAGGGCGTCGGCCAGTGCCTCACCCTCGAGGATGCCGGTCTCCGACTGCAGGTCCAGGGAATCCAGCGCCAGGGCGTTGGCCAGTCCCACCTGCCGGTCGAAGCGCGTCACCAGCACCGGATGCTCCGGCGTGTCGGCGTCGATGAGCCCACGGTGCGGCCGGTAGCTCGACCGACCCCGGTCCCCGCCACCCGCCGACCCCATGGCCCAGGCCTGGTACGCGCCCCAGTCACCGTTCGTGATCCACGAGCCTGCGGGCAGGCGATCCGCAGCCTCGCGGATGCGCTGCCGGAAGCCCTCGTCGTCGTGAACGTCCAGCAGGTTTGCTCCCAGCAGCAACTCACCGGCGCTGGCGAAGTGAACGTGGGAGTCGTTGAAACCCGGCACCACAAGACGGCCGTCCAGCTCCAGCGTCTGCGCCGCCCCGCTCGGCGGCGTGCCGGACCCCACCGAGGCGACCCGCTCGCCACGGATGGCCAGCCACTCCGCCCAGGGTTGCTCGGGGTTCCCGGTCCAGATTCTCCCCCCCTGTAGCAACAGGTCCGGTGGCCCGACGGGCTCGGGAGTACCGCAGCCGCCAAGCAACACCGCCGCCGTGAGGAGAAGGATCACTGGTCTCATGAGACCCTCATTATATCCGCCGGCGGTGCCGGCTGGATTTTTTCGCCCGGGTAGGAGAGAATTTCCATAACTTCATGGAGGATTCATGGCGGTCAGGGACGGAAACGGAGACAATGCGGTGGTGGAGGTCTGGCGCACCTGGGGTGAGGCCGAGGCCAACATCGTCAGGGGCCTGCTGGAATCCCTGGGGATCCAGTGCGCCATCCAGGGGGAGTCCACCCGCATCACCCATGGCTTCACCCTGGACGGGCTGGCGGAGGTGCGCATCCTGGTCCATGAGACGGATCGGGCGCGCGCCCTGGAGGCCATCTCGGAGTCCGGAGACATGAAGATATGCCCTGATTGCGGAAAGCCTGTGCGGCCGAACGATCGCGACTGCCGCTTCTGCCACGCCGGTCTGGTGGATATCTGACCGATGCGCTAGGATCGGGGCTTGTAGTGTCGAGAAGGAGATGAGATGGGCATCGAATCCAGGAAGAAGGGCAACATCCTCATCCTGAAGGTGAGCGGCCAGCTTACCCTCGGTCCGGCATGCGAGCAGTTGCGCGACGGCTTCCGCACGGCTCTCGATGAAGGTAACCACAGATTCGTCCTTGACATGCTGGACGTGCCCTTCGTGGACAGCTCGGGAGTGGGCGAGGTCATCCGCTGTCACAAGCGCGCCAAGGATGAGAACGGTTTGATCCAGCTGGTCCTCAAGGGGAAGTCGCACGAGTTGTTCGTCTTCTGGGAGCTCAACAAGCTGTTCACCATCTACGACGACGTCGAGTCTGCCATCGCCAGCTTTGCCAAGTAACAACTCCTACCAGATGAAGTCGCCGGCGTAAGAGCGCACCTCGTAACCGTCCAGGATGTGAAACGAACGGATGCGTTTCAGCGTCACCGGCGAGAGCTGGCCCAGCGGCACGTACACCACTCGGCGGTCCCGACGCCTGGCATACGCCTTCACCAGGGCGCGCGGCGGTGACGGCGCCACATACACCACCATCCGTTCCACCGAATAGTCGATGCCGGCCAGCAGCAGCCGTTCCCCCGGCGTGTGCGCCAGGTCGAACTCCGGATCCTCCCATACCCCGAACATGCGCAGCGGCGGCCAGGTGAGCAAAAAGCCGCCGTACTCACAGCGCGAGATGCCCGGCCCGGAAAGCTGCTCGCCCGGCGGCGTGGAGTAGAGCGCCATGTCCGACTCCTGGTCATGCTCTCCCTGCCAGGTCATGCGGTAGGGATAGCGCCCTTCACGGTCCTCCGCATCGAACGCCACCACCACCGAGCCCACCTCTCCCTTGAGCGGTAACGTGCGGCGCACGTAGATGCGGCCGTCATGCGCCCGGTTGCGAATGGTCTCGCGGAAGTCGATGCCGTCCAGCAACGACGTGGTGAATGGCTCCACGCGGCTGTGATCGGCGGCCAGGATCCCCTTGGCCTTCTTCGCCAGGAAGCGGCCATAGCCCTCGATGATCACGTCCTGCGGCGGGTAGCTGCAGATGCGATGGCCGGACCAGCCTTCCCGCCATTCGCCCGGCCGGCGCTCGCGCCGGCGCGCCCGCACCAGCCGCGGGACACGGCGCGTCCTCTTGATCTTGCGCTGGAAGCGCACCAGGCGTCCGGAGCGCTCCAGATCCTCCAGGCTGACCCGCAGACTCAGGCGATCCTGAGCCTCGGAATGGGGATACGACGAACCCACCTCCCACACGTGATACGCGAAGTTGTCATCGGCCACGCCACGGGCCGCCAGCACCAGGGTGTAGAAGTCCGGCGCGAGGGCGCCCTCCAGGAGCGAGCAGTTGCGCGCGAAGCGGAACAGGTTGGCGACGGACGCCGGAGCGACCTGTTCGCCCTCCTCTTCCTGCAGCCGGCGCCGCGCCTCCTGCACCAGGCTCAGGTGCATCTGGTGCCGCCGCAGCGGCCACTCCTCATGGATCTGCGGATCAGGCTGGCCGGAGCGCCAGGCCTCGTAGGCGCCTGCCAGGTAGGGAATCTCCGAGAGCACCTCACGACAGGAGTCGGGATGGAGGTGGAACAGCTCCACCTCGAGGCGCGCCGGACGACCAAACGGTGCCGCTCGTTCCACTCCGACGCGCTCCAGGACGCCACGCGCGTGCGACAGGCCGCAGACGAACAGGACGCGAGCCTGCGCGTCGTCCAGCAGCACCGTGAGCCGATGCGCCATGGTGCGCTCACGCTGCTCATCTTCGGGGTTGCGCGAAGGTTCGCCGGCGGCATCCAGGCAGAGGCCCGCGTACTTCTCCAGCCCCAGAGTCTCGATGGCGTGCGGGTCCGGGAACGCCTGGCGTACCTCAGCCACGCGACTGGAGTCGCGATCGGTGAAGTGCACCGGCAGATCGTGTTCCACCCCCAGCCGCACCGCCTCCACCAACGCGTCCATGGGCTCCACCAGCAAGAACACCGGTGGCGCGCCGGGGCTGCCCTCGGGCGTGGCGCGCAGCACCGAGGGGTGTGGCAGTCGCCGGACGGCGTCCAGGACCGAGGGTCCAGTGGCCGCCGGCAACTCCACCGCCACATGGGTGGGTCGGTGCTCGGCGAAGGCGCGCCGCACCTCCAGGGCGAACTCGAAGCGTCCATGCAGGATGGGGACCACGCGCAGACGGTCGCCTGCGCCCAGCAGGGGAGCCGGCGGCTCAGGACTCCGCGTCGGAGGGGTCATCACCGAGTTCCCGGGGGCCGGCCGGCGGTGGGATGCCGCCGCGCTGCAGGTACGCCGCGCCGTCCTCGCCCAGGGTCATCCTCGCCGCCTCGGACAGGGCATCCAGCAGATCCCGGCCCGGCTGCTGGCTCAGCCGCTTGAGGGCGTAGCGCGCCACGTTGATGCCGTCACGTACGGTGAACGGCTCGTCGTTGCTGTGCGCCGCGCTCAGGAAGCTCACCACGTAGTCCAGCACCTGCGACGGGGCGAACGGCACGTTGCGCTGCAGGATGAGGCGCTCCTCCTCCTCGTCGGGAAACTCGATGAGGATCTGCGGCTGCAGCCGTGAATGGATGTATTCGGGAATGTCAAACGTGGACGCATCATCATTCATGGTG
>CBDVAL010000158.1:0-8277 GCA_965371955.1 uncultured bacterium | reverse complement strand
CACCGCGCCGTAGATGAGCGTCATCATCAGAACCGTCATGGTCAGGATGCCGGGAACGCTCTGCGCCGCGCCCTGCGGAACCGGCGTTCCCTCGCCGGCGGTGGAGACCTCCAGGGTCACCAGTTGCGGACGCTCGCCCAGGGCGAGGAACTCGTTGGTCGCCTGCTCCTCGGCCAGCGGCGATCCCGGATGGGCCAGAGCCTCCATCTCCACCAGGCGTGCGAGGGTGCGGACGATGGCGCGCGTGATGTGCACCTGGGCGGCCAGTGAAAAGGCCAGGTCGGCGTCGGCATCCTTCTCCAGCCGCAACGCCTGTTGCTCCCCTGCGAGCACGTTGCGCGTGAACCCCTCGGGGATCACCAGCGTGCGCACTCGTTTTTCCGGCTGTCTCCACTCCTCCGGCTGCAGCGACTTGAGTGCCGCCTGGCCGCCATCCAGCTCCTTTACGAGCACCCGGGACAGCCAGCCGACATCCAGGTCCACCACGTGCAGTGTGAAGCGCGGTGGCTCGGAACTGGACGACCCGCCGCCCACCTGCGCAAAGAACCACATCATGGCCACCGGCAGGAGCAGCAGGAAGAAGAAGGCGGCGCGATCGCGCACGGTCAGCCGCAGGTCGTTGAGCCCCATGCGCAGGATGGGGCTCATGCCGTCACCCCCTGCCGCACCTTGCGCCCGAGCTGCCAGGCTCCCAGGGCCAGCAACGTCACCCCCGCCGCCGTCAGCACCGCGGATTGCTGGAGAATCTCCGCCACCCCGCCGCCCCGCTGCAGCAGCTCGTTGTAACCGTCGTTCGCCCAGTAGAACAGCGACAGCGGCGAGTAACGGCGCAACGACGCCGGCAGGTTGCTGAGAGGCACAAAGCTGCCACCCAGCATGGCCATGGACAGGTAGAGCATGGTGCCCACGGCGGAACCCCGATTCTGACTGCCGGACAGGCCGTAGATGACCGACGTCAGACCGGTGACCGCCAGGATCAGGGCGAACGACAGCACCAGGAAGCCCGGCAGGCTGATGGACCCGGACGAAACGCTCCAGCCCACCACCGACAAAATGGCCAGCGTGGCCAGGGTGAGAACCCCGGCGTACAGAGCCTTGGCGGCCACCACCGTGCCACTGCCCAGCGGGCCGGCCAGCTGCCGGCGCAGGGTGCCGAGCGTGCCCTCCTCGAGCAGATCCCGCATGGCCATGTCGCCCACCATGAACAGCCCGAAGACGGAGATCCCCGGCAGGATGAACAGGAACACCGACGCCCCGCTGTTGCCGGTGGAGCGCGCCTCCTCCTTGGCCGCCAGGGTGATGGACTCCAGCGTGATCACCGGAGGGAAGACGTACTCGCCCACGCGGGTCATCACCTGGTTCATGGACACCGAGAGGTCGGCCACCAGCGCGTCGCCCGGCCCATCATCACCCTCCAGGATGCCGGAGAGCCCTTCCAGCGGCTGGCGCAACACCCGGGATCCGGCGGAAAGCACCTCCACCAGCACGTTGCCCACCTCCTCGGCGGCGTGCGGCAGGATGCTCTGCGCCGGGTTTCGCACCATCTGGAGCGCGACGGGAGTGCCGTCGAGAAGATCCTTGGAGAAACTCTCGGGGATCACCAGCAACGCCGAAGCCTCGCCCTGCTCCATGCGCGCGCGACCTTCCTCTCCCACCAGCTCGATCTCGAAGTAGTCGGCCATCTCGTCGGACTGGAACGCCGCCGCCAGGAATCCGCCCACCATGCCGTCGTCGCGGTTCTCCACCAGCAGGTGCACTCGCGGCGTGACGGTGCCGCGACCGAAGGCCAGCGCCATGATCAGAGAGAAGACGAGAGGAAAGAGCAGCGCAACCACGTAGCCCAGCGGCGAGCGGCGGCGGCGCAGCAGATCCTTGCGCACCATCAGGAGGAGAGGGCTTTTCATGATCAATCGCGCAGTTCCCGCCCGGTGAGCTTGAGGAACAGACTCTGCAGGCTGGGCGGCTGGATGGAGACACCGTCCACCTGCAGGCCGCCGCCGAACAGCGCCGCCAGAAGGTCGGCAGCGCTGCGCCCCGAGCCTGCCGCGCCGAGCACCAGCCGGCCGTCCTCGCCCGACAGCTCCCGCACGCCGGGTACGTTCCCCAGGCGGTCCCGGGCCTCCTGCAGCGCGAACCCGCCCCGCACCGTCACCACCTCCTCCTCGCCCACCATCTCCTTGAGCTCGGTCAGGGAGCCCTCCGCGAGGATCTCGCCGTGGTCCATGATGCCGATGCGGTCGCACAGCTTCTCGGCTTCCTCGAGATAGTGCGTGGTGTAGAGCACCGTGGCGCCGGCGGCGGCGACATCGCGCACCACCTCCAGGATGTTCAGCCGCGCCTGGGGGTCGATGCCCACGGTGGGCTCGTCCAGCAGCAGCACCGCCGGACGATGGACCAGCCCCAGCGCCAGGTTGAGGCGGCGGGTCATGCCACCGGAGAAGCCGCGCACCGGTTCGTCCGCACGCCCGCCCAGGCCCACCTGTTCCAGGACGCGCCCGATGGCGTCCTTCAGATCGCGGCCCGAGAGTCCGTACATCCCGCCCCAGAAGCTCAGGTTCTCCCGGGCGCTGAGCTCCACGTAGAGCGCAGTCTCCTGCGGCACGATCCCCAGGCGCGATTTCACCGCGCGCGGATCCGCCATCAGGTCCAGTCCGTCGATGACGGCGCGCCCTTCGTCGGGATGGAGCAGGCCGGAGAGCATCGACAGCGTGGTGGTCTTGCCGGCACCGTTGGGACCCAGCAGCCCGTAGATCTCGCCGCGCCCTACCTGGAAGTTGATCCCCTTGACAGCGTGGATGTCGCCGAAGCTCTTGGCCAGCTTTTGGACCTCGATCACACGATTCTCCTTGGAGGGGTCGGTGTGTCTCGTCGAGCGCGGGCGCAACCTGAAACGGGACAGGCGTCACGCAGGTTCCGCAGCCACGTCCATGATAGCCACTTCCTGTGGCGATTTGGTGCGGCGTGGGATTGGGCGTAGAATGGACCTTCTCGGTCCTCCTCCGGACTGCCCTGGAGCCTGCGTTTGCGCAAATCAACCCTGTGGGCGCTGTTGCTGTTGGCGCTGCTTGTCGTGCTTCTGGCCGCATCCCGATGGGTGCGCTATGTCCCGGAAGGTGATCTGGCGGTGGCGCGTAGCGGCAGCTCCAGTCGCTACTTGCCACCCGGGTTGCATCTCGTCAACCCGTGGCGCGAGACGCTGGACCTGATCCCCAGCGGCAGTTTTGCGATCTCCGGCATTGCGGCGCTGGTCACGGCGGACGGGATCCCGGTTCGCGTGCCGTTCTCCGCCCGGGTTTCGCTGCTGCCGCGCGATTTCGAGGCTTCCATGGGCGCGCTGGGCGGCGAGCATCCCCGCGGTGTGGTGACCCGCGGCATGGAGGAGGCGCTGGCGGCGTGGGGCGCGAGCCGACCGACGGCGTATTTCCTGGCTCCGGATCCCGGCGGCGACCTGCACGCGCCGCTGGCGCAGGCGTGCGGACGGCTCGGCATCCGGCTGGAATCCCTGCAGTTGCAACGGCCCGATCCCGAGGTCTACGTGTTCCTGGCGGAAGACGCTTTATCCCGCGGCAGCCCCGACGGAGCGCGGGCGCTCATCGAGGCGGCGCAACAGCGCACACCGGGCGACAGCCGCGTGATCACGGCGGCAGGACTGCTGCACGAGGGATCGGGCGACTGGGCTGCCGCCGAGGCTGCCTACCTCAGGGCCCTGGCGCTGCAACCGGGGTTGGAGGCTGCCCTGGGACGGCTGTTCCTGCGCTACCAGGCAGAGGGACGGGGGGCAAGGCTGCAGGAACTGCTGGCAGACGCCCGGGCGGCCAATCCCTCCTCGGTGCGACTGCTCAACTGGCAGGCACTGACCTACGTGGGCATGGATCAGGTCCCCGGCGCCTTCGATGCGCTGGAACGCGCCCTGGAACTGGATCCGCACAGCGAGGTGACGCTGCAGAACCTGGCAAGCCTGTACCTCAAGCTGGGCCGTGCGCAGGATGCCGTCGGGATCTATCGCCAGGCCAGGACCACGAACCCACGTAACCAGGCCATCCTGCTCGGCCTGGGAGTGGCCGAGATGGTGCGCGGCGACCTGGCAGCGGCGCGCGGCGCGCTGCAGTCGGCGCGCCAGGTCGGACCGCCCACCATCCCGCTGCACAATGCCCTGGCCGAGGTGTATCACCGGCTCGGCTTGCACGAACAGGCCGTTGCCGAGCTGCAGGCATCGTTGCAACTCGATCCGGAGCAGCAGCTGGTGCGCCAGGAACTGGCCCGGATGCTGGAGGCCGGGCCGGAAAGTCCGGGCTCCGCTCCCCGGTCCGACGGCAACCGACGCTGACGGAGAACATGTCGAGACGCCTGAAGTTCCTGCAACTCTCCGATGTGCACCTGGACTCGCCACTGTCCGGCGGCCGCCTGTGTCTGCCGCGGGACAAGGCGGACCGTCGGCGAGCCGAGCTGCGACAGGTATTCGCCGACGCCGTGCAGCTGGCCCGGGAACGCGGCGTGGACGTGATCCTCCTGCCCGGCGACCTGTTCGACGATGAGTGTGTGAACGACGATACGGTGAACTTCGTGGTGGACGTGCTGCAGCGCGAGCCGCACATCCCCGTGGTGCTGGCACCTGGCAACCATGACCCGTTTTCCCTCACCAGCCCGTACTCGCCGCAGCTGCGCGGCCGGCGCGGACAGCCCCCCTGGCCGCAGCACGTGTGGATCGTGCGCGAACCAAGGTTCACTTCGTTCCGTCACCCGTTGCTGCACGATGTCTCATTCACCGGGATGGCCTATGACCGCAACCGCCCCATCGACGACAGGCTGCTCGCCGCGCCGCTGCCCCGGGAGACGGCATGCTTTCAGTTGCTGATCTTCCATGGATCCCGGGATCACTACGCTCCCACAGGTAAGAAGATCACCCTCCCATTTTCCGATCAGGAGCTGGCGGCACAGGGGTTTGACTACGCCGCCATCGGCCACTATCACTCCTACGCGGCCATCGAGCTGGAGGGCCGGGTCCTGGGATGCTACGCGGGCTGCCCCGCCGGGCGCTCGCTGTCGGAGACCGGCAAGAAGGGGGTGTTGCTGGGAGAGATCACTCGCGAGGGGGATCGGGTGCGGGTTGAGGTGGAGCCGGTGCGCCTGGATCACCGCGAGGTGGGGCGGCTGGAGATCTCCGTCCAGGGCGTGACCCATCGCCAGGCCCTGCTGCAGCGTGTGCAGGACGGGCTCGCCGCCAGCGGTTACAGCCGCGACGACCTGCTGCTGGTGGAGCTCGCCGGACGATTGCCCCGGGGGATCGACGCGTCGGTGCCGCACGACCTGGCCGGCGAGCGCTACTTCCACGTGGCATTCGACACCAGCCGGGTCAAGCCTGACTACGACCTGGCGCTCTACCTGCGGCAGAACGTGACCTCCACCGAGGGCCGCTTCGCGCGCGAGATGCACAGGCGCGTGGACGCCGAGAGCGATCCGGAGCGGCGCAAGACATTGGAGAACGCCCTCTACTACGGCCTCGACGCGCTGGTGCAAAAGGACGTCGTTCCCCGCTATGAAGATTGAGCGCGTCCGCATGACCGGGTTCGGCGCGTTGCGCGGCGAGGTGAACTTCGCCGGCGATCGCTGCAATCTGATCCTGGCGCCCAACGAGTCCGGCAAGTCCACACTGGTGGCCGCCATCCTCACCGCTCTCTATGGACTCCCCGAGGAACGCCACTCGCGCAACCGGCCCATCACCCGCCGCGATGCCTATCGCCCATGGGACGGCGGCCCGTACGGCGTGCAGGCTCAGTTCACCGTGGCGGGACGCGGCTATTCGCTGGAACGCGATCTATCCGCCGACCGCGTGACGCTGCGGGACGTGCAGACCGGCAAGGAGATCACCGAGGAGTTCCGGGTCTCCGGCGGGCGCTACGAGATCCTGGAGCGATTGCTGCAGCTGGAGCGCGGCGACTTCGTGCGCTCGGCGCTGGTGCGCCAGCACGAGATCCATGCCATCCGTGACAGTGCCGACATCACCCATCGCCTGCAGCGATTCGCCACGTCGCAGCGCGGCGACATCACCGCCGGCGAGGCGCTGCAGGCTCTGCAGCGCTCACTGGCGCGCTATCCGGGCTGCACCCTGGCCGCACCCGGGCGCGTGGAGACCGAGCTGCAACGGCTGGATGAACGTCTGCAAACCATCGCCGACAGTTTGCAGACCCTGGAGGAGGAGCGCGCCGCCGCCGAGGACAAGGTGGCGGCTGCGGAGCGTCTGGCGCAGCGCGAGGAGGAGATCGCCGCGCAGCTGGAGCTGCTGGACTACTTGCGCGCCCGGGCGATGGTGCTGGAGATCGAGCGCGACCTGGAGGAGCGGCAACGCACCGCCGGCCGTCTGGCGATGCTGCGCGCCGAACGGGATGACCTCGAGGCCTACGAACATTTCCCCCTGGATCTGGTGGGCGAGATGAACGAGCTTCGCGGCAAGTCGCAGGAGCTGAGCGCGCGCATCCACGAGGCAGTCGCCCGACTGGAGCAGGAGGTGAGCCGGCCCCTGGAGCTGGTACGCCGGGAACTGGGATCCCTGGCATGGCTGGACGGTCTGCTGCAGGACGACGAGCACACAGCGGCGGCGCTCGCGCTGCGAATGCGCGATCTCGAGGGGCGGTTGGAGCAGAAGATCCAGCGCACCGAGGCCGAGGGCCGGCGGCTCCAGGACGAGGGCGTGAACCGGAAGAGGGCCCGAGCTCTGCGGGATCGCTTCCTCGCCCTGGACCGGGAGCAGCATCGTTTCCTGGACGGATATGGCGAACAGGTGATGGAACTGCAGGCGCGCCGGCATGAGCTGGAGGAGTTGCCACTCCCGGACATCTTCGTGGCCTCCACCCGGGGCAGCGTCGCCACCACGGCGGCGAGCGCCCTGTGCCTGATCCTCGGGCCGCTCATCCTGGTGCTGGCCGGCTGGACCCGCTCCGCCCTCACGCTGCTCCTGGCACTCCTCGGGATCGCCGCCCTGGGCACGGGGTTCCTGCTGCTGCGCCGCCGCGGCGCCAGGGAGCGGCCGCCGACACATCCGGAGATGTTCTCCCTGGAGCGCGAGCTCGCCGACTTGCAAGGACGGGCCAAGGATTGCGCACGCCGGCTGGGCTACCGCGCCGTCGACAAGTTGCTGCAGGATCTCCGACAGTACGCGGACCTACAGCGGCGCACGGCAACGCTGGAGCGCCTGCAGGAGGAACAACAGCTTCTGCGGCAGGAACTGGCGGCGGCCGAAGAGCAGGCAGCCGACCTGTTATCCCGGGCCGGCCGCAGGGGGGAACCTCCCACGGCCCCGTCCGTCGAGGCCCTGCAGGATGCACTGGAGAAACGGCAGCAGCACACGCGGCGCCGTGACGATCTCGAGCGACGGCGACTTCCGGGAGAACAGGAGATCTCGGCGCTGGAACGGCGGTTGGAGGGCGTGGGGCTGCGCATGGACGAGATCCTGCACCTCGGCGGGCTGCGCGCTCAGGAGCAGGAGCCCGACGTGGCAGCCGCCCTCACGGACGGCATCTTCCAGCGTTTCACCGAGGCCGGCCAAAAGGCCGAGCGCTACCGTCACCTGGTGGACGAGTTGATCCCCCAGGCCGAGGCCGGCGGCGCCCCGGCCGACTGGCTCGCGCAGCGCCGGCAGGAGAAGCAGAGCATGGAGGACGAGCTGGCGAGCATCGCGGCGCGCATCTCCCTGCCGTCGCCACCGCAGCCCGAGCACCCGTCCAGCCATTACGTCCGCGATCACAAGCGGACCCAGGGGCGGTTGGATGCGATACGGAAGGAACGGCAGGACGCCCACGATCAAGTGGCGGATCTGCTGCGCCGCTATCGCGAAGAGATACCGCGCCTGGGTCAGGAACGCGAGGAACTGCAGCGCGCCAGGCGCCGTGCCCACGGCTTTGCCGCCAGCGTGCAACTGGCCTCCGAGGTGCTGACGGAGATCGCTCAGGAATCGTACGAGGAGTGGGCCACCGCGCTCAACCATCGCACCAGTTCCATCCTGGCACATCTCAATCCCGGCTACCGTGACATCCGCTTCGACACCGACCTGTCGTTCACGCTGGAGGCAGTGGCCGGCGGCGGCCGGCTGGATCGCAACCAGGTGGACGCTCAGCTCTCGAGTGGTGCGCGCGACCAGATCTACCTCGCCATTCGACTGGCGGTGTGCGAGTTCTTCAGCACCGGGGAGATGCGAACGCCGTTGATCCTGGACGATGTCCTGGCCACGTCGGATGACGCGCGCTTCGATCGAGCGCTCTGCTTTCTGGCCGAGACGCTGAG
>CBDVAL010000157.1:0-8405 GCA_965371955.1 uncultured bacterium | reverse complement strand
GATCTTGATCCCTGCCACGCGATCCATCTGCGTGCAGGTGGACGTGGAGGCGGGCAAGCTGGTGGTGAAGGTTCCCGAAGGGTTGCTGGAAGTCAATGCGCGTTGACGTCCTGACGCTGTTCCCGGAGCTTTTTGGTCCGTTCCTGGAAAAGGGCATTACAGGGCGGGCGGTTCGGGGCGGCAAGGTGGAAGTGGTCCTGCACGATCTGCGGCAACACGGCGAGGGTCCATACCGCAAGGTGGACGATGCACCCTACGGCGGCGGAGCGGGCATGGTGCTCATGGCCGGCCCGTTGTTCGAGGCCCTGGATGCCGTCCAGGCCAAGTGCAAGCTGGCCGGGCGTGTGGTGCTTCTCAGCCCCCAGGGAACGCGCCTGGACCAGAAGCAGTGCCGCGGGCTGGCGCTGGTGGAGCGCTTGGTTCTGGTGTGCGGACGCTACGAGGGGGTGGATGAAAGGTTCATCGAGGCGCGGGTGGATGAGGAGATCTCCATCGGCGACTATGTGCTGTGTGGCGGAGAGTTGCCGGCCATGGTGCTGGTGGAATCCGTGACTCGTTTGCTGCCGGGGGTGCTGGGAGATCCCGCCTCGGCTGAGAACGACTCGTTCAGTACCGACTTGCTGGATCATCCGCACTTCACGCGTCCGGAGGTGTTTGCGGGAATGTCGGTTCCCGAAGTGCTGCTCAGTGGGAACCATGCCGAGATTGATCGCTGGCGCCGGCAGAAAGCGCTGGAGAACACACGCAAGAAACGCCCGGAACTGCTGGCAGACGCAGGGTCGAAGGGCGGCCGGTCCGGAGAGACCGTTTAATCTGGAGATCGGTACCGCGCCCCGCGAGGCGTGGCCACCGGACTCGTAGTCAAGGAGCGATCCCGTGGAAAAGAACTCGTCGAAGGTCGATCTCATGCAGTGCGTCGAGGCGCCGGTCGCGCAGGGGGAGATTCCCGATTTCCGCGCCGGCGACACAGTCAAGGTCCATGTGCGCATTGTCGAAGGGGAGAAGGCGCGCATCCAGGTGTTCCAGGGCGACGTCATCGCGCGCCGCAATCGCACCAACCGGTCCTCGTTCACGGTACGCAAGATCTCGCAGAGCGTGGGCGTGGAGCGGATCTTTCCACTCTACTCGCCGGTGGTCGCCAAGATCGAGGTCGTGCGCCGCGGACGGGTGCGCCGCGCCAAGCTCTATTATCTCAGCGACCGCCGCGGCAAGGCGGCGCGTATTCGCGCCCGCAAGACCGAGAGTTGAAGCGCCGCTCCGCCGGTGGGCGACGGCCGGCGCAGGAGTTGCTCCCCGGTACGCCGGAAGGGGCGCGGGGCCCCGACGCCGGCTGGGGGCACGAGCAACAGGCCTGGAGCCGCGGTCGCGGCAACGTGGCCGGTCTTGATGAGGTGGGACGTGGCGCCCTGGCCGGGCCGGTGGTGGTGGGCGCTGTGGTATTCCCCGAGGGCACCGACCTGACGGGCCTGCGCGACTCCAAACTGCTGTCCGCGGCTCGACGTGAGCGACTGGCAGTGGAGATCCGCAAGCAGGCGCGCTGCTGGTCCTTGGGGATCGCCGAGGCCGAAGAGGTCGATCGCCTGAACGTCCTCGAGGCGACCTTCGTGGCCATGCGGCGGGCGGTGAGCGACCTGGTCGTGAAGCCCGATCTCCTTCTTCTCGATGCCGTTCGCCTGCCCGGCAGCGAAATCGCCCAGCGCCGATTGGTCAAGGGCGACCGGCTGTGCGCCTCCATTGCAGCTGCTTCGATTCTGGCCAAAGTGGAGCGCGATCGCCGCATGGTTGAATTTCACCGAATCTACACCTACTATTGCTTCGGTGAAAACAAGGGATACGGAACTCCGGCACATCTGGCAGCACTGGAGAGCCGGGGCCCGTGCCCCATTCATCGCCTCAGTTTCCGCCGCGTGCCAGGCCCCAAGGGGCGGCAGGACACTCTCCTGGCCTGATTCGCGACGGTTCCCGATTCCCTCTTGTTTCCCGGGGGAGTTCCTGACTGTCCAATTCCTGGACGGCAGGAGTTTTCTGAGCTAGAACCCGGAAATTTTCCGGGTACCGGATTCGCCTCGTGATGAGATCTCGACACAGTGTCACTGTCGACGTTCCGCTGGCAGAGCTTCGTCTGCCGGGTTCCACGCTTCGTCGGGCGCGGAGGCTCCGTCTCGAATGAATCGGACCAGAATCGAAAAGGCCGCCGATAAGTACATCCGGCAGGGAAAGTTCGAGTCCGCCATCGAGCAATTGCTCAAGCTGGTGCAGTTGAATCCGCGTGACGTCACCACCATCAACCGCGTGGGCGACCTCTATTCGAAGCTGGGTCGGAAACAGGAGGCCATAAGATATTTCGGACAGATCGCCGAGTACTACAAGGACGAGGGCTTCCTGCTCAAAGCCATCGCCATCTACAAGAAGATCACCAAGCTGGAGCCCATGTCTCTGGACGCATACAGCTGCCTTGCCGGACTCTACTCGCGCCAGGGCCTCACCATGGAGGCGCGTGCCCAGTATCAGTTCGTGGCGGACCGGTGCCTCAAGAGCGGCCACAACGAGCAGGGGCTTGAGGTGCTGCGCGAGATGGAGAAGCTGTACCCGCACGATGTCCCCATTCGTCTGAGCATTGCAGAGCTTCTCGGTGTGATGGAACGTCACGATGAGGCGCTGGAGGTCTACCGCGCGGTGGGGACCGAGCTGGATCGCAAGGGGATGCATTGCGAGAGCCGCAAGGTGTACGAGGCCGCCCTGCAACTGGCGCCGGGTGACCACACCCTGGTTCGCCATCTGGTGGCCTCGCTCACCGGCCAGGGGGACTCGGCACCGGCCATCGAACTCCTGGAAGGTCTGCTGAAAGATCGTCCGGAGGATCCCGAGCTATTGTCCCTGCTCGGCGATTCTTATCTCGATTGCGACGCTACGGAGCGCGCCACAGAGCTTTACGAACTGGTGCGGCACCTGGCTCCGGAGGGCGTCGAGAACCTGATGAACGACGCGCGTGTGTGCCTCAAGGACGGCGACCTGGACGGCGGATTCGCTCACCTGGACGACGCCATGCGGCAGTGCGAGGGAGCGGAGAACGCGCGTCGCCTCATCCTCTACATACAACGACTGCTGGATCTGGAGCCGCACCACCTGTCCGGCCTGCAGATGCTGGCACGCCTGCAGGAGGCCGTGGGAGATGAGACTGCCTGCCGCGACGCATACATCCGGCTTGCAGGTGCTTCCACGGAGCAGGACGATCTGCAGGCAGCCTCCTCGGCTCTGCGAGATCTGATTCGCATGGACCCGAAGAACCCGCGACACGCCGAGCGCCTGGATCAGGTTCTGGTGGAGTTGCGCGTGCAGGGCGAGCACGGGGCAGAGGTCGCAGAAGAGACGGGCGTGGCCGTGCAGGCCCCGGGACAGGTAGAGATTGCGGATGGCGGCATGGGCTTCGCTGCCGACGACGGAGAGGTCGACGCGGAGTCGTACGGCGACTTGGACGGCGAGCAAGATGCGGGCGAGTCCCTGGATCAGGACTTCATTGCCGAACACCTCACCGAGGCGGAAGTGTTCGTGAAGTACGGGCTTATCGAGAAGGCCGTCGAACAATTGCGCACCGTGGTGGGCCGCTACCCGCACCTGCTCTCTGCACGAGAAGCACTGCTGGAGATCTACAGGGAGGAGGGGCAGCGCGCAGCCGCCGTGGAGGAGTGCCGTTGGATCGCCCGGATCCTGCGGGAGGAAGGTGACGTGGACGGCGCCGCCCGGGCACTCGCCGAGGCGGAGCAGCTCCTGCCGGGTGCGCTGACCGCCGGGCCCGGGGCGCCGAAAGAGGTCGCGACAGAGGAGCGTGCTTCCGATGCGGAGGCCGAGGAAGTCGTGCTCGTCGAGGACGATGAGGACAGCGACTACCAGGAACAGGTTCTCGATGAGGAGGAGATCGAGATCGAACCTGCCAGGGAGGATGATGCGCCCCCGGCGCAGCGACTCGAGGCCGTGGACGGACTGCTGCAGGACGGAGAGCTGGAGAAAGCCCGTGCCGCGCTGTTCGAGCTGCGCAGCGAGTTCCCCGCCAGCTCGGAGTTGGCGGAGCTTCTGAACCGCGTCAAGCTGCTGGAGCAGCAGGCGCGTGTTGCCGCAGCGGAGAAACAGGCCGCTGCGGAGGAGCAGGCCGCCGCGGAGGAGCAGGAAGAGGAAGAGGAACAGGAGGAGGAGGTCGGTGGGTTCGACCTCGCCGCCGAGATGGATCCGGAACTGTTCGAGCCTCAGGTGGCCATCGAGGAGGCCGGCGACCTGGCCGAGGGGCATGCCGTGGTGACGGCCTTCCGGCAGGGTGTGAAGGAACAGGTGGGTTCGGAGGACTTCGAGACCCATTACAATCTGGGCATCGCCTACAAGGAGATGGGGTTGGTGGACGAGGCCATCGGGGAATTCCAGTTCGCGTCGAAGTCCGGCGAGTTCTTCACGCGCTGCTGCTCGATGCTCGGCATTTGCTTCCATGACAAGGGCATGAACGATCTGGCCATCAAGTGGTACGACCGCGGCCTGGAGAGGGCCGCCCAGGACGAGGGCAACGAGATGGTCCTCGGTCTGCGCTATGACCTCGCAGTGCTGCATCAGGACAACGGGGACGGCCAGCGTGCGCTGGAGCTGTTCACCGCGGTCCACGGCGTGGATGCGGCCTACCGGGATGTCTCCGCGCTCATCCGTGAACTGAGGCAGTCGCTCGGGCAGGACTGATCGCCGCCGACGTTCTCTTGACGCTCGACCGTCAACCTGCCGTCTCCATCTCAAACTACTGAAAAAGAATACCTTGCATCATGGCCTGGGGATCTCGCGTCAGAGAACTGACGCTTGGATCCGCAGGGGTCGACGCCCGGCGACCCCCTGAACTCTCTCTAACTCATTGAAAAGAAAACCAATCCGCCACTGCGGCCGGTCCGTACCGCGGCTGGCATGGCGGTTGCTCTACGTGCTGTGCCGCTGCAGATGCAACCGGCAACAGCCCGGCGCAATCCGGGGCAGGAGACCCGAACTGAAAACAGATTAGGGCCGGGAAAAGGGACCAAGGTATCGCGAATACCCCCCCCCATGCGACAACCCTGACTTGGAGTTTCCATCTCCCCCTCGGCCCGGCCCTAACCTACATAAATAAGAGGAATTGCACGGTGGTCGCCCTCCTTAATTCCCCTCCTCCGGAGCCCACCGCCGCAGTTTGGCGAAATTCCCACCCAATTTTCGAGAGCTGAAAGCTGCTTTCGATCGCCGCGCAATTGCCTCCTGGAAGGGAAACGCCGCCGCCACCCACGGCGGCGTTTTTCTGTACACTCAGCGGGCCGGTTGGACCGGACAGGCCGTTCTCCTCGAACTGGCCTGGAGGCGGGGAGGAGACCGTTGCAGCTGCCGGAATGGCGCCTTCTGGACCATCCCGCATCCTCGGGGCGACGCAACATGGCGGTGGACGACGCGCTCCTGTCGGCATGTGCCGCCGGGGCTGCCGGGTTTCCGTGTGTGCGCTTCTATGCCTGGTCACCGGCGACGCTGTCGCTGGGTTACCACCAGGACCCTGGCAGTGCGGCGGACGCGCCAGCCGTGCGCGCCATGGGCCTGGACCTGGTCCGCCGCCCCACAGGGGGGCGGGCGGTACTGCATGACGCGGAGCTGACCTACTCGGTGGTGGGCAATTGCCGCCAGGGCCCCCTGGCCGGCCCGGTGATGACCTCCTACCGGCGCATCTCCGCGGCCCTGGCCGCCGGTCTGCGACGCCTCGGAATCGCCGCGTCGCTGAGCTCCGGCGAGGCGCCGGGCCCCGCGGGTGCGCTGGAGCCGTGCTTCGTCCGGCGCTGGCGTTGTGAGGTGGAGGCAGACGGCGCCAAGCTCGTGGGCTCGGTGCAGTTGCAGCGCGGCGGCGCCCTGCTGCAGCAGGGCAGCATTCCGTTGCGCATGGACGGTTCGCGATTGACCCGGGCTACCGGCGGCGCGCAGGTGCCGGTGCTGACCGGGCTGGAGGATGCTGCAGGCCGTCCGCTGGAGCGTGAAGAACTGCAGAGCTGCTTCATCGCCGCCTTCGAGGACAGCTTCCAGGTCGTCCTGCGTCCCGGAACCCTGGTGGGCGAGGAGGAGCGCCGGGCGTGGACCCTGGAGCACGAACGCTACGGAGACCCGTACTGGACGCGGGACACCGGTGGACACGCCGCAATTCCCGTGGCGTCGTGAGGGTCTCGATGGCTCAGTTATTGACGCGGATCACCACCGCGTCCAGACCGTCCACGCCCCAGCGTCGATACGGGTCCGGCCGCATGGCGACGGCAGCCTCCTGCAACTCCTCCTCCGGCGGCGGCGGCAGCTTCACCGCATCCTGGAAGAACACATCCTCGCCGTCCAGCATGCGCGGATCGTAAGGAACGCGGCTGGCATCCGCCAGCGGCGATGTGGGCTGCAACACCTCCAGGGGGATGGAGTAGTTGACGCCGAGATAGGAGGTCTCCAGGCGCTTGAAACCGAACCACCCTTCCACCCGGGACGACTGGCGCGCGGTGAGCCACTCCACGTCCCGGGCGGTGAGTTGTAGCCGGCGCCGCGGGCTGAGTGGGTAGCGCTGCAAGAAATACGGCAGGCTGATCTGGAAATGATGCGCCTCGGAGCAGAACTCCGTCGGCGCCGTGCCCTCCAGGAAGGTCTCCATGATCACATCCTGGCAGCCGGTATCGAGGCCGGCTCGCAGCCCGGTACGGCGGTCGATGGGAACCTGATCCACGCGCGCAGGGCGTACGAAGTGCTCCGCGCTCCGCCCTGCCAGAAACGGCTTCATGACGTCCACCCAGATGGGAAGGGCGGCACGCGCCCCGGATTCGTGGTGTCCCAGGGTCGCCTGCTGGTCAAACCCCACCCACACTCCCACCACCAGCGTGGGGCTGAAGCCGACGAACCAGGCGTCGGTGTAGTTGTCCGTAGTGCCGGTCTTGCCCGCCACCGCACGCCCCGTCGCCTTGGCGCGCTGGCCGGTGCCGCGCTGCACCGTGCCCTCCAGCAAACGTGTCATCACATGCGCGATGTCCGGCCTCAGGGCCTCGTTGACCTGCGGCCGTGCCTTCTCACGTAGAGACCCATCATGACCGATGACGCTGCGCAGCAAGTGTGGTTCCACCAGCACGCCCTGGTTGGGAAAGGTGCCGTAGGCCGAGACCAGTTCCAGCAGCGACACCTCCGAGGCGCCCAGCGCGAGGGAGGGGTAGGGGTAGAGCGGTGAGCTGATCCCCATGCGGCGTGCCAGTTGGATCACCGGCTCGTAGCCCACGCGGTTCAGCAGGCGCACGGAGACGATGTTCACCGACTCCTCCAGCCCACGGCGCAGCGTCAGGATGCCACGGTAGTCACGCTCGTAGTTGTTGGGCTGGTACACCTGATCAATGCGGTGATCGTAGAACAGCGTGGGTTCGTCGAAGAGCACATCCGCCGGACTGTAGCCCCCGTAGAGCGCCGCGGCATAGACGAACGGCTTGAACGCGGATCCCGGCTGGCGCAGCGCCTGGGTGGCGCGGTTGAACTGGCTGCGCTGAAAGTCGTAGCCTCCCACCAGGGCCTTGATCTCACCGGTGGCCGGCTCGATGGCCACCAGTGCGGCCTCCACTTCCGGCTCCTGCTCCAGCGTCACCTTGAGCCCATCGCTGCCCAGTTGCACCACTTCTACGAGGATGTGATCGCCGCGGCGCAGCAGAGCGGCAGGGTCCTTCTCCTTGGTCCAGGCGATCTCCTTGGGGCCGAGAAACGCCTGGTGCTCGGCCACGCGAAGCTGAGCCCAGCCGGCCTCCGCGCTTTCCACCAGCGCCGGAACCACGCTGCCCACCTCGAGGGGCTCCTCCCATTCCGGGAAGGAGGCATCCGCCAATGCCAGGGTCGAATCCTGCAGCAGGTTGGCAATGGGTCCACGCCATCCGATGCGCTTGTCCAGCGCTCTCAGGCCGTTTGTCACCGCCTTGTTGGCCAGGGCCTGCAGCGCACGGTCCAGCGTGGTGCGCACCTGCAGACCGTCCCGGTAGAGCGCCACGTCGCCATAGCGGTTTTCCAGGGTCCGTCGCACCTCCTCGATGAAGTAGGGCGCCGGATTATCGCGCGGTGGGGGGGAGCGCAGCAGCAGCGGCTCGAGGCGCGCCGCATCCCTCGATGCCTGATCCAGGAAGCCCTCGATGACCATGCGCGCGAGCACATGGTTGCGGCGGCGAACCGCTCCCTCGGGGTTGCGCAACGGTGAGCGCCCCTCCGGGCGCTGCGCCAGGCCTGCCAGCAGCGCAGCCTCGGCAAGGTCCAGTTCTCGTGCCGGCTTGCCGAAGTAGTAAAACGACGCCGCCTCGAAGCCATATCGCCCGTGGCCCAGATAGATCTGATTGACGTAGAACGTCAGGATCTCGTCCTTGGTGTAGGTGCGCTCG
>CBDVAL010000156.1:0-8463 GCA_965371955.1 uncultured bacterium | reverse complement strand
CACTGTTGCTGCCCTCTACACCCTCTACACCGAGAACCTGGCCGGCCTGTTCCCGCAGGTGGCTCGCGTCCTGGAACTCGACACCGATCCGCTGATCCAGGAGACCGCGGAGTGGGTCTCCCAGCGCGTTTCTCCCGCTACATCACCCCAGGAGGGATCATCGTGAGCGAGCTCACCCGCATCCAGATCGTGGTGTTTCTGCAGAGCTGCGACCTGTTCTCGCACTGCAAGGCCGACGAGATCCTGCGCATCTCCGGCATCACTCACGAGCGGCGCCTGGAGCAGGGCACGCGGGTCTATCGGCCCGGCGACCCGGCGGACGAACTCTACTGCGTGGTGCAGGGCGAGGTGGAGCTGAAGGATGCGCAGGATTCTGCGCGCCAGGTGGGGACGCTGGGGACCTTCGGTGTCAGCGAGATCCTGTGCGGCAAGCTGCGCACGGAGAAGGCGGAGGTCACCGAGGAGGCCCTGGTGCTGGCCATCGAGGCCGAGGACTTCTTCGATCTGCTGTCCAACAACATCGAGATCGTCAAGGCGTTGTTTCGCCACTTGCTGCAGGATTCGGAGAGTTGACGGCCGGGCCTTTACGGCCTGGCCACCGGCAGCGTGAGGATGGGCGATATGGTCTTCACATCACCGGCCTGCAGCTGAAACAGCAGCTTCAGGAACGCGAATGTATCCTTGGACTGGATGTCGTTACGCGCGATGCTGAAGTAGTAGTCGTTGTGCTTGACCCAGACCAGGGCATCCGACGGGCGGTTCGAGGAGGACCGGATGTTCATCCACCCGTTGATCTTGCCGGGCTTGACCTGATCCCGATGACGCTCGGGAACCTCGGTGTTCTTCCCCAGGAAGAACATGATGTCCAGGAACGAGCGTAGCTGGAAATCCTCCACCGGCAGGAAGACCCTGCGCATCTCCCCGGTTCGCTCCTCGCCATGGAGTTCCACGCGGTCGGTAAAGATTTCAATCCCCATTCGGTCCTCATCCTTGACGAGATCCAGCCGGCCTTCCTTCTGGGCCTGGTGAAGGGTCTCCACCACCGCCTGGAACTGTGTATAGCTTGGTTCGTCCTCGTTGTTCACGTGGTCGCCGATGGACTCCAGCATGATGTGGCACAGCGTCCGCATGGGCCAGCCGGAGCGGAACAGCAGCGCGAACGTGGACATGTCCACCTCGGTGAGCACCTGCTTGACATAGGTCTCGCCCTCCAGCGGCGTGTAGGTGATGGTGGGCTGCACCGAGAAGCTGCCGCCCATCTCCGCGCCGAGAAGGGAATGGTTGGAGACCTTCCCTGCGCTCAGCTCGGCATTGAACCCCATGGAGTACGATGCCGACAGGGCGCCCACCTTGAGGAACAGGGGAGTCTCCCGGTACTTGAGCCGAACCAGGTTGAGCAGCATCTGCTGGCTGTTGTTGTACTGGATGGTCTCATTGAAGTCCGCATAGTTGGTGCGGACGGCCTTGGCTGCCGCCGAGCAGCCCAGCGTGCACACAGCCAGCAGCAGCGCCAAGAAGTTCTTCATCGTGCCCCCCACGCGACGACGAGCAAGCACGCGGGCCACCCGGCCGCGCGCACCCGATTCTACACCGGGCGGCCGGCCAGCGTGAAGGGCACGCCAGGGCGATCAGACGCCCAGCACGCTGCGCGACAGCGCGAGGCCCTTGGCCTCGAAGCCGTAGCCGCTTGCCATCACGCGGGTCAGCGCCATCAGATGCTGCGAGCGGAACTCGGGGCGCGAGCGCGCGTGCTCCTGGGTGGCGGTGTGGAAGTACTTCTCGTGATGCAGCGCGCCGTCGAACTCCACCGCGGGCTCGACGAGGACCGCGATGAGGGCCTCCGGATCCCGTCCTGACTCGAGGTAGCGCTGTGCCAGCGCGCAGGAGAGCTTCTGGTCAGCGCCGCGCACCGCCTCCTGCATGGCACCGAGAAGGTCCTCGGGCGCCACGCCGGCGGCGGATTCGTGGGCGCCGGCGTGATGGGGGGTGGAACGATCCATGCGGCCGGACTGCCCGGCGGCGTGCCAGGCGGCGGTGACCAGGCTGGCGTTCGCATTCGGTGCGGCCGTGACCGCCGCGATGCCGCGCCAGGCGTTGGCCGAGTCCGCCGCGTGCAGTCCCACCGAGGCGCCGTGAACGCTGCCCTTGGGCTTGCCCCTGGAGCCGCTGGAGCGTCCGGGGTCATGCAGCAGGAGACGCACCGCGGCCAGCGACAGCGCCTCGCCGATGTCCTCACGCGACACGCCGGCGGACAGCCGCGCGGCCACGAGCCCGGCGGCGGCATCACGACCCGAGGTGAAGATCCTCTGCGCCAGCTCGTCCATCTCGTGGGCCTCGAGTCGCTTGGCCGCGGCAATGTCCCGGTCCAGGCGGTGCTCCTCGACGAGCTGCGGCAGCAGGCTGCGGATGGAGGGTGCCGGCCGGCCGCGCATCCTGCGGCCCTCGTCGCGGTCCACGCACTGCCGCATGGTCTGGCGCAGCATGACCGAGGCGTTCTGCTCGCCGGTGAGCCGCATCATGTCCCACGAGCGATAGGCCAATACCACCTGGTGCACGTCGATGTTGTCACGGATCAGCGGCTGCAGGGCGGCGAAGCCCGCACCCGGCCCGCGCGCAGCGGCGCGGGCCAGCGCCGCCTCGGCGGCGTCGAATTCACCGTGGCGCCCGGCGGCGAGCAGGCGGGCCGCGGCGTTCCCTTCCGTGGATGGGGGCGGGGGAACGGGCTGCAGCACCTCGCGGGCACGGCCACCCACAGCCTGGATGCGGCTGGCGTTGCGGTGCAGCACCTTGAACACCGGCAGCGCGGCCCGGTTGCCCGACAGCCGCCCGGCCAAGGAGAGCGACGGCACCAGCGCCATGAAGCAGTGATAGCCGACGTAGTCCTGTCCGCCGAAGGTGCGCGCGTTGGCCAGCGCGCCGGCGGCGATGAGCGTGCGCAGCTCGGTGCCCCGGTCCAGCTCGGCCTTGAGCTTGGGCAGGAGCGCGTCGGCGGGTGTCTCCTGCATCAGGGAGACCAGCGGCTCGAGCTCACCGAAGTCGAGCCGATCCGCCTCGCCGGCCATGAGGAGACCGAGCAGGTCGAGTTCGCCGGCGGCCACCACTCCCACAGCGGAGGCCAGCATGCCCGACCCCATCCTTCCCAGGAACTCACGACGGTTGTAGCGGCTCATATCGATTCCTCCCATCCGCCCCGGGATCCCCTGGACGCACCCCATATTGTCTCACTTTGTGGATGAGGAGTTGTTTCCGCAACGTAAATACATGGGCGTCCGGGGTATAATCGGCGCCGTTTCTCGGGTTCCAAGGAGTCCGCCCATGATCGTGTGCTCTCGCCGTGCGTCCCTGACCGTCCTGTTCCTGCTGGCGCTGGCCGTCCCGCCGGGTTCCGCCTCGGAGGAGCCCGATCCTCTGCTGACGCCGGAGCGGCTGTTCGACTCCGAGGAGTTCGATCTGGAGCGCTTCGGTCCGGCGCGCTGGCTGGAGGACGGCACCGGCTACACCGTCCTGGAGGACTCGGAGGAGGTGGAGGACCGGCTGGACATCGTGCGCTACCACCCGCAGACCAGGGAGCGCGAGATCCTGATCAAGGCCACGCAGCTGATGCCCGAGGGTGCCGAGGAGGCGCTGGAGATCGACGACTACGGCTGGTCGTCGGACGGCAAGAAGGCGCTGATCTACACCAACTCCAAGCGCGTCTGGCGCACCAAGTCCCGCGGCGACTACTGGGTCCTGGACCTGGGCAGCGGGGTCCTGTCGCAGGTGGGGCGCGGCTTCGAGCCGTCCACCTTGATGTTCGCCACGTTCTCGCCGGACGATGACCGCATCGCCTACGTGCATCGCAACAACATCCATGTGGAGGAGCTGGCCAGCGGACGGATCAGGCAGATCACGCGCGACGGCTCCGAGACCCTCATCAACGGCACGTTCGACTGGGTCTACGAGGAGGAGTTCGGCCTGCAGAACGGTTTCCGCTGGAGCCCGGACGGCCGGCGCATCGCCTACTGGCAGCTCGACTCCTCGGGCGTGCAGTCGTTCACCCTGATCAACAACACCGGCTCGCTCTACCCCACCCTGCACCGCTTCCCGTATCCCAAGGTGGGGGAGACCAACTCCGCGGCACGCGTCGGCGTCATCAAGGCACGGGGCGGCAGGACCACCTGGATGAAGCTGGACGGCGACCCGCGCCAGCACTATCCGGTCTACGTGGAGTGGGCGGCGAACTCCGACGAGCTGATCATCCAGCAGCTCAACCGCAGGCAGAATACCGACCGCCTGCTGCTCGCCGAGGCGGCCACCGGAGTGGTGCGCACCGTGCTCACCGAGCGGGACGATGCCTGGGTGGACGTGGTGGACGATTTTCAGTGGTTCGATGACGGCAAGTCGTTCCTGTGGGTGAGCGAGAAGAACGGCTGGCGGCAGATCTTCCGGGTGGCCCGTGACGGGGTAGACGAGACGCTGCTCACCCCCGGCAGCTACGACGCCATCTCCATCCTGCATGCCGATGCGGACGACGGGCATGTCTACTTCATCGCCTCGCCGGACGATCCGCAGCGTCGCTACCTCTACCGCGTGCCGCTGGACGGCACCGGGGAGGCCCGGAGGCTGACGCCGGCGGACCAGCCCGGCGACCACCGCTACCAGATCTCCGAGGACTCGGCGTACGCGGTGCACTGGTACTCCCGCAGGGACCTGCCCACGGTCATCGACCTGGTCAGCCTGCCCGATCATGAGCGGCAGCAGCTGTTCACCGACAACGCGAAGGTGCGTGCGACGTTCGATGCCCTGGAGCGCGGCGAGAGCGAGTTCTTTCAGGTGACCACCGAGGAGGGTGTCACCATGGAGGGCTTCCTGCGCCTGCCGCCGGACTTCGACCCCGCGAAGAAGTATCCGGTGATCTTCTACGTCTACGGCGAGCCCGCCGGGCAGACGGCGCGTGACCGCTGGAGGGCGCGGAACCTGTGGCACGTGCTGATGAACCAGAGGGGCTACGTCACCGCCACCATGGACAACCGCGGCCAGCCGGCACCCAAGGGGCGCGAGTGGCGCAAGGTGGTCTATCGCCGGCTGGGTGTCCTCAACATGCAGGACCAGATGATGGGAGCCCGGGCGCTGCTGGCGGGGCGTTCCTATCTCGACCCGGAGCGTGTAGGCGTCTGGGGGCACTCAGGGGGCGGGACGTCGACGCTGCACCTGCTGTTCCGCTACCCCGACGTGTATCACGTGGGCGTGGCGCGCGCGCCGGTGCCGGACATCACCCTCTACGACTCGCTCTACCAGGAGCGCTACTCCGGCGTCCTGCCCGACGACGCCGAGCTGTACGAGGCCGCCAAGGCCATCACTCATGCCGGGGGCCTGGAGGGCAAGCTGCTGCTCATCCATGGCACCGGCGACGACAACGTGCACTACCAGGGCTCGGAGCGCCTGATCAACCAGCTCGTCTCTCTGGGCAAGCAGTTCGACCTGATGGTCTACCCGAACCGCACCCACGGCATCGGCGGCAAGGAGGACGGCACCACGTTGCACCTGGGAACGCTGCAGACCAACTACTTCCTCGAGCACCTACCGCCCGGCCCGCGCTAGGGGACTGTCCGGACTGTCCCCGTCACTCCAGGAAAAGTAGCCAGTGGTACTTAGGGTCGGACCAAGGGAAGTGTTGACAGCAAAAGCGATAAGCTCGGAGTAGGGCCCCCGTGGGGCCTTAGAACATAGTTTTCGACGGCCAGAACCATGCTCCAAGGAACAAGGATCCCCGCTGCCGGCATCTGGCTGTTTCTTAGAACGACCATTTTGGTGGTGATAACGGGGCTTTAAGGGAGGAATCAGGGCCTCTTTTCGGCATTACCTATTTGGAATCAACACTTGCCTCGGTCCGACCCCGTTATCCCTGTCCGACCCCGTTATCCCCGTTATCCAACCCCGTTACCACTGTCCCCGTCTCTCCTCTCGGAAAAAGTAGCCAGTCCTCAGATCTCGCCACGCAGACGGGCCAGCCAGATGCTCATCTGCTTGCCCGCGGCCTCACGTCCGCCGAGGCCGAACGACAGCGCCACGGCCACGGCCACGGCGCCCAGGGTAAGGCCGAACGCCAGGTCCACGATGTCGTCGGCGATGCCCATGGCCCGCAGGCCCATGGCCAGGACCATGGCCAGAATGGTGAAGCGCGCCAGGCCGGCCAGGAATACGGAGTTGGACCCTCCCAGCCCCACCACCGCACGATGCGCGAAGTTGGCGATCCACAGCCCGATGGCGATGATCACCGTTCCCAGGAGTACCTGGGAGCCGAACCCGAGAAAGCGCTGCACCATGTCGGAGACCTGCTGCAGCCCCAGGATGTCAGCCGCCTCCACCGTGGCGAAGAGCATGGTGAAGAACACCACCAGGCTGCCGGTGAACGAGGACAGCGTCGCGTTGCCGGAGAACATGCCTGCGATGCCCAGCTTTTCCGGCAGCGAGTCATATCCCATCCCGGCCAGGAGGTTGCGCACCAGATTGGCGGCAAACCGCGCCACGTAGTAGGCCAGGATGACGATGAAGGTGGCAGCGAACAGGTTGGGGATGGTGGCCATGAAGGTGCCGAGCATCTCCGTGGCGGGCGCGGAGATGGCATCCAGGTGCATCGCGTCCAGCGCGGCAATGAGTGCCGGAACGAAGGTGAAGATGAAGACCAGCAGGCCGGCGAGCTTGGAGAGCGGCATCTTGTCGGACAGCCCGGCCCGCTGTCCCAGGCCGTCAATGCCCGTGGCCGCCAGGAGGTTGCTGACCAGATCGCGCAGCAGCCGGGCCACCAGCCAGCCCACCACGCCGATGACCGCCGCGGCGAACAGGTTGGGGATCATCCCCACGATCTCGTCGATCATGTTCTGCACCGGCAGCAGCAGGCCGGAGAGTTCCAGCACCCCCAGCGTCGCCGGCAGGAACAGCAGGAACACCAGCCAGTAGAGCACGTTGCCCAGGCTCTCGCTCACCGGCGGCATGCCGGCCTCGGCGCTGAGCTTCTCGTCGATCTCCGTCCGGCCCAGCCCGCGGATGGTGACTCGTTTGAGGAACGTGGCCAGAACCCAGGCCACCAGCAGCAGCGACACTCCCGCGGCCAGACGCGGCATGAAGCCGAGGACGTCATCCACCAGCGACTGCAACGGCCCCGAGACCAGCCCGAGATTCATGATGTTGAAGAATGCGATGAGCGCCAGGAACAGGATGGCCCAGAAGACCCCCTTGGCCACTCCTCCCTGGACGTCGATCTCCTTGCCGGTGGCCGATTCGATCCTCTCGTTGAGCTTCAACAGTCCCAGACCCCGGCGGACCACCGCGCGCACCAGCAGCGCGGCGATCCATCCGAGGATGAGAATCGCGAGAGCGCCCAGGATGCCGGGGAGCTGCTCGCTGAGCGCTGCCCAGATCGAGTCCGTGATCGTCTTGATGTCCATGACCAATCCTCCTTTCGGCCCAAAGGCCCACCCAGGATCGAGCTTTCGGCGCGATCATATCAGGCAGTGCGGCACAACGGCGGGATTCCACGTTGACCCGGACCCCGATTGATAGTACCTAAGGGTACAAGCCCCTCTCTGAGGGCCTTTTCACATGTATCCGGAGGGCAGTGCGCCATGTTCCAACCTGGGTGGTTGCGGGCCCTGCTGCTGGCGCCGGCGCTCCTGTTGATGCCGCGCGCTGCCGTTCTCGCCCAGCCCACCTTCACCGAAGTGACCGGGCCGGCGGGCGTGAGTTATCTGCAGCACACAGCACGGCTGGCCCCCAACTGCATCTTCGGCGCCTTCTGTGAGCCGGAGCGCATGACGGGCGGGGCGGCGGTGGGTGATGTGGACGGCGATGGCGACCTGGATCTGTACGTGACGTTGCTGGACGCCCCGGACATCCTGTTCGAGAACCTTGGCGACGGAACGTTTCAGGACGCTACGTCCACAGCAGGCCTGGCACTCTTCGATTGCCACGCCAACGGGGTTGTGTTCGGCGATATCGACAACGACGGGGACCAGGATCTCTACGTGGGTGTCATGGGGACAGGCAACGATGCCATCAACAACCGCAACTATCTGTTCATCAACGACGGCTCCGGCGTCTTCGCCGAGCAGGCGGTCTCCCGTGGGGCGGGCATGGCCAGCCCGGCGGATCGTCGCATCTACAGCGTCACGCTGGGCGACTACGACCGGGATGGCTACCTCGACCTGCACGCCACCGAGTGGCTGCGGTTCACGGTGTCCCACTCGCGGCTGTTGCGTAACCTTGGTGCCGCCTCTCCCGGGCACTTCAACGATGTCACCACGGTGGCCGGCGTAGATCTGTCCAACGTCGATGGATTCGCGTCCACGTTCACCGATCTGGACGGGGACGGATGGCCGGAGTTGGCGGTAGCGGGGGACTTCGGCACCAGCCGGTTGTTCTGGAACAACGGCGACGGCAGCTTTACCGACGGCACCGCGGCGGCCGGGGTGGGAACCGACGAGA
>CBDVAL010000155.1:0-8496 GCA_965371955.1 uncultured bacterium | reverse complement strand
GGACAGGGCGTTGCCGTGATGACGCAGCTCCTGGAGGAGCCCATGGGTCTGTCCCTCGAGCAGGTAGCAGGGATGATGCAAGCTCTGGGCAATCCGGCCGGCATGCTGTCGGCGTCCGAGGCCATGGGCCTGGATACCGGCGCGCTGCGCAAGTCACCGCCGTTCCTGCTGAGTTCGCTGATGTTCCCTTACACCGAAGGGATGCAGTTCTTCCTGGCATTCCTGAAGGAGCGCTCGTGGGAGGAAGCCGGTGTGCTGTTCCGGGACACGCCGGCCTCCACCGAGGAGATCCTGCATCCGGAGAAATACCTCCAGGGCCGCGATCTTCCCCAGCCGGTGGAGGCCGACGCCATGGAGGCAGCTCTACCTGCGGGATGGCGGATGTTCTTTCGTGAGCGGTTGGGGGAGTTCACGACCCGGGAGATGCTCGCCCTTCAGCTCGAGGACGAACAGGCGGCGGCGGCCGCAGCCGGCTGGGACGGGGATCGCACCCTCATCGCGCGTTCACCGGACGGCAAGCGCAAGGTGCTGATGCAGCGCAGCGTCTGGGACAGCGAGAAGGATGCCCGGGAGTACTTCCGCGCCTGGGTGGAAATGGCCAGGGGCCGGCACCCGGGGGCATCTCCGCTGGAGTTTGCCGAGGATCAGGTGGCCGGCTGGACCACCGCAGACGGCGGCGTCCGGGTCTGGCGCGATGGGGTCGAGGTCGGCGTCCTGGAGGGGGCTCCGTCGGAGATGTGGACGAAGCTGTTCGACGACTCGGCCGCGGACTCAGGCCCGCCGGCGGAACAGCGCTGAGTCCGGATCAACCCTTGCTGGACTGGAGCCAGACGGTGTTCGGTGGACCGTGGGGTTTCCTGGCGGCCTGCGGCGTCGTGCTGCTGTGCGACCTGGTCTACGTCCTGCTGGGTTTCGGCGCGGGGATGCTCGCGGTGGGAATGCTGGCCACCATCCTTCCGGAGCTGCGTGACGTGGTCGTGATCCTGCTGGTGCTCATGCTGCCGGTGGAGGCCTGGGTGGTGGTGCGCTCACGCCAGCGCATCCGGTGGCGCGGCGTCGGCGCCATCCTGATGGGCGTGGCCGTGGGCGTGCCGCTGGGGTCCTGGGCGCTGGAGGCGGGGGACACCGCCTGGTTACTCCGGGGTCTGAGCTGGTTCCTGCTCCTGGCCGGAGCGACCTTTCTGTTCCTTCCCGAGCGGGCGCGGGTGCGCTGGCCCGCGGGGACCGCCCCCGGTGTGGGTCTGTTCTCCGGCCTGCTCTCCGGGCTGTTCGGCACCAGCGGCCCGCCGCTGGCGGTGTACTTTCACCTCGGTCCGGGGGACAAGGAGGCGTTCCGCGGACACATGATGGCGGTCTTCCTGGCCATGACCGCGGTGCGGCTGCCCAGCTATGGTCTGGTAGGGCTGTTGACCACGGAGCGGGTCCTCTCGGGGGTGATGCTGCTCCCGGCAGCGCTGCTGGGTGCCGTCGCCGGCCAGGCGTTCCATGGCCGCATCCCGGAGAAGTCCTTCCGTCGCGCCGTCGCGCTGGGGCTGCTGCTACTGGGGCTCGTCCTGCTGCGCCGCAGTGCTAGCCTGTAACCGCGCAGATCCAGCGGGGGAGTCATGACCGAGAAAAAGAAACCGCCGCAGAAATCCCGGGGCCTGGTGGCGGTCCACACCGGTGACGGCAAGGGCAAGACCACGGCCGCGCTGGGCACCGCGCTACGTGCGGTGGGTTACGGCAAGCGAGTGTGCGTCATCCAGTTCATCAAGGGCGACTGGCACTACGGCGAGCTGGACGGCGCCCGGCGGCTGGAGCCCGAGCTGGAATGGATCCGCGCCGGCATCGGCTTCTACCGCATCATGGGCGACGACCGTCCCGAGGAGGCGCACCGTCAGGCCGCGGCCGAGGGGCTGGCAACCGCACGGGAGAAGATCACCGGTGGGGAATACTCCCTGGTGATCCTGGACGAGATCAACGTGGCCATCCACGAGGGTCTTGTGGACGTGAACGACGTCCTGGCGCTGCTGGACGACAAGCCCGCGGCGATCCATGTGATCCTGACCGGGCGCAACGCACCGGCGGCGCTCCTGGAGGTGGCCGATCTGGTCACCGAGATGAAGGAGATCAAGCATCCCTTCCAGCAGGGGTTGCTGGCGCAGAAGGGCTTCGACTACTGATCCAGACGCCGCAGCAGGTCCTGAAGGAACGACTGGTTCTCCCTGGCGTCCGGCTCGGCGCCGCGAAACGGCAGCGTTCGTTCGCCGGCAAACACCGGTAGCTCCTGCATCAGCAGCTCCGTGCCGCCGCCCTTCCAGCCCGGCAGCAGGTTGAGCACCGGCAGGTCCGCCCGCGACGCGGTGGCGCGCGCCGAGGGCTTGATCTTGCGCACCGGCGGGCGCGCCGCAAGGACATAGATTCCGTCCAGGTGGCGGGCCACGTTGGTGCCCTCCACCACCAGCCCCGGCAGGTCGTCAAACTCCGGCAAGACCCGTTCCAGCGCGCCCGCCAGCGCCTCGGGGGTGGAGCGCAGCCAGATGACACGCGCCGCCCCGCTGAGTCCCATCTTCCAGGTGTCCGTACCCTTCTGATCGAGAATTCCCGGCTCGCGGACCACCATGAACGGGCCCACCAGCTCGCCGCAGGCCGTGCAGGAGGCCTCCACCGGACAGACCGTCCCCTCGTGGGTGGTGGTGACCTTCAGCGCCCCCCAGCCGGGCAACCGGTCCAGCAGGAAGCAGGTCAGGGTGGTCTTGCCCGCTCCCTTGTGAACCCCACCCACCACGATGGTCCGTCGCGACATGCCGTACAGGGTACCACCCGGACCCGATGAATCCCTTGTCTATTCCCCTGAATCCACTACGTTAGATAGCCGAGAGGTACATACGGAGGGAGCCATGTCGACTCGCGTCAGGATGCAGTTTCTCTTAGCCTTTTGTTTTGTGGTAGTTGCACTCGTGTCGTCGTCGCCCGTGGCGGCTGTGCTGGTGGACTTCCACGACGGGCTCGAGCCCTACACCCCGCTTCATGTGCAGATGCAGGTCATCGTCCAGCATTTCGACGCCACCTCGAAGGAGATCCGGCTGGCTGCCCGTGATCTGGACACCATCGATGAGATGACCGTGGCGTTCTTCCTGTCCCGCGAGTCGGGCAAGAAGATCGGGCGTGTCCTGCGCCGCCGTGCCTCCGGCGTGAGCTGGTGGCAGCTCATGCAGGAGCTCGAGGTGGGCGCCTCCTGGCTCTACCGGGACAACTTGCTGCAGTTGAGATCCATGTCGGACCGCAAGGTGTCCAGTGCTCCCAAGGTCGCCTTCCAGCCCATGAAGGACGCCCGCTTCGAGGACCTGGTGGGAGCGCAGGTCACCAGCGAGTACTTCGAGACGATCCCCTCCCTGGTGCTGCAAGCCCGTGCCGAGGGCAAGAGCTTCCGCACGATCCAGTACGCGTTCTTCCATCAGATGGAGCTTAGCCGGGCCGCGGCGGTGCGCCGCCCTGGTGACGATCGGCAGATCGGGGCGCGGCCCCGGAGGACGCAGACCAGCCATCCGGTGCCGGCAGAGGATGCCACCGCGCCACCGACCCGCGTCCACAAACGTCCGCCCATCGAATAGGGCCGCCGCCGCTCCCTCCGTCCGGGCTATAATCGTCGTGTGAAGAAGAAACCGGGTTTCTCCACGCGCGCCATCCACGCCGGGCAATCGCCTGACCCCACCACCGGCGCGGTGATGCCGCCGGTCTACCTGACCTCCACCTACGCCCGCTCCTCGCTGGAGACCGCCGCCCCGTACGGCTATGCCCGCGTGGAGCACCCGACGCGCCGGGCGCTGGAGGAAAACGTTGCGGCCCTGGAGGGCGCGGCCGACGCGCACGCCTTCGCATCGGGGATGGCCGCCATCGAGGCGGTATTCTCGCTCCTCACGCAGGGCGAGCACGCCATCGTCACGGCCAACGCCTACGGCGGCACCTACCGGTTGTGCGAGCGCTTGCTGGTGGGGCGCGGGCTGACGTTCTCGTGGGTGGACACCTCGGACGCCGAGGCGCTGCAGGCTGCCGTACGGGCGGAGACGCGTCTGGTGTTCGTGGAGACGCCGTCCAATCCGCTGATGAGCGTCACGGACATCGCCGCAGTCGCTGCCCTGTGCCGGTCGAAGGATCTGATCCTGGCCGTGGACAACACGTTCCTCACGCCCTTCTTCCAACGCCCGCTGGAGCTGGGCGCCGACCTCGTGGTTCATTCGGTGACCAAGTTCCTCAACGGCCATTCCGATGTGGTGGGCGGAGTCGTCGCCGCCATGAAGCCGGAGCACTCCGAGAAGGTGCGCTTCGTGCAGCAGAGCGCCGGTGCCGTCCCCGGGCCGCTGGATTGCTTCCTGGCCCTGCGCGGGATCAAGACGCTGGCGCTGCGCATGGAGCGGCACGACCGCAACGGTCGCGAGGTGGCAGCCTTCCTGGAGGGGCATCCGCAGGTGCGGGCGGTGCACTATCCCGGCCTCGAGGCGCACCCGCAGCATGATCTGGCCGCGCGTCAGGCAGCAGGCTTCGGGTCGCTTCTCAGCCTCGAACTGGGTTCGCTGACCCGCGCGCGTGAGTTCCTCTCCGGGCTGCGGCTGTGCACGCTGGCGGAGAGCCTCGGTGGCGTGGAGACCCTCATCTCCCATCCGGCCACCATGAGCCACGCCTCCCTGCCCGAGGAGGAGCGCCGCCGGCTGGGAGTGGGCGACGGATTGCTCCGTCTGTCGGTGGGCATCGAGGACGTGGAGGACATCCTCGAGGACCTGGAGCGCGGACTGGACGCCGTCAGCTCTTGATCTCCGCGGTGCATTCGCGCACCCAGGCGAGATAACCGGGGTCGCCCTCCTGCAACGGCAGGGCGATGATCTCCGGCAGCTCATAGGGGTGTAGCTCGCGCATGCAGATTCGCACCTGCTCGAACAGCGACCGGCGGGTCTTGATCACCATGAGGTGCTCACCGTCCTCCGTGATCTCGCCCTTCCAGCGGTAGAAGGAGCGCACCCCGGGGATGACGTTGACGCACGCCACCAGCTTCTTTCCCACCAGCTCGCGTGCCATGCGCGCGGCGCTCGCCGCACTATCCGTGTTGCTGAGGACGACGATGAGGTCGTCGGGGGAGGTGTTGCCGGTCATGAGCGTCTCCTTGCGGTCTCCGTGCGGGCGCGGCAGTTGCAGTATGCCCCAGAACCCGTCCGGGCATGGCAATCCCAGCCCTTCCATGGTATAGTGGGGCGCCGTGTAAGGTGGTGATTTGAAAGATCTTATGGAGCAATCGATTCGATTCGGGACGTCGGGCTGGCGAGCGCTGATCGCCGAGGAGTTCACCTTCGCGCAGGCCCGCCGGCTGGTCTCCGCCATCGCCGGCCATGTCCAGGATCAGGGGCTGGGCGACCGCCCGGTGCTGGTGGGCTACGACACGCGCTTCCTCATGGACCGGTTTGCCGAGGAGGCCGGACGCACGCTGGCGGCCGCCGGAGTGCAGGCCCTGGTGTGCGACGCGCCGGTACCCACGCCGGTGATCTCCCATGCCGTGATGACGCGCGGCTTGGCCGGCGCCATCAACTTCACCGCCAGCCACAACCCGCCTGCGTACGGAGGGTTGAAGTTCACCACCCACCAGGGTCTGCCATCGCCGCGCTCGGTCACCCGGGATCTGGAGGAGCGCCTGGAGGAGGTCGCGTCGGTGGAGGAGCCGCCGCACGACATCGAGGGCGTGGAGTCGGTGGACCTGCGCGGTCCTTACCTCGACCGCATGGCCGAGCTCGTACGGCTGGACACCATCGGCAAGTCCGGGCTCAAGATCGCATTCGACCCGCGCTGGGGCACCAGCCGGGGCTACCTCGACGAGATCCTGAAGCGCGCCGGCCTGCCGTGCGAGACCCTGCACGACTTCCGCGATGTCCTGTTCGGTGGTGAGACTCCGGACTGCTCGGAGTCGAACCTGCGCGAGCTGTCGGTCCGGGTGACCGAGGGCGGCTTCGACCTGGGGATCGCCACCGACGGCGATGGCGATCGCTTCGCCATCATCGATGGCGATGGGCACTACGTGGCGCCCAACCTCATCCTGGCGCTGCTGGCGGACTACCTGGCCGACTCCCGGGGCTGGACGCAGGGCCTGGGACGGACGGTGGCCACCACGCACCTGCTGGATGCCATCGCGTCGGCCCGGGGCATGCCGCTGGTGGAGACGCCTGTTGGCTTCAAGTACCTGGGCGAGCTGCTGGCCGCCGGAAAGATCTATCTGGGGGCCGAGGAGTCCGCGGGGCTGTCGGTGCTGGGACACGTGCCGGAGAAGGACGGCATCCTGGCGGACCTGCTGGTGCTGGAGATGGTTGCGTCGTGCCGGAAGACGCTGGCGGAACTGCGCGAGGATCTCTTTCAGCGCGTGGGGGCACTCTACTCCCGGCGCGTGGATCACCGGCTGAATGCCGGCGGCATGGAGAGCCTGCGCGCCCGCATGGCCGGCGATCCGCCGGCGGAGCTGGACGGCCATGCGGTCTCGAAGGTGGATGACACCGACGGGTTGAAGCTGGTCCTGGAGGACGGATCGTGGATGTTGGTGCGCCCCTCGGGCACCGAGCCCATAGTGCGGCAGTACGTGGAAGCACGCTCGGAGACGCAACTGGCGCGCCTGGTGGAGGCCGGGCGCCGTTTCGTGCAGGGGTGAGCCGCCAGTCAACCGGAGAGGAATCATGGGCTTGATCGAGGATGTGTTCGCCCGGGAGATCCTGGACTCCCGCGGCAACCCGACGGTGGAAGTGGAGGTGCAGCTGGCCTCCGGCGAGATGGGCCGGGCGGCGGTGCCATCCGGGGCGTCCACCGGCGAGCATGAAGCGGTGGAGCTGCGCGACGGGGATGCGTCGCGCTACGGCGGCAAGGGCGTGCTCACCGCGGTGCAGAACGTCAACGGCAGCGTGGGGCAGGCACTGCTGGGCCTGGACGCATTGGATCAGCAGCACATCGACGCCACCCTGGTGGAACTGGACGGCACGGACGACAAGAGCCGTCTGGGGGCCAACGCCATGCTGGGCGTCTCCCTGGCGGTGGCCCGTGCGGCGGCGCAACTGGTGGGCCTTCCCCTGTACCGTTACCTGGGAGGCGCCGGCTCGCGCGAGCTGCCGGTGCCCATGCTGAACGTTCTCAACGGTGGCGCCCACGCCGACAACAACGTGGACATCCAGGAGTTCATGCTCTATCCGGCGGGTGCCGAGACGTTCTCGGACGCCCTGCGCTTCGGCGTGGAGACCTATCACGTCCTCAAGAAGGTCCTCCTCGGCCGCAAGCTCACCACCAGTGTGGGCGATGAGGGTGGTTTTGCACCGAACCTGCGCTCCAATGCCGAAGCCATCGAGGTGATCCTGGAGGCGGTGGAGAAGGCCGGCTACAGGGCGGGCAAGGATATCTTCCTGGCGCTGGACTCCGCCGCTTCGTCGTTCTACCGCGACGGCAAGTACGTCCTGGAGGCCGAGGAGAACCCGGAGAAGGACTCCGACCAGATGGTGCGCTACTACCAGGACCTGGTGGAGCAGTATCCCATCGTATCCATCGAGGACGGCCTGGACGAGAACGACTGGGCCGGTTGGAAGACGCTCACCGACGCCCTGGGCAACCGCACGCAGCTGGTGGGCGACGATATTTTCGTCACCAACCCGGCGCTGCTGGCCCGGGGAGTGAAGGAGGGAGTGGCCAACTCGATCCTGATCAAGCTCAACCAGATCGGCACGCTCACCGAGACGCTGGAGACCATGGGTGATGCCGCCCGCGCCGACTACACCGCGGTGGTCTCGCATCGGTCCGGTGAGACCGAGGACACCTGTATCTCCGACCTGGCGGTGGGGCTCAACGTCGGACAGATCAAGACCGGGGCGCCGGCACGCTCCGAGCGCGTGGCCAAGTACAACCAGTTGCTGCGTATCGAGGAGGAGCTGGGGGAGTCGGCACTGTTCCGCGGCCTGGATGTGCTTCCGGCCGCGGTGAGGGAAACCCTGCGTTGAGCAAGCGAGCGCGAGTCGCCGTTCGTATCCCTCTCCTGCCTCCGCTGGAGCGCTGGAGTGGTGGGGCCCGCTTCCTGTTCCTCCTGGTGTTTGCGCTGTTCATCTCGGTGGGTGTGCGCTCCGTGTTCGGCGGCCGCGGCATGGTGGAGTTCTTGCGCCTGCGCACCCAGGCCCTGCATCTGGAGTCCGATGTCGCCGCGCTGCATGGCGAGCTGGCAAGGGAGATGGCCATGGTCCGCGCGCTCCAGAGTGATCACCGGACCATCGAACGCCTGGCACGCGAGCAGCTCGGGATGGCCAAGCAGGGGGAGGTGATCTACCTCCTTCTGGAGGGTGAGATTCGCCCGGATGCCGCGCCCGGCAAGGCTTCCAGCATTCCTTGACTTCCTCCGGGGCGCGGTGGTATCGTCTGCCCCGCAATTGGCGCGGGGTGGAGCAGTCTGGTAGCTCGTTGGGCTCATAACCCAAAGGTCGCGGGTTCAAATCCCGCCCCCGCTACCAAGCTAAC
>CBDVAL010000154.1:0-8837 GCA_965371955.1 uncultured bacterium | reverse complement strand
AGGCCCCGAAAGTTCCCACCGAGCCGGAGCAGACCGCACAGCGCCGCCTGAAGGTGCCGTTCGAGGGCCGCACGCTTCCCATTCTGGCGGTGAACTTCAAGGGCGACCGGCTCAAGGGCGACGATGTCATGATGGCAGCCGCCACCCTCATCGAGCCGCTGGCCTTCGGCGAGACCTCGGCCCTCTACAAGAAGCTGGTGCTGGACGAGCAGCGCGTGCAGTTCCTGGGCGCGGACTTCGGCTACAACCGTGATCCGGGTTTGTGGAGCGTCTTCAGCATGGTGAAGGACCCGTCGGATGTGACGGGAATCGAGAACGAGATCTGGAGCACCATTTCCGAGATGCAGTCGAAGCCGGTGGACCAGGCCCGCCTGGACGCCGTCCGGTCCAACCTCAAGTATGACTTCCTCTCCGGGCTGTCCACGCCGCAGCGCACCGCGCAGAGCCTCTACCGCTTCATCGCCCTCACCGGCGACATGTTCATCGTGGATGAGCTGTGGAGCACCTACGAGAAGGTGACGCCGGAGGACATTCAGCGCGCCGCCAACTTCTACCTGACGCGCCCGCGCAGCACGGTCTCGGTGTTGCACTCCGAGGGCATGGAGATCACCGAGCCGAAGCTGGCCAAGAAGCCGGTGCTGATGCCGGTGGCCGGAGATCCCAACGTCGCCATCAAGCTGTGGTTCGAGACCGGCAGCCAGGATGACCCCGAGGGCAAGGAGGGTCTTGCCGCCCTCACCGCCTCCCTGATCAGCGAGGGCGGTACCAAGGACCGTCCCTACGACGCCATCCTGGAGGACTTGTTCCCGCTGTCGGCATCCTACGGTGTCTCCGTGGACAAGGAGATGACCGTGGTCACCGGCCGGGCTCACCGCGATGTCGCCGGGTCGTTCTACCCGCTGCTCATGGATGCGGTGCTCACGCCCGGCTTCCGCGAGGAGGATTTCGACCGCCTGAAGAGCGTGGCCATCGACACGCTGGAGAAGCAGCTGCGCTACTCCTCCGACGAGGAGCTGGGCAAGGCCATCCTGTTCGGCCAGGTGTTCCAGGGCACGCCCTACGCCCACCTGGACCTGGGCACGGTGGAGGGTCTCAACGCCATCACCCTGGACGACGTCAAGAAGTTCTACGCCGACCACTACACCCGGGAGAGCGTGACGGTGGGTCTGGGCGGCGCCTACGATGAGAACCTACAGGCCAGGCTGACGTCGGATCTGCAGCGCCTGCACGAGGGCACGCCCCTTCCCACGGCGGCTCCGGAGCCCGCCAGCATCGCCGGCCGCCAGGTGGTCATCGTGGAGAAGCCCGGCGAGTCCACCGCCATCAGCATGGGCTACCCCATCGACGTGCATCGGGGCTCGGAGGAGTTCTACGCGCTGTGGGTCGCCAGTTCCTGGCTGGGTGAGCATCGCAACAGCGTCAGCCACCTCTACCAGGTCATCCGCGAGGCGCGCGGCATGAACTACGGCGACTACGCCTACATCGAGGCGTTCCCGCAGGGTGGCCGCCGCAGCATGCCGCCCACCGGCGTGGGACGCCGGCAGCAGCTGTTCGAGGTGTGGATTCGCCCGGTTCCCGACCAGCAGGCGGTGTTCGCGCTGCGCGCTGCGCTGCGCGAGGTGCAGGCGCTGGCGGAGAACGGCCTCACCAAGGAGCAGTTCGAGACCCAGCGCGCATTCCTCAAGAAGTACGTCTACCAGTTCGCCACCACCACGTCCCAGCGCCTGGGCTACGCCATCGATGACCGCTTCTACGGCATCGACGAGGGGCACCTTGCCCGCTTCCGCGAGATGATGGACAAGGTCACGCTGAAGCAGGTCAATGCCGCCATCAAGAAGTACATCCAGGCGGACAACATGGTCATCGCCATGGTGACCGCGGACGGCGAGGCCATGAAGGAGGCCCTGGTTTCCGACAAGCCCAGCCCCATGGACTACGGCGAGGTCGAGAAGCCCGGCGAGATCCTGGAGGAGGACAAGGAGATCGAGCGCTACCCGCTGTCCATCCTGGCGGCCAACGTTGCCGTGGTGCCGGTGGACGAGATGTTCCTGCGCCGCAACATGCTGCCGCGCGACGTGGCGCAACGTCCGCAGGACTGATTCGTCTGAAGTGAGGAAACGGGGGCGGCCTCTGCAAGGGGGCCGCCCCTTCTTAGCTCTCGAGGCGATACCCGGCCTTGCGGGCTGTGAGGATGTGCCGTGGGGAGGATGGATCCGCCTCGAGCTTGCGGCGCAGCTCGCCGATGTGGGTGTCGACGGTACGCGAGACCACGGAAGCCGAGTAGCCCCACACCTCCTGCAGCAGATCCACGCGGGAGATGACGGCGCCACGCCGGCGCAGCAGCGCCAGCAACAGGTCGAACTCCTTGGGCGACAGATCCACCGGCTCCCCGCCGCGCAGCACCATGCGCCGCGACGCATCCACCTCCACGTCACCGAAGCGCTGCACGCCGCCCTCCACCGATTCCTCGGCCACCCCATGCCGGCGCAGCAGTACCTCCACCCGGGCCAGGAGTTCCAGGACGCCGAAGGGCTTGGTGACGTAGTCGTCGGCGCCCAGGCGCAGCCCACGCACCTTGTCAGCCTCCTCCCCGCGAGCGGTGAGAATCAGGATGGGCACCTGCACGCCGTCGTCGCGCAGTGTCTTGAGGACGCGAAAGCCGTCCACCTCCGGGAGCATGAGGTCCAGCACCACCAGGTCCGGGCGCCATGAACGCACCTTCTCCAGCCCTTCCCGGCCGTCCCGGCCGATCTCCACGGCGTAACCCTCGATCTCCAGGTTGTTCTTCAGCCCGAACGCAAGATCGGCGTTGTCCTCCACCACCAGGATGCGCTTCACGAGTCACCCTCGGCGAGTCTGGAGGCCCGGCCGGAAAGTCTGGTGTCGTTCGCCGGCGTGAGAGCACCCACGGTGGGGAAGCGGACCTCGAAGCGGGCGCCACAGCCGTCGCTGTCGTCCACCAGCACCACCCCGCCCTGGCGGGTCACCAGGTCGCGAACCACCGACAGGCCGATGCCCGTCCCGGCGACGGCGGTCTTGCGGTCACGTTCCAGCCGCCGAAAGCGTTTCCAGATGACCTCGCGCTCGCCGGGAGGGATGCCCGGTCCCTGGTCCTCCACGCGCAGGACCACATCGGCGTCGTCCGCCTGCAGAGAGACGCGCACGGTCTGGCCGGTGGGGCCGTACTTCACGGCGTTGTCCAGCAGGTTCAGGCAGATCTGGCGCACCGCATCCTCATCCACGGCGGCCATGGAGTCCTCGTCCAGGTCGGCCGCCAGCTGCACATCACGGCGCCGTGCCAGCGGCCGGAAGCTCTCCAGAACGCCGCGCACCACCGGGGCCAGCGGCTGTGGCCGCAACGCCAGCTTCACGGCGCCGCGCTCGGAGCGCGACAGCTGCAGGATATTCTCCACCAGGTGTCCCAGGCGCTGGGATTCCTGGTTGATGATCTCCAGCGAGCGCTGACGCTCGACGTCGCTGCGAACCCGGCCGAGAAGCAGCGTCTCGGCGAACATGCGGATCTGTGTCAGCGGTGTGCGCAACTCATGAGAGACCCGGGCCACGAACTCGGAGCGCAGCGTCGCCAGCGCCTGCTCCCGCCGCAACTGCAGGATGGCGGCCACCACGAAGCCCGCGGTGAGCAACAGCAGAAGAACGAGCAGCGGCAACCGGGAGTACGGCAGGCCACCGATAACCAGTTGCGAGGCGGAGGCCGGGTCGATGGACGCGCGCACGGTCATGCCTCGGAAGATGCCGCTGTAGGTGTCGCCGAAAGGGACCTCGGCGATGAGCGGTGAGGCATAGCGGCCGCCGCCATGGAAGATCTCCGCACCTGCAGGGTCCACCACGCTCAGGAACAGCACCTCGTTGCCCAGATCACCGTCGCCCAGGGAACCGGGTAGCAACGGGCCGCGCCGGAACGCGGCGTCGAACCATTCCTCCAGCGCAGCCATGTCCACCTCGAACCCCATCACAAAGGGTTCACCGGCGGCTTCCGAGCGGATGAAGGCGATGCGATGCTCGACGCCCTTCACCACGCCCCGGGCGAACAGGAAGGGCTGCTCGGACCGGCGCAGCGCAGCGGCATGGTCGCTCACGGCCTGCTCCAGCCAGCGCCGCACGTCCTCGTCGACGGGGCTGCCGAGGATCTCGGCCGGGCCACCCTCGAGGGGGACGCGGAACAGGTACGACGCCAGGGACAGCGCACGGACGACCTGGTCGTCGGGGCCGGCGGCCAGATCCCCGCGGGCGGGCAGGTCCGCTCTTACCTTCAGCGCATTCAGGAGCGTGTAATGGCCGTAGTAGCCCACCTCCGCCGCGGCGCGGCGAACGAACTCCGCGCCGGCAAGAGACGCGTAGTCCTGCAGCACGGCCTCGACGGTGGCGCGTTGTGCGCGGGCGACATCGTAGGCTGCCCAGGTCAGCACGCCCATGAGCCCCAGGCTCACCAGCAGCAGCACCACCACCAGGATGGAGCGGCGCGCCCGCGGGTCGGCGGAAGTTCCTCGCATGAGAGGATTCTAGCGCTTTCCGGATCGTGGGCACAGGTCATCCGGGCAATCCTGACGATTTCCTGACAATTTCCGGACTGTGCCTCTACCTGCCTGCATGCCCGATGGGCTATGCTCCTTCCACAGGGAGGTGAGTTCAATGTGGATCCGTCTTGCACGCGCTCTGACCAGGAAGGCTCTCGCGGCTGCTGTGGTTCTCGTCCTATCCATCGGTGCGGTGGCCGCGCAGATCCCCGAGAAGTTCGAGAACCTGAAGGTCCTTCCCGAGGACATCCCCCAGCGCGAGCTCATCGACGTCATGCGAGGGTTCGCGGGCGCGTTGGGCTTTCGCTGCCACCACTGCCACGTGGGAGAGCCGGGGCCGTCGCTGGACGGCTACGACTTCGTCAGCGATGAGAAGAAGGAAAAGGTGGTGGCGCGGGAGATGATGAAGATGCTTGCCGACATCAACGGCAAGTACATCGCCCCGATCAAGACCGGCAATGACCCGAAAGTACAGGTGGGCTGCCGCACCTGCCACCATGGCCAGGAGCGCCCGCAGTCGCTCATCGACATCCTGGAGGCGATCTACGAGGCGGAAGGCGTCGATGCCACGCTGGCCAAGTACCGCGAGCTTCACGAGCGCTACTACGGCCGCGACAGCTTCGACTTCGGGCTGTACACCATGGATGACCTCGCCGGCAAGTGGGCGCAGGCGGGCAAGCCCGAGGATGCCCGGGCGCTCATCAAGCTGCATGCGGAGACCCATGGCGAGTCCTCCCACATGGAGACGGTGCTCGGGGAGATCGAGCGCGCGGCCGGGAACCTCGCCGCGGCGAAGGCGCACTACGAGAACGCGCTGAAGCTCGATCCGGACGACCGGATGGCGAAGTTCCGGCTGAACCAGATGAAGGAGGACTGACCGGCTGCCCCTGCTGTCTTGACCGGCGGCATGTCTGCGGGTAAGCTGGGTGGACCCTCGCTCAACTGTCCGCCCGGTCTCGCCATGCAAGCACTTGAATCCCCGGACCTGGAACAATCACTGCAGGAGCACTTCGGCCATCGCGCCTTTCGGGAAGGGCAGAGGCCGGTGGTGGAGGCCGTCCTGGCGGGCAAGGATGTGCTGGCGGTGATGCCCACCGGTAGCGGGAAGTCCCTTTGCTATCAACTGCCCGCCTTGCTGCTGGACGGCGTGACGCTGGTGGTCAGCCCGCTCATCGCGCTGATGAAGGACCAGGTGGATGACCTGGTGTCGCGCGGGCTACCGGCCACGTACCTCAATTCCACGCTTTCCTCCGCGGAGCGGTCGCGCCGGCTGAGCGCGTGTCTCAAGGGGGAATACCGCCTGGTATTCGTGGCGCCGGAGCGCATGCGAAGTGCCGCTTTCCGGCGGGCGGCGGCGGAGATGGGAGTGTCGCGCCTGGCTGTGGACGAGGCGCATTGCATCTCGCAATGGGGGCACGACTTCCGGCCGGACTACCTGCGGCTGGGGGAGCTGCGGGCGGCCCTGGGGTCGCCACCCACCATTGCACTCACCGCCACCGCGACGCCCGCCGTGCGCGACGGGATCCTCCAGGAGCTCCGGCTGTCGGAGCCGGCGGTGTTCGTGGCGGGATTCGAGCGACCCAACCTGACGCTGTCGGTGCGAGCGGTCTCCGGAACGGCGGACAAGCTGGCCGCGGTGGAGGCGGCGGTGGTGCAGACTGGCGGGTCGGGGATCGTCTACGCGGCCACACGCAAGAACGTGGAGGAGATCACCGGCTACCTGCGCGGGCGTGGCCATGACGTGGCTGCCTACCACGCCGGGTTCTCCGATGGCGAGCGCGAGAAGGCGCAGGATGAGTTCATGGCCGGGCGAGTGCCGGTGATGGCGGCCACCAATGCCTTCGGCATGGGGGTGGACAAGCCGGACATCCGCTTCGTGCTGCATTACGACCTGCCGGGAAGCCTGGAGGCGTACTACCAGGAGGCGGGGCGCGCCGGACGAGACGGCGAGCCGGCGGACTGTTGCTTGCTGTTCCAGTTCCCGGATATCCGCATCCAGGAGTTCTTCCAGGACGGGGCCAACCCAGCGCGGGAGATGGTCGAGGAGGTGTTCCGGCGACTGCAGGAGGGTCTGCCGGCCGCTTCGCCGGACCACAACCAGATGGCCGTGTCCACGGCCGTGGGGATCCTGGAGCGTTGCGGTGCGCTGGAGCGTCGTCCCGACGGGTCGCATCCGGCGGCGGATGTCGCCGTGCCGGATCTGCCCGTGGACTGGACGGCACTGCAGCTCAAGGCGGCACGGGACCGCGAGCGGCTGGGCACCATGGTGCGCTACGCGCGCTCGCAGCAATGCCGCCGGCAGATCCTCATCGGCTACTTCACAGGCGAGTCGGCGGCGCCGCAATGCGATCACTGCGATGTGTGCCTGGGGTGGCATCGCAAGCCGTCGCGCGACCTGGACGAGGACGAGCGCAAGGTGGTGCGCATCGCGCTGTCCGTGGTGGCGCGTCTCAACGATCGTTTCGGCCGCGGCCGGCTGGCCAAGGTGCTCACCGGGTCGCGGGCCAAACCCGTGGTTGAGTTCGGCCTGGATCGCATCCCGACGTTCGGCAAGTTGAAGGGGCTGCCCGCCAAGGGAGTCTCGGACTTGCTGGAGGAGCTGGCAGAGGCCGGGCTGCTGCACCGGCGGCTCATCGAGGGCAGCGGAATGCCGGGAGGCGCGGTGCTGTCACTCACCGAGAAGGGCACGCGCGTGATGCGCGATCCGGGTGCGGAAGTGTCGCTGGCATGGCCGGAGTCCCTGCCCACCCGTGCGGCCCGCGTGACCCGGGTGCCCGCCGCCCGTCCCGCGGCCTCGTCGTCACCGGCGGCGGAGACCTCGGCGGATCCCGGCCTGGCCGAGTCGCTGCGCCGCTGGCGCCGCGCCCGCGCCGCCCGCGACGGCGTTCCGGCGTACCGGGTGTTCTCCGACAAGACGCTGCAGTTCATCGCCTCCATGCGCCCGCGCAACCTGGAGGAACTGCTGGCGGTTCCCGGCATCGGGCCGGCCCGGGGCTCAAGCTACGGCGAGGACATCCTCGGCGAGGTCCGCAGCCACGTCGAGAACGGGTAGAAGCCCCTGAAAGCCCTTCACAAGGGCAAGCCCTTGACGTCTCGGTCCGAACGGCGTAAAAAGAATGCACGAGCGATCGGGCCCCGGCGAGGAGGCAAGGCTCGTTCTCTCTCGACGACTCAACCATGGCAAAGACAGCGTTCCGAGTCTTGACGGTGATCCTCGTCGCCCTGCCCACCACGGCGATGGCGCAGGTCGTGTACGTGGAGGTCAGCCATGTCCGGGGCATCCAGCCGTACGCCATGGTCCCCGGGATGGGCGGCGGCATCGCGCTGGCCGACTTCGACGACGACGGCGACATCGATCTCTTTGCTCCCACCAACAGGGGTTCGCCTCACCAGCTTTACCGGAACCTGGGCGACGGCCACTTCGAGGAGATCGCTGCTGCGGCGGGTCTCGCCTCCATGGAAAGCGGCCGGGTCGCTTTGTGGTTCGACTACGACGCCGATCATCGCCTCGACCTGATCGTGGCGACCGATTGCTTCCAGGATCCCGACCCGGCATGTCTCGACGGGCAGGCAATCACCCTGTACCGTCAGGTCAGCGACGCGGTCTTCGTGGAGACCACCGCCGCCGCCGGCATCGGCGAGGATCTGGTGGTCTCCCCCGAGGTGCATCGCGGGGGCATGGCGGCTGGAGACATCAACAACGACGGCTACCTGGATCTGGTGGTGAGCCTCTGGGGCGACCGCGCCCGGCTCTTCCTCAACGACGGAGATGGCACGTTCACCGAGATCAGCCGGCCGTGCGGGATTGGCGCCAGCCCCGGGGGTCACTGGCAACCGGTCATGTACGACTTCGACGGCGATGGACTCCTCGACATCTACTTCGCCGTCGACTTCGCCGAGAACCGCCTCTGGATGAATCGCGGTGACCAGACGTTCCAGGACGACGCGGTGCCATCCGGCGCCGCCAATGCGTGGAATGACATGGGCCTGACGCTCGGCGATCACGACAACGACGGCGACCCGGATGTCTACATCACCAACATCACGAACGAGACCGGCCGGCGCAACGTCCTCTACCGCAACGACACGTTGGACGACATCACGCAGTTCTTCGAGATCGCCATGGCCGCCGGCGTTGCCAATACGGGATGGGGGTGGGGCACCACGTTTCTGGATGCGGACAACGACACGCTTCTGGATCTGGCCGCGACCAACGGGTTTAGCGGGGGGCTCGCCGCCACTGACACATCGAAGCTGTTCATGAACGCCGGCGGCAGCCCTCCGACTTTCACCGATGAGTCG
>CBDVAL010000153.1:0-8862 GCA_965371955.1 uncultured bacterium | reverse complement strand
ACCGACCGGCTGCTGAAGGTCACTCTGGTGTGGACCGATGCTCCGGGTTCCATCGACTGCGATCCTTGTCTCGTCAACGATCTGAACCTCCAACTGACCCAGGGTCCCAGCACCTGGAGAGGGAACAATCTGGTGGACGGCTTCTCCACGACTTCCGCCAACGTGGACTCCCTCAACAACGTGGAAGGAGTACACCTGGCGCCCGGGACGGTGACCTGCGACCCCATGGAGGTGAAGGTCGTGGCGCAGGCGCTGAACGGCGATGGCGTTCCCGGCAACGCCGACACCACCGATCAGGACTTCGCGCTGGTACTGCGCAATGCCGCCATCACCCCCGGCCCTCCGCGCCTGGTGGGGGCCCTCACGTCCGTCAACGGTGGCTGTGACGGGGACGGGTTCTTGGACCGTGGCGAGACCGTGGACATCATGCTGGAGCTGCAGAACCTCGGATGCAGCGACGCGGCGGGGCTGGATGCCTCCGTCAGTGTCGCCTCGGCTCCCGCAGGCGCGGTGGTGGGGATCACGCCCATTCTGCCGCAGGCCATCGCCGATGTGATGCCCGGAGGGGCGAGCCAGGCCGGTTGGCAACTGACGCTGGATGACTCGATGACGGACTTCTGCGGCGAGACCGTCGAACTCGCCGTGGAAGTGAGCGATGCCGCACAAAACTGGCAGAGCACGGTGACGATGCTCCTGGACGGTGAGGGACTGGCCACCAATCCGAATCTGGATACAGCAGACGCGGATCAGAGCTTCTCGGCCGATGGCGAGTGGAGCTTGCGGGGATGCAACACCACCAGCTTGCCCACATCCTGGCACATGGGGCAGACGGACTGTTCCGGGATCGTCCGTGATGCATCGCAGCATGATCTCCTTTTCCGCTACCCACTGGCATCCGGTGACCGACTGGTCTCCCTGAGCTTCCAGCACGCCTTTGACGGCTACAACAACGGCGCTCTCTTCGACTCCGTCAGCGTGGGGTTCGATCACGATGGCGACGGGGTCTTCGACACGCTCCAGACTTGGATCGACGGCCAGGCTCCGACCGGCATGTCGCCGGCAGGACCGTACGATCTCTCCGGCTTCCAGACTGATCGAGCCGCCACGGTCGCGGTTCGCTTGCGCTTCGATAGTGCAGCCAACTGGGTGGGGCCCAACATGGCAGCGGGGTGGGACGTGGACGACATCTCGCTGACGGTGGACGAGGTGACGTGCGATCCACGGACCTGCGTGGCGTGCGCGCCTGCGCCTGCGCCGGTCCCCGATGGCGCTGGCGCCACCACGCCCCTTCTGGTGGAGCACGCCGGTGCGGGCTTGCAGCTGAGCTGGGAAGCGGTGTCCGGCGCCGCGGCCTACAATATTTACGCCGGTGCGCTGGGGACGTTCTACTCGCACGAGCCGTTCACGGATGCGCTTCTGCAGGGAGGTGAGTCGTGTGGCGAGACCAGCAATTCGGTGATCCTCACCATGCCGGCCGGAGACGTCTATTTTCTCGTGGCAGCCGATAGTGGCTGTCGTGAGAGTGACTACGGCGTGGACTCCGTCGGTTTGCCGCGGCCACTTGCCTCGGTTCCCTGCAACCCCAACTGACCCGGGCCACCAGGGGCGAGCAGGACCAGATCGCCGGAAGATGCCAGCACGTCGAGCTGCAGGCCGATGGCGGTCAGGCGCTCCAGGATAGCTTGATGCGTGAGGATGGCTCCGTGGTCCTCGCGCAGGATCCTGGTCATCTCCTGCCACTCGGTCACCGGGGTGCTCAGCAGGCGGTCGCCGTAGAAATACATGGGTGAAGCGTAGCGCCAGTGCGGCAGGAGGTCGAAGCTGGTTACCGTCTCCCCGCGGGGTACCGTTGCATGGATGGCCTGCGCGAGCTCCGCCATATCCCGGTTGCGATCTCTTCCCACGGGCACCGGCGTGAGACCGATGACAAGGATGTAGGCCCCCACGACCGCGCCCAGAACGGCCGCCACAAGCTCACGCCGCCGGCCGGCCAGGCCCTCCAGTCCCACACCGGCCAGCAGGGCCAGTGCGGGGTAGGCGGGCATCACGTACCATGATTTATGCGCAATCGGCAACGACAGCAGCACCAGCACCGCGCCGGCCCAGGCGACGGGCACCAGACCGCGGCGCGGCTCCTCCTCCCGCCGGTAGAGCCGCCAGGCGCCGTAGATCGCCAGCAGGAGCCAGGGCTGGAAGTTGCTCAGTAATCCGGTGAAGTAGTCCAGACGTGACGCCAATCCCATCACCTGGTCGGGGTCGCCTGCCACGGCGCGCTGCCACACCACGTGGCCCAGGTGTCGATGGACGAACGCCGTGCCGTGCCGTGCCGCCACCGCGGCGAACCAGGCGCCGGGCAGGGCCAGCCCGGCCAGGATCGTCGCCCAGAGGCCCGGCCGCAGAGCACGGCGAGGCGGGATCCGCGCCGCCAGGACATACGTGGCGTAGATGGTCAGCGGGAGAAAGCCGAGCACGCTCTTGTTGAGCACGGCCAGCCCCATGAGCACGCCGGCGCCCAGGTCCATCCATCCGGTGCGCTGGCGTTGCAGTCCCAGCAGCAACAGGTAGAGCGAGGCTGTGACCAGCAGGGTCTGCAGCGTGTCCAGCATGGCGTGGCGCGAGTACTTGATGAAGTACGGAGTGGTCAGGAGCGCCGCGCCGGAGAACAACCCCACCCAGGGACCGAACAGCCGGCTGCCGAAGCGGTAGGTGAGCAGGATGCAGCCCACGCCCGAAGCGGCAGAGACCAGACGTGCCGCGAACTCCGTCGGGCCGAAGAGTTTGAACAGCAGGGCGGTGGCCCACATGTACAGCGGAGGGTTGTCGAAGTTCGGCTGATAATCCCACGGCGGCACCAGCCACTGGCCGGTGAGCAGGATCTCCTTGGCCTTCTCGGCGTAGAAGGCATCGTCGTACGAGGCCAGCGTGGTCTCCCACAACCGGGTGAAGATCACGAACAGCGACGCCACCAGCAACGCAAGCTGATGGAGTCGAGGATCGGAGAGCGGTGAGCGCGGCGGCGCCGGCGAGCGCACGCCGGGAAACAGCAGGACCGGCGCCTTCACCGGGAGCGGTTCACGGCCGGAGGCCCGACCTCCAGTAACCGCATGGCAGCGCGGTCCAGCGCCTGGCGTGCCGCAGGCCTGTCGGCCGCCGGGCCGTTGATCAGGAAGGCGAAGACCAGCGGTGGCCCCTGGCCCTCCGGATAGACGTAGCCGGCCAGCGACACCGCGCCGGAGATGGTGCCGGTCTTGGCACGTACGCGGCGGCCTGAGGTGAGCAAGCGGTCCGACAAGGTTCCCACGCCGCCACCCACGGCCAGAGAACTGATCATTTCCGGCGCCAACGCGGGGTCCTTCAGCGCCGAGCGCAGCACGCCTGCGAGGCCCAGCGCGGTGACTCTTCCTGCGCGTGACAGGCCGGAGCCGTCGGCCAGCGACCAGCCGGCCGTGTCCACGCCGCGCTCGCCCAGGTGCTCCAGCAGCCGCTGCAGTCCAGCCGTGGTGGTTCCCGGCGTCTCGTCGCCGGCGGACAGCAGCTTGATCAACGACTCCGCCATGACGTTGTTGGAGTAGTGGTTCATGTCCGCGACCAGTGCGTGCAGTGGCCGCGAGCGGTGGCGCACCAGGAGCCGCGCGTCCGCCGGAACCGTGCCGCTGCGCAGCTTGCCCGTTACCGCCACTCCCTCACGCTGCAGCGCATCACGCAGACATCCCAGGGCATAGAGCGCTGCCCCCGGGACCCGGCGGTAGGTGCGCACCTCCTCCTGCCCGGCGCCGAGGGTGCCACGCACCACGACCCGGCCGGTCTCGCCCCCCTCCACCAACGACACCTGCAGGTCGGAGCGGCCGCTGCCGGTGGTGCGCGCCTGGCTATCCACCTGCAGGCCGCAATCCAGGGGGAACAACCCCACGCGCACCGCGTCACCGGGCCGGGCCGCCGCGGCCACCCGGATCTCCACGCTGGAGAAGTTGGCCATGAGCGCGTCGAAAGGCGCGCAGTACGGTCGGTCGCAGCCCGTCGCGGGCCAGCCCCGTGGTCGCGCCGGTCCGCCGAACAACGACGTATCCGCCACCAACCCGCCGCGAACCTCGCGCACTCCGGCCAGCCGCAGCTCACGTGCCATCAGCCACCAGGCCTCGCCCACCAGCGCCGGGTCCCCTGCGCCGCGTACCCAGAGCGGTCCCGGGATCAGTCCCTCGGGTCCCGGCGAGTTCGCAGCCAGCAGCTCGGTGTCCAGCTGCGTCTCCGGGCCCAGCAAGCTCAGGGCGGCCAGCGAGGTGAGAAGCTTCATGTTCGAGGCAGGCGCCATGGGCTTGCGCGCATCACGCTGATACAGAAGCCGCGGGTCACCCGGGCGCAGCACCACCGCGCCCAGCTCGCCGCCGGCCAGGGTGCCGCGGCGCAGGATCCGGTCCAGGTCGTTCTGCAGGCTGCCGGCCGCCTGCACCGGCAGGGCCATGGCCAGTGCCAGCAGCGGGATCACGACCCGCGGCAGAAGCAGGGGGGAGACTGGGAAAGGTCGCGTCATGAGAGGCCGGCGCTCATGGTAATCCGGATGCCACGGCAAGGGAAGCCCGGAAAACGCCATGAGACCGCCTGCAGATTGACTGCCCTCGCGCCGGTGCTATAATACGCGCCGTTTGCAACCCTCCATCAGCTGAGCCGACCACTTCGCCGGCGGTGACCATCCCACGGAGACATCGTGAAGATCCACGAATACCAAGCCAAGAGTGTCCTGCGATCGCACGGGGTCCCGGTGCCGCGCGGCGAAGTGGCGCACACACCGCCCGAGGCCCGGGAGATTGCCCAGCGGCTGGGCGGCAAGGTGGTGGTCAAGGCCCAGATCCACGCCGGCGGCCGTGGCAAGGCCGGCGGCGTCAAGCTGGTTGGCAGCGCCGACGAGGCCGAGGAGATCGCACGCAAGATCCTGGGAATGACCCTGGTGACGCCGCAGACCGGGCCGGAGGGCAAGAAGGTGCACCGCCTGCTGGTGGAGGAGGGCCTGGAGGTGGAGCGCGAGTTCTATCTCAGCCTGGTGGTGGACCGCGCCACCGCCCGGGTGGCGGTCATCGCCAGTGCCGAGGGCGGCACCGAGATCGAGGAAGTGGCGGCCAGGCATCCTGAGAAGATCCTGCGTGAGCAGGTTCCGTTCGGCGGCGGCTTCCCGGCCTATCTGGTGCGCAAGCTGACCTTCGGGCTGGGCATGGGCGCAGAGCACGTGAAGCCCATGGCCAAGCTGCTCAGCGGGCTGTTCCAGGCGTTCCAGTCCACCGACGCGTCCCTGGCGGAGATCAACCCGCTGGTCGTCACCAAGGGGGGAGACGTGCTGGCCCTGGACGCCAAGATGGACTTCGACGACAACGCCCTCTATCGCCATGCGGATATCCGCGACCTGCGGGATCTCGACGAGGAGGACCCGCTGGAAGTGGAGGCGTCGCGGTTCGGCCTCAACTACATCAAGCTGGACGGCAGCGTGGGCTGCATGGTCAACGGTGCCGGTCTCGCGATGGCCACCATGGACATCATCAAGCTCGCCGGCAGCGAGCCGGCCAATTTCCTGGACGTGGGTGGTGGCGCCAGCGAGGAGCAGGTGGCCAACGCGTTCCAGATCCTGCTGAAGGATCCTTCCGTCAAGGCGGTGCTCATCAACATCTTCGGTGGCATCGTGCGCTGCGACGTGGTGGCACGGGGCGTGGTGGCCGCGGCCCGCAAGGCCAAGGTGAGCGTGCCGGTGGTGGTGCGGCTGGAAGGGACCAACGTGGAAGAGGGCCGCAGCATCCTGGAGTCCTCCGGCATGTCGTTCACCGTGGCGTCGGGAATGGGTGACGCTGCGGCCAAGGTGGTGGCGCTGAGCGGAGGAAGTGGACAATGAGCATTCTGGTGGGCAGCGAGACCAGGGTCCTGGTGCAGGGGATCACCGGCAAGGAAGGTTCATTCCACGCGCGCCAGTGCATGGACTACGGTACCAAGGTGGTGGCAGGGGTGACCCCCGGCAAGGGCGGCCAGAAGTTCGAGCAGGTTCCGGTGTTCAACACGGTGCAGGCGGCGCGCGAGGCTACCGGCGCCGATGCCTCGATGATCTTCGTGCCGCCGCCGTTCGCCGCCGACGCCATCCTGGAGGCGGCGGACGCGGAGATGCCGCTGGTGGTGTGCATCACCGAGGGCATCCCGACGTCGGACATGATGCGCGTGCACGACGTGTTGCAGGAACGCGGCACCACCCGTCTCATCGGCCCCAACTGTCCGGGCATCATCTCGCCCGGCCAGTGCAAGATGGGCATCATGCCGGCGCACATCCACCAGCCGGGCAGGGTGGGCGTGGTATCGCGCAGCGGAACGCTGACGTATGAGGCCGTGGCGCAGCTCACCGCTCGCGGCATCGGCCAGTCCACCTGCATCGGCATCGGCGGTGACCCTATCATCGGCACCAGCTTCACCGACGCGCTGGAGGTGTTCGTGGCCGACGACGGCACCGATGCGGTGGTGCTCATCGGCGAGATCGGCGGCGACGCCGAGGAGAAGGCGGCGGCGTTTGCCCGCGAGCATCCCGAGACGCCTGTTGTCGCCTTCATCGCCGGGCGCACCGCCCCTCCAGGCAAGCGCATGGGCCATGCCGGCGCCATCATCTCCGGCGGCCACGGCACGGCCGAGGGGAAGATCGCGGCGCTGCGCGAGGCGGGCATCATCGTGGCCGAGAGCCCGGCAGACATCGGGGCCACCGTGGAGAAGGTTCTGAAGGGTTAACCATATCGGACCGGATCTTCGGCCGATACGAAGAGGAAAGATATGGAACGCACGTTGACCATCATCAAGCCGGACGCCATGGAGCAGCGCGTGGCCGGAAAGATCCTCGCCCGTCTCGAGGAGGAGGGCTTCCGCATCGTGGCCGCCAGGCTGGTGCGCATGAGCGAGCAGGAGGCCGGCGGGTTCTATGCTGTCCACAAGGAGCGGCCGTTCTACGGCGAACTGTGCCGCTTCATGTCGTCGGGGCCGGCCATGCCCATCGTCCTGGAGCGCGAGGATGCCATCGCGCGCCTGCGCAACATCATGGGCGCCACCGACCCGGCCAAGTCCGAGGACGGCACCATCCGCAAGGCGTTCGCCACCTCCATCGAGCGCAACTGCATCCACGGCTCCGACGCGCCGGAGACCGCCGCCACGGAGATCGGCTATTTCTTCCCTGGCCTGGAGTTGTCCACCGCCGGGTAGGCTCCCGCGGCTATTGCTTGTTGATACCCTTGTCGTAGGAGGAGAATCTTATCGAATACGTGCACGGCACCTGCGCACCCGAGGGTCGATAACGATTGATGTAGTCGATGAGACTGGGTTCGCTGTTCCCCTGATCGCGCTCGTAGGCGAGAAAGTCCTTGGAGAACCAGTCGAAGATCCGCGACAAGGTGACCGTCCGAGCCGTGTCATCCAGCATGCAGTGGCGCGGGGTGATCACGAACTCCCGCATGACGGCATCCAGCTGTTCCTCGAGTTGCGATGGTTCGAAGGAATGGCGCGGCAGCCGAGGACAGCCCAGTGAAGCGCAGTTGAGAGCAGCGTGGACCCTGGGATCTCGAAACTGCGCCCGGATCACCTTGTCCTCCAGCGCCTTGAGATTCGTCCTCCGTCCTCCGATCTCGATGGACATGCGGACGAAGAATCCGTATCCGGAGATAAGCCCACGCCAGACGCTCCTGTCCTCCGGGCCTCGTGCCAGTACCCCCTTGAAGACCTGCGCGTTGTATGCATTGAGGTAGTAGGCCAGGCGATCGTTGCCGCCGGGAAACTTTTCCGGATGAGATTCGGGGCTGGTCGCTTCGATGGATCGGATGTAGCGTTCGAAGACCGAGCGGTCGCGGGCCAGTCCCTCATAGTCCACGAGGCCCGCCTCGTTGACAAATTGTTGCAGCACGCTGTTCCAGTCCCGGTGCGAGAAGGGCGGTGTGTCCTTGGCGAACACCAACGAGCCTGCCGCGAGGCCGGCGCTGACACCGAGAAGCAGCAAGTCGAGTCGCATTCTTTCTCCAGCGCACATGCGTGCGGGAAGGGATCTCAGCGGACAGGCCATGGTAAACTCATTCCTGTTCAACGACAAAGATGTAGCGGCCTATTCCGCAAGAACCGCCGGATCCCACTGAAACCGTCTGCCGTCGCCGGCGTAGGATCAAGTCGATGCCGGGAGGGTCGAGCCATCAGGAAAACGCTGGAGATTCTCAGGAATCCCATCCCCCGGGAAGCCCGGGCCTTGCTTCAGGCTCGCTGGCGCCGACTGCCGGCAGAGCTACAGACCGAATGTCAAGTTGCCGGCAGGCATCTTGTCCACTGCGGCTACATCGCCGGGCCCTCCTACTGTTCCTTCCGCTGCACCCACTGCTACCTGCCGGGTAACGCCAACAGTGCCCCCATGCCGTCGCTGGCGGAGATGAAGGCGCAAGTGGAGGCCAACCGGCGCATGATCGGCCCCGGTGGCGGGCTCCAGATCACGGGCGGGGATGTGGTGGATGCCTACTGGCGTGCCGGCCGCGCCGACGAGCTCGTGGCCATCCTACGTCACGCGACCGATGTGGGCGTGGTGCCCATGTTGATGACGCACGGCCAGGTGCTGCTCGACCATCCCGACTATCTGGCGCGGCTGGTCCGCGACGGCGGGCTGCGCAAGCTGGCGCTCCACATCGATATCACGCAGGCCGGGCGGCCCGGCTTCCCCATGGCAGACCTGCAGCGCGAATCCGATCTCCACCTGCTGCGCCAGTCCTTCGTCGATCTGGTCCACCGGGTGCGGCGCACCACGGGGATCCATTTCTCCACGGCCCATACTGTCACCGTGGTGGAGCGCAACATCGACAGCATCGGGGAGATCGTTCGCTGGCT
>CBDVAL010000152.1:0-8866 GCA_965371955.1 uncultured bacterium | reverse complement strand
TGCTGCGCACGATCTTGTCGTGCTGCCAGCGATTGCGGTAGAACTCCTCCCACGCCCGTGCGTCGGCCCCCACGCTGTCCTTGATCCACGGATTGTTTCCCTTGCCCATGCCCGCTACCCTTTCCCTTGCATCGAGAGCCTGTGCACCAGAGGCCGGCGCACGGCGCGAAGTCTCTTTCTCCAGGTGATATCGAACAGCACCAGCGCCGCGGCGGTGCCCGTGAGCCCCAGCAGGATGAAGATCAAGGTTGCCGCCTGCCCGGTCTCCGGCGGTGCCAGGGCAAGCTCACTGAAGTAGGCAACCAATGGAAGGATCTCCTCCGAATCCAGAGGCTGATCCATGAAGACGGCCTGCATGGTGGGGGTGGCCGGGGCGGACAGCCAGGTGGCCAGCCCTTTTCGCCCGTTGAGGCGCTCGAACACGGCGTTCAGGTCCGGCCCGAGCTTTCCTCCGGCCAGCACCCCGATGCCGTTCACCGAGTGACAGGACACGCAGGCCGGACCCCCAGCGTCCAGGCGCCGGGCGCCCAGGAACAGCTCGCGTCCTGTGGCGAAGTCGGCAACCGTGAACGGCCGGTCGCTGAGCTGCAGGCCGGCGAACTGTGACCTCTCCAGCGCCGACTCCGATTCGATGAGGTCCAGGAGGTTCAGGGCCCGCTCGACGGTCATTCCCGGAACGGCCTGCATCACCACACCGCGCGCCTCGTTCTTCAGCTTCAGCGCGTAGGCATCGCCGCTGGCCAGCACGGTTGCCGGATCGGCGATGAAACGCGCCAGCCACGCTCGGTCCTTGCGCTGCGTCACGTCCTGGAGGTCGGGGCCGGTGAGGCGGCCGCCGCCGATGGTGTGACAGCTGGTACAGTTCTGCTTGAAGTCCTGCACCCGGTCCTGAGCGAGAGCCTCCGTCCCCATGAGCAGTCCCAGCAGGAGCGGCAGCAGCCATGCGCTCTTGAGGAACCGGAAGATGGCGGGTCGTCTCATGTGGTTGCCCTCGGGATGACGTGCCTAACAGGTGGCCCTATTGAAAGAAGCGTGCCAGCGCGCTGCCGCCCGGCCGGGCCGCGGCAGGTTCTCACAATGGGCACCGAACGCAGGGAGACGCTGCAGGAATCCGAACCCGGCGGAGAATCGGGGACCGGACACCCGGTCACTCCCTGGGCAAATCGCCCACCCCGGGTGTCCATGCGCCAAATAACCCAGCCTAATGGCCGCCTGTGCGTGGGCACCCACAACCGGGTGTTCTGCCGCACTCCGGTAGATCGGGGTCGTAGATCGGGGTCGGAGCCAAGACCTATACCCCGCCGAGTGTGTGCAAGCCCGCGGCAGGGAACCAGGCGAGGTATTACGAGGTATAGGTCTTGGCTCCGACCCCGCTCAAGTCTCGTGGAACAGGTCGGGCTCTTTCTCCGCGTCAATGCGCAACAGGTGATCCAGCGACAACGGGCCGGAGCCACGCCAGGTGAGCAGCAGGAGGGTGAAGAAGACGAACAGGGTGAACTGGAAGCTCAGGTTCGACCCCAGCAGGCTGCTCTCCGCCGTCCCTGCCAGATGGACGATGACGGCGCCCAGGAGGATGACGGCGTTGGCGGCGGCCGCCACCCGGGAGACGAAGCCCAGCGACAGGCTGGCCCCGCCGACGATGTGGGCGAAGACCACCGACCATGCGATCATCGTCTGTCCATGGCCCATGCCCTCCCCCAGGGTCGCCTCCAGCGCCGACATGTTGGTGATGAAGTAGATGCCCTTGATGACCAGCGCGATACCCAGGTAGATGCGCAGCGCGTCCATGGGCCGCACATGCTTGAGGCCGGGGACCAGATCCCGCAGGGGAACACGGTCTTTCAGCACCTCGCGCCGGCGCGCCATGGCCGCCGCATGCTCCTGCGCGGCGGCCTCCTCGTCCTTCGCGGAGAAGCGCACCAGGAACGCGAACAGCGAGCAACCGGCCACCAGACAGCCCAGGATGAGCAGCGCCTGTGGATAGCTCAGGCTCTCCGAACGAAACAGGAATCCCGCCAACACCGCCCCCATGTTGCCGCCCGCGCCCACGATACCGGCCACGGACCCAAGGGCCTTCTTGTTGATGAACGGAACCACGGAGTAGGTGGCGCCCTCGGACATCTGCACGAACAGGCTGAAGACGATCATCATGGGGATGGCCAGCACCAGCGCCGTCATCTGCGAGAAGAAGACCAGCGCCACGCCCTCCGCCACAAGGGCGATGAACAGCCAGCGGACGCGGCCGCGCAGCCCGCCGTTCACCACGAACCGGTCGCTGATGTAGCCGCCCAGGGTGCGCGCGAAGATGTTCATCAGGCCGAACAGGCCGGCCACCAGGCCCGCCGTCTTGATGCCCAGGCTGAAGTAATCCATGTAGTAGAGGGCGGCGATGTTGTTGATGGTGAGCTCGATGCCGAAGCAGGCGGCGTAGATGAAGAACAGCGCCCACACCCGCGGATCCCGGGCGGCGAGGGCGAAGGAGCCCTTGGTCTTCTCGACGGAAACCAGCTCCCCACGGGCCCGGAGCTCCTTGAAGTTGCCGTCCGGGAGATCCGTGGTGAAGAAGAAGTACCCCACGCCGGTGAGGAAGCAGACCGCGCCCGCCAACACCATGGCCCCCCGCCAGCCGATGGCACCGCTGAAGCCCATGGCCAGGAAGCCGGCGAACACCAGCGGCATCACCATCTGGGTCACGCCACCGCCCAGATTGCCCCAGCCGGCGGAGGTGGCGTTGGCGGTGCCGACGCAGTTGGGCGCGAACATCACCGACGTGTGGTACTGGGTGATGACGAAGGAAGCACCGATGACGCCGATCCCCAGCCGGAACAGCAGGAAGCTCGTGTAGTCGGAGGCCAGGCCGATGCCCATCACCGGGATGGAGCCGAACAACAGCAGGAACGTGTAGCACAGGCGCGGGCCGATGCGGTCGCACAGCCAGCCGATGAGCAGGCGCGCGACGATGGTGATGGCCACCGAGGCGATGATGGTGTTGCCCACCTGCGCCTTGGTGAGGCTCAGTTCCTCGCGCACCACCGCCATCAGCGGCGCGATACCGAACCAGGCGAAGAAGCACAGGAAGAAGGCGAACCACGACATGTGGAACGCCCGCATGGGGCGCGTTTTCAGGCTGAACAGGTCGATGCTTGTGGCCTTGTTCCGGACTTCCACGCTATGCCTCCTCCGATCCGGCGGCGCCTACAGGGGCTCGAGCCGGGCGGTGAAGTGTCGTAGATGGTTGGATTGTTCGACGATGCGCAGGCCGTGCAACGAATCCTTCCGCCGGGCCACCTGTCCCGCCACTTCTACCACGTAGTCCATGTGGCTCTGGGTGTAGGTGCGGCGCGGGATGGCCAAGCGGAGAAGCTCCAGCGGTGCCGTCCTCTCTTCGCCGCTATGGGGGTCCACGCCCCCGAACATCAGCGTTCCGATCTCCACACCACGGATACCACCCTCTTCATAGAACGCGCACGCCAGCGACTGGGCCGGGAACTCCGTGGCCGGGATACTCGGCAGGAAGCTCCCCGCATCGATGTAGATGGCATGACCCCCCGGCGGGCGGACGATGGGGATGCCGTGCTGCAGCAGTCCTTCCCCCAGATAGCGCGTGGAAGCCAGGCGGTAGCGCAGGTAGTCCTCCTCCACCACCTCCTGCAGGCCCACCGCGACGGCCTCCAGATCCCGGCCGGCCATGCCGCCATAGGTGGGGAAGCCCTCGGTGAGGATCAGCAGCTCCTCCTCCTGGCGCGCCAGGCGATCCTCGTTGGACCCGAGGAAGCCCCCGATGTTGGCCAGACCGTCCTTTTTTGCACTGAACGTGGCCCCGTCGGCCAGCGAGAACATCTCCCGCACGATGGCCTCCACCTTGTGTTCCCCATAGCCCTCCTCACGCAGCTTGATGAAGTAGGCGTTCTCCGCGAAGCGGCAAGCGTCCAGGTAGAACGGCACGCCGGCCGCGCGGCACAACTCGCTGGCGGCGCGCAGGTTGGCCATGGAGGCCGGCTGGCCGCCACCGGAGTTGTTTGTGACGGTGAGGATGACGCAGGCCACCTTGCCCTGTTCACCGGCCAGTAAGGGTTTCAGGCGGTCGAGGTCGATGTTCCCCTTGAAAGGATGGGGCTCCGCCGGACACAACGCCTCGGGGGTGGGGATGTCGATCGCCCTCCCGCCCAGCGCCTCCACGTTGGCCCGGGTGGTATCGAAGTGCGTGTTGCTCACCACCAGCTTGCCGTTCACCTGCAGGCACGAGAGCAGGATGCGCTCCGCCGCGCGCCCCTGGTGCGTGGGGATGAGATGCCGGAAGCCGGTGATCTCGCGCACCCGGCGCTGGAAGCGGAACCATGACGTGGCGCCGGCGTACGACTCATCGCCGCGCATGATCCCCGCCCATTGCTCCGACGACATGGCGCCGGTGCCCGAGTCGGTGAGCAGGTCGATGAGGATCTGTTCCGCGGGGACGCGAAACAGGTTCCAGTGCGCGCGCCGCAGGTTCAACCTGCGCTCGCTCGCCGTGGTCATGCGCAGGGGTTCGACGGACTTGATCCGAAACGGCTCGATGATCGTCTTCATGGCCATTCCGTCAAGCAATTACGATGCCAGGCGCTCCATCCTCCACTCAGCCCACAGCGCCGCGCCCAGCGCCCCGGCGTGGACGGAGTGCTTGTGGGCACGGAATTCCAGCGACAGCTTGTTCTCCCGCGCCTTTTCGCGCACCGCCTCCACCATTCCCCTGTTCTGCGCCAGCCCGCCGGTGATCAGCACAGGCGAAGTCGCCTTGGCAGCCCCCAGCAGGCGGACCAGGCGGTGCGCCACGGAGAGATGGATTCCCTTGAGAATGTCCGCCGGCTGGATACCACGGCTCACCATGTTGATCACGTCCGTCTCGGCCAGCACGGCACAGATCCCCGACGGCTGCTCCGGCTGCGTGGCCTGCAGGGCCACGTCCCCCGCCTCCCTGAGGGGGACGCCCAGGTAACGGGCAATGTTCTCGATGAACTGCCCCGAGCCCGATGCACACTGGCCGGTCATCTTGTACGCCAGCACCCGGGCGCGCCCATCCATGCGGATGGCCCGGGCATGCAGGGCTCCGATGTCCAGCACCGTGCGCGCCTCGGGCTCCAGGAAGAGGGCACCGCGGGCGTGCGAGGTCATGCCGTAGAAGTGGCCACGCCGGAACTTCACCAGCTCACCGGCCCCGGTGGAGGCCACATAGTCCACGTCGGCCGGCGCCAGCCCGGCCTTCCCCAAGGCGCGCTGGAAGCAGCCGTCCACCACCGAGCGCAGCTCGCGCTTGCGAATGCGTTCGGTGACCACTGCCAGCGTACGCGGCTGTGCGCCATCAAAGGTCATCACCGCCGTCTTGACGGCGCTGGCCCCCACGTCGACTCCGGCTGTCACGGTCATCGGGTTTCTTCCACAGTAAGTTCCTCGGAGGGCAGATCACGTCGGGCATAGAGCGCCGCCCCCACCGCCCCCATGTAGATGGAGTCGGTGTGATTGTTCAGCGTGACCTCGCCGTAGTTGTCCTGCACCAGGTTTTCCAGCGCCTTCACCGCCGCCGGGTTCCTGGCCACCCCACCGGTGAACGTGAACTGCTCGCGGATACCACCGGAGCGCGCCAGCAGCGACATGGCGCGCAGGACGATGGCACGGTGCAGGCCGGCCAGGATGTCCTCACGCTTCTCCCCCAGTTCCAGGCGTTCGCGCAGCTCTGCGCCGGCGAACACGGTGCAGGTAGAGGAGACCGACACAGGCCGTGTGGAGGTGAGGGCCAGCGGGCCGAGCTCGTCTAGCGACAGGCTCAGCTCGTCGGCGATATAGCCGAGATAGCGCCCACAGCCGGCAGCACAGCGGTCGTTCATCTGGAAGTTGGTGGCAATACCGTTCTCATCCAACTGGATTGCCTTGGTGTCCTGTCCACCGATGTCCAGCACCGTGCGCGTTGCCGGGAAGAAGTAGTGCGCGCCCAGGCCGTGGCAGAGGATCTCGCTGCGGATCTGATCCTTGCGGAACGGCAGCCGCTGCCGGCCGTAGCCGGTGCCAACCGTGTTCAGGACGTCCAGGGGCGCCGCCACCGCCTCCTCCACCGCCCGGCGCAACAGGGCGGTCTCGTCGTCGCCGGCCTCTGCGTATACCGGGCATGACTGGATGTTCTCCTGGAAGTCGATGTCCAGGATCGTGTTCTCCTCCTGGAGGATCACCACGTCGAACACGCCCATGAGATCCTCGAAGTCCAGGCCGAACTTCCCCGCTTCGAACTCGGCCAGGGCTATGAACTGCGCGCCCACCAGGTCGCGGAAGAATGACCGCCGTCGCCGGCGGGAGGCGTCAGCATCATTGGTGAGATCGGCGGCGATGCCGAAGATCTCCTCCAGCGCCTCGCACAGCCGCTCGGAGAATGCGCCCCCCTTGTTCCCGGCATGCTCCAGGGCGAGAGAGCGCAGACGCTGCAGCCGGAAGCGGAACGACGTCAGTTCGAACTGGTCCTTCAGGGCGGACAACAGCTCCCTCTCCAGACCATCCTCCTCGCCCTGGCGCCGCAGGATGGTGAAGCGGGCGTTGATCCGGGCCTCGCTCTCTGCCACCGAGGTGGCCACGTGGTAGTCACTGCGGGTGTTGGTGATCCCGCGCCCCAGGATGTTCTCCTCCTCGTCCAGGATCACCGCCTTGGTGGTGGTAGATCCCAGATCGATGCCCAGATACACGCTCATGACGGCGCCCCCACGGAGCGTCTCTGCTCGATCATCTGGAGGTAGCTCTCCAGACGGTTCCTGATGTTGGCTGCCGAGAAGTAGCGCGAGTCCACCAGGTCGGACTCGATGAAGCCTCCGGGCCGGCCGGTGCGTTTCTCGATTGCCTGCATCAGCAGAAGCTGCCCCGCCGAGAACGAGTTGCAGCTCTTCACCGAGTGCACCAGGAAACCGTCGGCCTCGTACTCCTCCATGTAGCGCACCAGCAGTTCCTTGCGCATGGGCAGGCTCAGGTTGGTGTAGCAACCCAGGCAGTAGTCGGCCATCGTCTCCAACGGCCGGGAGGGATCGTGCCGGAAGCCGGCGTCGTAGAACCCGCCCACCTTGGTGTAACTGGACGCCACCACCACGGCTCCCTGGTCGTGGAACATCTTCCAGAATTCCCGGAAGTGGGTCCAGTTGGGCGGCCCTTCCACCACCAGCCGGTAGCGTTCCTCCTCCATGGGCCCCTCCGGCGTCACCGGCCCCAGGCCCTTGCGCAGTCGCTCGTCGATTTCCGCGTTGAGGCTGTCGTAGTACTCCACACACTCCTCGCTGCCGCGGAACGCGGTGAAGATGGGACCCACGTAGTAGACGCCGCCGAAGTAGGCGTCGATGGGGCTGGGCCGGTTCTTGGCCGACGTAAGCGCCTGCACCAATCCCTCCTCAGCGCGGGCGCTGCGCTCCAGACGTTCCCGCACCCGTCCCTCATCGAAGGCAACGCCGGACACCTTCTCCAGGACGGGAATGACCTCATCGCGGATCTGGCGCACCACGTAGTCGCGCATGTCATCGGTGATCTCTCCGTCCGCCTGATAGGGGACGTGCAGCATCACCACCGGGCAGTCGTACAGTGCACGCAGATTCTCGAACCATTTCATGAACACGAAGCAGCCGGTGTAGCTCAGGATGAGGACATCCGGGTCCGGGATCTTCTGGCCCGTGGGGCCGATGTTGCCCTCCAGCATCATGCCCACGTCAGCTTTCACGTAGCTGCACACGTCCTCGCTGTGCCCGGCACGCTCGGCCGCTGCGATGAAGTCGTCGGAGCGCTTGCGCATGGCGTTCTGCAGCGCGTTGATCTCGGGGTAGACGGGCAGGATCCCGAACGACCGGATGAGCTCCGTCAGGTTGCCGGGCACGAACGTGTACGCCACCTTGCGCCCGGTCTCCGGCGCGGCGGTCACCTGCTCGAAGTGCTCGGCGAGCATGCGCTTCTGCAGTACCATGCTCCTCTCCTTCTGGATCTCCGCTTTGGCGTCGCTCATCGGCTGGCCCTCCTTTTCCCCTGTTGTGGAGCGGCCTCGCCCCACAGGCGGATGGACTCGGCGAACGTCCCCACCTGTTCCCGGATGCCTCCGAGCTGGCCGGTGTTCTCGGCGTACTTGAAGGACGTGTAGGGAATGTCGGCCCCTTCCAGCGCCTTCTGATAGGCCGGTCGGTCGAGCAGGGCCGGGTCGCAGAAGCTCGGCGCGGCCAGCAGCACTCCGTCCGCCTCGGTGCGCCGCACCCGCTCCACCAGGTCGGCGGCCCGGCGACCCTCCGAGTCGTAGAGGGAGGACCAGGTGGTGGTCTGCTTGAGGTACGATTCCACCAGGCAATCCAGCGGGTCGCCATCCCCTTCCACCCGGCCGGTGAGGATGCGGTTGCCCAGCAGGAAATCGTCATCGACGATGTAGCAGCCGGCCAGTTCCAGACTGCGGATGAGATTCAGCGGTGGCTGCTCGCAGAAGGCGCCCACCAGCACCACCCGGGCGTTGTCCTGCACCGGCCGTTCCTGCTCCGTGGCCAGCTCCAGATACTCGCGCAGCAGGTCGTTGTGCTCCTCCACAGGCAGGAGATGTCCGGCGCGCTGGACCAGGTAGGCCTCGTAGGTGGGGACGCGCTCCGGCGTGCGCGCCCGGGTCTCGTGCAGGGTGCGCACCAGCCAGCGGTTCTCGTCGTAGAGACGGATGGAGGCCTGCAACCGTTCGGCGGAGTAAGCAACACCGGTGAGGGAGGACACTGCTTCGATGAGTTCCTCCAGCTGCCCGCGATAGAACCGGCCGCCCACCTCCGATGAGAACGTCTGTGGAAAGTCGATGAAACGCGTCAGACGACCCGGGAACAGCATCTGCCACACACCGGACAGGTTGCGGATG
>CBDVAL010000151.1:0-8872 GCA_965371955.1 uncultured bacterium | reverse complement strand
GGCAAGCTGCTCGCTCGCCGCCAGTTCCCCGTCGAGGAACGGGCCCATCAATTTCCGGACGTCACTACAGGTCATCCTACCTCCGGTGTCCGCACCTGCCGGACACGCCTGTCATCCACCAGGCCACGGTCACGAGCATAGTCCAACAGGCGCGACTTCATGTGCTTGCGCGCCCGGTGCAGCCGCGACATGACCGTCCCCATGGGACAGTCCAGCGTCGCGGCTATCTCGCGGTAGCTGAATCCCTCCACCACCGCGAGCAACAGCACCGAACGGTATTCCTCGGGCAACGCACGCAGCGCGTCCTCGATGGGCTCATCCAGCGAGCGCGCGAGGATCTCCTCCTCCGGCCCCCGCACCCGCTGGCGTGGCTCCAGCAACGACTCGAAGATCTCTTCGATCTTGGAGAAGTCCACCTCATCGGGTCGCTTCTGCGCCTTGCGGTAGCGGTTGATGAAGCCATTCCGCAGGATCTTAAACAACCAGGCCTTGGCATTTGTTCCTGGCTGGTAACGATGGAAGAAACGAAAAGCCCGGACATAGGTGTCCTGCAGCAGGTCCTCAGCGTCGGCGGCATTGCGCGTCAAGCGCAGCGCCATGTGATACAGCGAGTGAAGATGTACCAGCGCCACCCGCTCGAACTCCTCGTGCTTGTGACGGTCGCTGTGTTTCACTCCACCCTCGAAGGATTGTGTATTCGTTTTATTTTCGCCAGCGAGAACCCTACCATCCGGATCTCTGCATGCAACGTCGGAGACACCCATTTGCTTCCCTGGCCACCCCACGGCCCGTTCGCCTTGACACCCCCACCCGGGACGGGCATCGTGCCCCTGCTGGAAATGGAGAACGAGATCTCATGACCGTGCTGCATTTCGATTGTTTCTCCGGGGCCAGCGGCGACATGATCGTCGGGGCGCTGGTAGATCTGGGAGTCGAGCCGGAAGAGGTGCGCGCTGCGCTGGACCGGATGCAGGTGCCGGGCCTGAGCGTCTCCTTTGACGCCGTATGCCGCGGCGGCATGGCCGCCACTCATTTCCGCGTACAGGCCTCCGGCGAACAGCCGCACCGCAGCCTGGGCGACATCCGGGCCCTGCTGGAGGAAAGCGGGCTCCCCGACGGCGTGGTGCAGACCGCCGGCCGGGTGTTTCACCGCCTGTGCCAGGCGGAGGCGCGGTTGCACGGCGTCGAGGTGGAGCAGGTCCACCTGCACGAGGTGGGTGCCGTGGACTCCATCGCCGACGTGGTGGCCGCAGCATTCTGCCTGCACCGGCTGTCGCCGCAGCGCATCACCGTCTCGGCCCTGCCCACGGGTTGGGGCACCGTGGAGTGCGAGCATGGCACCCTCCCGGTCCCGGCCCCGGCCACACTGGAACTCCTGCGCGGCTGTCCGGTGTACGCCGGCACCGTCGAGGCCGAGATGGTCACGCCCACCGGCGCGGCCATCCTGACCACGGTGGCGCACGAGTTCGGCGCCCTGCCGAGCATGAAGGTCCTCCGCACCGGGCTGGGCGCCGGCAGCCGGGAACACGCGGGGACCCCCAACGTCCTGCGCGTGGTGCAGGGTGAGGCCGGGGGGTTGGCCGGCTCGAGGCCCTCGGTCCTGGTCGTGCAGGCCAACATCGACGACATGAACCCGCAGGACTTCGGTCACGTCATGGACGGCCTGTTCGAGGAGGGAGCCCTGGAGGTGTTCTTCACTCCGGTTCAGATGAAGAAGAACCGGCCGGGGATCCTGCTCACCGCCCTGGCATCCGACGAGCGTCTGGAGCCGGTGTGCCGTCTCCTGCTGCGCGAGACGACCACCATCGGCTTGCGATACCATCGGGCGTTCCGCTGGGAGCTGGAGCGCGAGGAGGCGACTGTGGAGACGGCCTTCGGCAGCGTCTCTCTCAAGATCGCACGGCTGGACGACGGGGCGGCCCGCATTTCCCCCGAGTACGAGGACTGCCGCCGCTGCGCCCAGAGCCACGGGGTCACCGTGGAGGAGGTCCGCAGGGAGGCCCTGCGGGTCTACAACAGCGAGCACGGAGAACCTTCATGAGCGCCGGCGACCGGGTCTATCTCACCACACCCATCTATTACGTCAACGACGAGCCGCACATCGGCCACGTCTACAGTACCGTGGTGGCCGACGTGATGGCGCGCTACCACCGGCTGTCCGGTCGCAAGGTGCGCTTTCTCACCGGCACCGACGAACATGGGCAGAAGCTGGAACGCGCGGCGGACAAGCTGGGTGTCTCCCCGAAGGAACTGTGCGACCGCAACGCAGCCCGCTTCCAGGCACTGTGGAAGAAGCTGCACATCACCCACGATGACTTCATCCGGACCACCGAGGATCGGCACCGGACGGGTGTGGAACTACTCTACCGCACAATCAAGGACAAGGACGACATCTATCTGGGGGAGTACGCCGGGTTCTATTGCACGGGATGCGAGGCCACCTTCCCCGAGACCCAGGTCAAGGATGGCGTGTGCCCGGATCAGGGACATCCGGTGGAGAAGATCAAGGAGGCCAGTTACTTCTTCCGGCTGTCCAAGTATCAGGACGCCTTGCTGCAGCATTACAAGGAGAACCCGGAGTTCGTCCGGCCGGAGACGCGGCGCAACGAGGTCGTAGCGTTCGTGGAATCCGGTCTCAGGGATCTCAGCATCTCCAGGACCACCTTCCGCTGGGGCCTCCCGGTCCCTGATGACCCGGACCACGTGATCTATGTATGGTTCGATGCGTTGTCCAACTACATCACCGCCCTGGGCTACGGCCAGGATGCAGCACTGTTCGACGAGTTCTGGCCTGCGCAGCTCCACCTGGTGGGCAAGGACATCCTGCGGTTCCACGCAGTCTACTGGCCGGCGTTCCTGCTGTCGGCAGGGGTGCCGCTGCCGCAGTGCGTCTTCGGCCATGGATGGTGGCTCAAGGACCGGAACAAGATGTCCAAATCGGCGGGTAACGTGGTGGCGCCCGGTCCGCTGCTGGAAGCGTTCGGGCCCGACGCATTGCGCTACTTCCTGATGCGCGAGATGAGCTTCGGGGCGGACGCCAACTACTCCGACGAGGCGTTCATCGATCGCCTCAACGCCGACCTCGCCAACGATCTGGGCAACCTGGCGCACCGGTTGCTCAGCATGATGGAGAAGTACCGCGGCGGCAAGATCCCCGGCGCGGGCGACGGCGGGGCTGAGGTGGTGGCGCTACGCGTGGCGGCACTGCAGGGCCTCGGCTCGTTCCGCGAACACTTCGAGGCCTACCGGTTCGACCGGGGGCTGGCTGCGTTGTGGGAGGTGGTGCGCCATCTGAACCAATTCCTGGTGCGCCAGGAACCCTGGAAGCTGGCGGCGGACCCCGAAGGGGCAGCGCGCCTGGATGCGGTGCTCTACCATGCAGCGCAGGGCCTGGGATTGCTGTCGCGGACGCTGTCGCCGGTGATGCCTGAAAAGGCGCGCCAGCTATGGGAAAGCCTCGGGGGTAGCGGCGATCCGGCCGAGTTGCGATTTTCGGATCTCGACTGGGATCTGCTGCCCGAGGGCACCGAGGTGCGGCTCGGCGAGGCGCTGTTCCCGCGCGTGGACAAAAAAGCTTTCTTCGCTGATCAAGAGGAGAAGACCGTGGAGCAACCGGAAGCCCCGACCAAGAGCAGCCCGCCCGCGCCCGCCAAGGACGACGACGGCAAGATCCGTATCGATGACTTCATGAAGATCGACCTGCGGGTGGCCCGCGTGGTGACCGCCGAGAAAATTGCCGGAGCCGACAAGCTGTTGCGCGTGGAGGTGGACCTCGGAGGCGAGACCCGGCAGATCGTGGCCGGTGTCGCCCAGCAGTATTCCGCCGAGGAACTGGTGGGAAAGGACATCATCGTTGTGGTCAACCTCAAACCAGCCAAGCTGCGCGGCGTGGAGTCCCAGGGGATGCTCCTGGCGGCGGACCGCGGCGGCGTTCCCATCGTGGCCACGTTCGAGGAGGCGGTGGAGCCCGGCACTCGCGTCCGCTGATGGCGGCCGGCTACAGCGATAGCCATGCACACCTGAGCCTTCCAGGGTCCTTCGAGGACGACCGGGAGGCTGTGGTGCAGCAGGCGCTGGACGCCGGTGTGGTGCAGTTGCTGGACCTCACCACGCGCATCGAGGAGGCCGACGCCTGCATCGGCCTGGCCCGCGCCCATGCGGAGATCCACGCAGCAGTGGGCATCCATCCGCACGAGGCGTCCTCGTGGTCGCCTGCGGTGGCCGAAACGCTGCGCGAAAAGGCGCAGGACCCTGCGGTGGTGGCGGTGGGCGAGATCGGCCTCGACTACCACTACAACCACTCCACGCCGGAACAGCAGCGCCAGGCGCTGGCAGGTCAACTGGGGGTGGCGGCGGAGCTGAACCTGCCGGTGTCGGTGCACACCCGCGAGGCGGAGGCCGATACTCTTCGCCTGCTTCAGGACTCCGATGTGCGCCGGCATGGCGGGGTCATCCATTGCTTCACCGGCACCCAGGAACTGGCGGACGCCTGCCTGGAACTGGGCATGTACATCTCGTTCTCCGGGATCGTCACATTCCCCAGGGCGGGCAACCTGCGCGCCATCGCCACCGGGATACCAGGGGACCGGCTGCTCGTCGAGACCGATTCGCCCTATCTGGCCCCGGTCCCCCACCGCGGACGGCGCAACCAGCCGGCCTACGTGGTGGAGGTGGCCGCACACGTGGCCCGACTGCGCGGCATGACGCCGGAGGAACTGGGCGCGGCCACCTGCGAGAACTTCCGCAGGCTGTTCCTGCGCGTGCGGTGCAACGGAGAGCCGTGATGCGCGTCCTGCAGATCGCGGCTGCCAGGACCATGGGCGGCCTGCTGGTGCACGTCGGAACGCTGACACAGGGCCTTCTCGATGCCGGACATCAACTGGACGTCATCCTCTCCCCTGACCCGAACGTCGACACTCTCGCCGGCCGGATCTCGGACGCCGGCGCGACGGTGCATCGGTTGGGGGTTCGCGGCAAGACCGACTTGGCCGGGATCCGCGCCCTGAGGCGTCGCGTTGCCGTCGTCCAGCCCGATATCGTGCACACGCACCTCTCGTCCCCGGTGGAAGGCACGCCGGCGCTCCTGGCTGCCAGGTGGGCCGGACGTCATCGAATGGTGACAACGGAGCACGCCCCGAAGCACGGGCCCCTGCGACGTTTCTACAGTGCCACGGTCAAGCAGGCGCTCGGCCGCTCGCTGGACGCCGTCATCGTGGTCTGCCAGGCCGACGCCGACTACCTCGTGCAGGAGTTCGGGCTGGAGGCGCCGTCCCTCACTGTGATCCATAACGGCATTTACGACCCGGGAGATCCCGCACCGTCCCGCCAGGAGGCTCGAGGGAAGCTGGGACTGGCGGACGAGACCGGCTTCGTCGTCGGCTATGCGGGAAGACTCAGCGTCCACAAGGGCGTCCGCGAGTTGATCGACGCCGCGAGGGAGACCGACATCCCCGGGCTGGTGGTTGCGCTGGCCGGCGAAGGGCCGCTGCGGGTCGACCTACAGGCGCAGCGCTCCGAGCTCCCCTACCGGCTCGAGCTGCTCGGGCAGCTGCCAGACATCAGGGCCTTTCTCGCCGCCCTCGACGTATTTGTCCTGCCGTCGCACTCCGAGTCGATGCCCCTGGCCCTGCTCGAGGCCATGCACGCCGGCCTGCCCATCCTCTCCACCGACGTCGGGGGCATTCCCGAGGCGCTGCAGGATGGCGTCAGCGGGGTGTTGATCCCGCCGGCCCGACCGGCAAAGATCCGCGAGGCGCTTCAATCTCTGTGGTCGGATGGCGGTAGGCGCAGCCGGATGGGAGCCCAGGCCCGGGCTGTCGCCCGTCAGCGCTTCAGCGCGGCGCGGATGGTCGCCCAGGTCGAGGTCCTCTACGAACGTCTGCTGCAGCGGAGGTAGTGGGCTCAGCCGGTGATTCCCATGACCTCGAAGATCTCCGAGAACCGCTGCTGGTAGGTGTGCTCCCGCCGTACCCGCTCCCATCCGGCCCTGGCGATCTCCCGTCGCAGGCCGTCCCGGTCCAGGTAGTAGCGAATCTTGTCGGTCAGATCGTCGAGAACGTTGTAGACCGCAATCTCCCTGCCGATGTGGAAGTAGTCCTCCAGGAACTCCACGTAGTTCGTGAGCTGGAAGCCCCCGAGAGCATTGATCTCGAAGTGCCTCCCCTTGATCTGCTCCTTGGTCTTCCGCGACCTACGGTAGTCACGCAGCCCTGAGAACCCCGACAGGACGAAACGAATGTCGTGGCTGCGGCTGTTGGAGATGTTGAGGTTGATCTTCGAGCCCAGGAACAGCGCCTCCATCTCCTCGTAGGTAACATGGCCGTTGGGCCATCCTTGCCCGAAGCACGCTACGTCGATCTTGCGTTTTCCCAGCTCCTGGATCAGCCAGCGCCGGAACGGGCTGTAGCCACCAACGAACGAGACATCATGAACGTAGCGATCCGGAGCTCCGTTGAACTCCGCGAGACAATCCCGCGTGGCCCACTGGGACAGCAGGGCCTGCTTGTAACCCAGCGCATCGTACTTCCCGAGCGCGTACGGGTCGGTGGTCACGACATAGGAGAAATGACCGCAGAAGCGGCTTGAGAAGGCATCGAACCGCCATTGATCATCACAGAACCAGTTGACCGTGGGGCAGCGTCCTCTCACCTGATCCAGAATCTCGGGCGTGAACTCCTCCTCGAACAGCGTGAAGAATGCGAGATCCGGCTGGAAGTCCTCGACGGCGCGAAGAAGATCCTCTTGCAGCTTCTCCGGGCGGCCGCGGTAGCCCCCGAAGTCGAACAAGCGGCAGTCGGTGAACATGCGCTCCAGGGTCCCGAAGAAGTAGTTGTACTCGTAGGACGCATCCCGCTCGGGGTCGCCGTAATCGTCCTTGAGAATGACCACCAGGATCTTGCGTCGGATCATCGAGAGGTCCTCAACTCGTGCGGGCTTTCGCCCGCATGTTCTAGCAGATACAATGGCAGCGTGGTGCGACGGCCTCTTGCCGCGACACCCCGGAGACCGACGATGCAGCTGTCCGCCGTGATCCCCGTGTACAACGGAGGGTCATATATCTCAACGACCATCGAGAGCGTCCTGCGGCAGGAGGGTGTGGACCTCGAGGTCATCGTCGTTGATGACGGCTCCACCGACGACACACCATCGATCCTGCGCGGGTTCGAGGGACGAATCCGCAGCGTTCGCCAGGAGAACCGAGGGCTGTCCGCAGCCCGCAATACCGGCATCGGCATGGCTCTCGGGCGCTACATTGCCTTCGTGGATGCCGATGACACCTGGGAGCCCGACAAGAGCCGCAAGCAAGTCGCTGTTCTGGACGCCCGGCCACTCTGCGGTCTGGTCTGGTGCGACGCCTATCGGATCGACGCGCAAGGACGGCGCCTCGGACTCTGCCTGGGCGATGCGGCGCATGGAGTTCCCACGGGCCGCTGTCTGGATCAGCTCCTGCTCCGGGGAAACTTCATCGTCATGCCCGGAGTCATGGTCAGACGCTCGATCTTCGACCAGGTGGGGACCTTCAACGAGTCGCTCCCCTCGGTGGAGGACTATGACATGTGGCTGCGCATCGCCGGCGTTGCCGAGATCGGCGTCGTCCCCGAGCCTCTGGCATCGTACCGCGAGTGGCCGGGGCAAATGAGCCACAGACGACAGCGGATGCTGAACTGCGAGCTCGAGGTCCTCGAGGCCACCCTGGCTCGCCACCCGGACCTGGCCGAGACACTGCGCCGCGGGATGCGGCGGCGCTATGCCGCGTTGCACGACACGGTGGGCTACCGGAATCTCCAGGATGGCGCCCTGGGCGAAGCTCTTGCCGAGTTCTTGCTGGCCATCCGTCACGATCCACTGTGGGCCAAACCCTACCTGCACGTGGTGGGCGTCGCTCTGGCCAGCGTTCGGCTGTGGCGCCCGCCGAGAGGCAACGTCTCCATGCGCCCCGGACCTTGACGAGAACGCCCTCACGCTTCGACCTGTTCCCGGTACCACCGGATCGTCTCGGCCAGCCCATCGCGTAGCGAGGTCGCCGGCTCCCAACCCAGGACCCGCTTCATCAAGGTCGTGTCACAGCGCCGCCGCGGTTGCCCCTCGGGCCTGGCGCTGTCGTACTCGACGCTGGGGCGGCGACCGGTGAGCTCCAGGCACAATTCCACAAGTTCGCGAATCGACGTCTCCTCGTCGCTGCCGAGATTGACCGGGCGGCCCTCCGCGTAGCGCTCGGCGCACAGCAACAGCCCACGCACGAAGTCCTTGACGTAGAGAAATGTCCGCGTCTGGTTCCCTGAGCCCCAGATGGTCAGCGGGTCGTCGCCGGCGAGCACCCTGCGTATCACCGAGGGGATCACATGGCTGGTCGCCGGGTTGAAGTCGTCTCGTGGACCGTAGGCGTTGTAGGGTCGGGCAATGGCGACCTCCAGACCGTACTCCTGCATCGCTGCCGCGCCCAGGTACTCCTGCATTCTCTTGGCCCAACCATAGCCTCCGTTGGTCGGCTCCGGCTCCCCGTCGGTGCCTTCCTGTTCAGGGGTGGGAATGCTCGGGTGACGCGGGTAGACACAGGCGGAGCTCGTGATCAGGAAGCGCTGCGGTCTTGCCTCGCGGACGGCCTCGAGGACATTGAGAAACGGGCGCAGGTTGCTGGCGAACAAGGAGGCGTGATGCAGCCGGTTGTAGTGGATCCCGCCCACCTCGGCGGCAAGGTAAAGGACGGTGTCCTGCCCTGCCACGATATCGCGGCAGAATGCCGGATCCTCGAGATCGCCGTGCCGCACGTTCACCTCGGAGGCGACATCGGCCAGGAACCTGGGGGCCTCCTGCCGGCTCGATACGGTGACGACGGCCCCCTCGCCGAGGAGAAGCTCGACCAGGTGGCTGC
>CBDVAL010000150.1:0-8904 GCA_965371955.1 uncultured bacterium | reverse complement strand
GGCGACGGTGGCGACCTTGTTCGTGTTGCCGGCGGTCTTCGCGCTGGTGCAAGCGCGCAGCCACCGTCGCTCGGCGGCGTTGGATCTGGACGCAGGAGGCGTTGTATGAACCTGGTCCAGTTCGCCTTGCGCCGTCCGTTGACCGTCATCGTGGTAGTGATTGCCACGGTGCTGGTGTCCGTGCTCGCGTGGCAAAGGATGCCCAAGGATATTTTCCCCACGCTCGGCATTCCCACGATCTATGTCGCCCAGCCTTACGGTGGCATGGACCCGGCGCAGATGGAGGGGTATCTGACGTATTACTACGAGTATCACTTCCTTTACCTCACCGGGATCGAACATGTGGAGTCCAAGTCCATCCAGGGCGCGGCGCTGATCAAGCTGCAGTTTCATCCGGGCACGGACATGGCGCAGGCGATGGCGGAGACGGTGGCGTATGTGAATGCTGCAATGGCGTTCATGCCGGTAGGGACGCTGCCGCCCTTCATCACCCGCTTTGACGCCGGCAGTGTGCCGGTGGGCCAACTGGTGTTCTCGAGCGAGACGAGGTCGGTGACGGAAATGCAGGACAATGCGCTCAACCTGGTGCGCCCGATGTTCGCCACCTTGTCAGGCGTTTCCGCGCCGCCGCCGTTTGGCGGCAGCGCACGCTCCATCGTGGTCAACCTGAAGCCGGAACGGTTGCGATCGTACAAACTCTCGCCCGACGACGTGGTGCGGGCCATCACCGCGGCCAACCTCATCAGCCCGTCGGGAAACATCATGATGGCCGGGAAGTATCCGATGGTGCCGTTGAACTCGGTGCCCCGCAACGTCAAGGACCTGGAGGCCGTACCGATCAAGACCGGAACCTTTCCCGCCGTGTTCATCCGCGATGTGGCCGAGGTCGTGGACGGGGCCGATATTGTCACGAGTTACGCGTTGGTGAACGGAAGGCGCACGGTCTATATCCCGGTCACGAAACGCGCGGATGCGTCCACACTGTCCGTGGTCAACCTGGTCAAGCAAAGCATCCCGAAGTTCCAGTCGGCGCTCCCGCCGGACATCAAGGTGAGCTACGAGATGGATCAGACGCCGTATGTCACGCGTGCGCTGGACGGGCTGATCCTGGAAGGCTTCCTGGGTGTGCTGCTGACCGGAGTGATGATTCTGTTGTTCTTGCGGGACTGGCGCAGCGCATTGATCGTGGTGGTGAACATCCCTCTCTCGTTGATGGCCGCGATGCTGGCGCTGTGGGTGAGCGGGCAGACGGTCAATATCATGACCTTGGGTGGATTGGCGTTGGTGGTGGGAATTCTGGTTGACGTGGTGACTGTGGACCTGGAAAACATCCACGTGCATCTGACGCGGAACAAACCGGTGGCGCGAGCGGCTCATGATGCCACGATGGAAACGCGCGGGCCGCGTCTGCTGGCAATGCTCTGCATCGTGGCGATGTTCACCCCTGCAATTTTCATGTTCGGCGCGGCGAAGGCGATGTTTGTGCCGCTGGCTCTGACGGTAGGTTTCGCCATGGTGGCTTCGTATCTTCTTTCGAGCACGCTGGTGCCGATTCTCTCGGTCTGGTTTCTGCGCCACCACGAGCATCTGGTGACCGACGGGATGAAGGGCGAGAGCGGGTTCGCGAAGTGGCAGCGGGTCTACGGCGACCTGGTGCGGACGGTGGTGCGGGTGCGCTGGTTGCTGCTGCTTGGCTATCTTGCCCTCGCCGTGGCGGTGATTGTCCTGGTGACCGGCCGGCTGGGGACGCAGATTTTTCCACGAGTGCACGCAGGGCAGTTGCAGTTGCGGTTGCGCGCGCCGGCTGGTACGGACATTGATGGAACGGAAGCGGTCGCGCTACGGGTGCTGGAGATCATCAAGCGTGAGGTAGGGCCCGAGAATGTTCAGATTTCCGTGGGATTGCTGGGGGTCCACGGGGCGAATTATCCGATCAATTTTGTCCATCTCTGGAACGGTGGGCCGGAGGAAGGCGTGTTGCAGGTTCACCTCAAACCGGGCACGCCGATTCACATCCGCGATCTCAAGGAGCGCTTGAGGGAGAGGTTTGCCGCGGAGTTGCCGACGGTAGCGTTCTCGTTCGAGCCGGCGGACATCGTGAGTCGCGTCATGAGTCTGGGTGCGGCGACCCCCATCGAGGTCGCGGTCAGCGGGCCGGAGTTGTCGGTCAGCCGCGAGTTCGCGGAAAAAGTCAAAGTGCGACTGGCGACAATTCCGGCGCTGCGCGACGTGCAGTTTGGTCAGTCATGGAATTATCCGACGGTGGACGTGGCGGTGGATCGCGAGCGCGCCGGGATCATCGGCGTGAGCATGGCGCAAGTTTCGCGGGCGCTGGTGCCGACGACCTGGTCGAGCCGGTTTGTGGTTCCGAATTTCTGGGCGGACCCGAACAGCGGGGTGGCCTATCAGGTGCAGGTGCAGATCCCGCAGAACTTGACGGCGTCGCTGGAGGACGTCAGGAATCTCACGGTGATTCACGAACAGACCGCGGAACCTCTGCTGCGCGACATCGGGAAAGTCAGGCAGGAAACGCAGCGTGTGTTGCTTCGCGACTTCGCACAGATCAGCAAGGGCGTGGCCGTGGGCCAATATGAACGCTACAACATGGAGCGGCTCATCACCGTGCGCGCAAATGTTGCCGGCTCGGACCTGGGTGGGGCGGCGCGCGAAGTGCGGCGGGCGATTGCCGAACTGGGCCCACCGCCGCTCGGCGTGAACGTGGCCTTGCGCGGGCAGGTGGTGCCGATGCAGGCGATGCTGGACGGATTGCGGCGTGGCGTCTTGCTGGCGGTGCTGGCGATCTTCTTATTGCTGACGGCATATTTTCAATCGGCGAAATTATCGTGCATCGTGGTGTCCACCGTGCCGGCGGTGCTGGCAGGCGTGGAGCTGGCGTTGTGGTTTACCGGAACGACACTGAATCTGCAATCGTTCATGGGCGCGATCATGGCGGTGGGCGTGGCGGTAGCGAATGCGATCCTGCTGGTGACGTTTGCCGAACGCAGCCGGCTTGAGGGCGCGACGGCGGCGGAGGCGGCGGTGGTGGGCGCGCGGACCCGCTTGCGGCCGATCCTGATGACCAGCCTGGCGATGATTGCGGGGATGATGCCGATGGCACTGGGCCTGGGGAAAGGTGGCGGACAGACTGCACCGTTGGGACGAGCAGTGGTGGGCGGGTTGGCGGCGGCGACGGTGGCGACCTTGTTCGTGTTGCCGGCCGTCTTCGCCCTGGTGCAAGCGCGAAGCCATCGCCGCGCGGCTTCGCTGGACCCGCACGACGAGCAGAGCAGTCACTATCAACCAGCTTGATCGCGTCCTTGAAAGTGTCAAGTGTGAGCATGTTCCGGTTGTCTTATCACAGCAATCCAGCAATGGATTGCATAACGTGGGTTCAATGACATGAAGACAAAATCCCTTGGACTGGCTTGGTCCTCGATCCTCGCAATATCGTTGGTCTCCTCCGGCTGTGAACCGTCGCGGCCGGTGGCACCGGCAGAAGCACCGCCGCTCGGGGTCACCGCGGTCCATGCGCATCGCGGTGAGATCTATCGTTTCATCACGCTGCCGGGAGAGGTGGTTCCCTTGTTTCAGGTGACGCTGTTCGCCAAGGTCTCGGGGTATCTGGAAACGCTCACGGTGGACAAAGGCGACTTCGCGAAGGCGGGGGATTTGATCGCGGAGATCGAAGTTCCGGAGCTTCGGGCGACAAGAGTACGGCACGAAGCGGAAGTGGTACTGGCCGAGGCGGTGTTTCAGAAGCTGAACGCAACCACCCCAATGACGGACGAAGGCAGGAAGGATCTTGCGGTGGCCAAGGGCAAACTCGCCGTGGCGGAGGCGAATCTGCAATACACCACGAGCATGTTGAACTACGCGCGGATCACGGCTCCGTATGATGGCATCGTCACGAGACGCTTCGTTGACCCAGGGGCCTTCATCCCGGCACCCAATGCAGCGGACACACCAGAGGCCGCAGCGATAATCAATTTCACCGACTTCAAGACCCTGCGGATGCAGGTGCCGGTGCCGGAAACCGAAGTGCCCCACATCGTTCATGGACAACCCGTGGAAATGGTGGTGGACGCTCTGCCAGGACGGCGTTTTCAGGGGAACGTGACCCGATTTTATTATGCTCTCGACGGGCGAACCAAGACCATGCTGACTGAAATCCAGATACCGAATCCTGAATTGGAGCTCCGGCCCGGCATGTTGTTCACCGCCCGCATCCGCATCGAGAAAAGGGAGGCGGCGCTGCTGTTGCCCGTCGCGGCCCTGGTGAGGGAAAAGTCGAATACGTTTGTCTTCACCGTCGTTGCCGGCCGGGCGACCAAGGTGCCGGTCACGACGGGGTTCGAGGATGGCAAGAAGGTCGAGATCGCGAGCGGGGTGAAGCTGGAGGATCTGGTGATCATGGCTGGTCAACAGTCATTGCGCGACGGTCAGCCGGTCCAGGTGGCAGACTCAGAATGGGAGTCGGTTTCGGACCGGTGACAGGCGGGAAAAGCGGAACTATGTTCAGGCCTTGAAGGAGTGCGGGCCATGACCAGAATCCTCTTGATCGGCGCGGACCGGAAGCGTGCCGGCGCTGTGCGATCCATCCTGCGGGATGGTGGCTATCGGGTGAAGCAGTGCCGTTCCGTGGCGCGGTGGTCGGAAACCGAGCGCGACGTGCAGCCGGACCTGGTGGTGGCGGCGGTGGATTCCATCGCGCCGGTGATCGCAGCCGGCCGGGTCACGGGGCGCGGATTCCGTACACCGATCCTATGGGTGGATGAGGAGGGCTTCTCCCCCTGCCCGTTCCGCCAAGATCGGCTTGTGGACCGGATGGGGAGCCCATTTGCCTCGCGTGAGCTGCTGGGGCGCGTGGATGGGTTGGTGAGGGTGCACCAGGTGATCAGGCGGCAGCCGGTGGAGCCCCTTGCGGATCGGCTGCGGCAATCGTCTCGCCCGGGTGTCCGTGGTTTCTTTTCCGGAAGGACCGGGCAGGAGTGCACGGAGAATTCCGCGGCGTCTTATCTAGAAGTGACCAGTCGGGTGGCGGACTGGGCAGATCGGCGGGATGCTTTCGAGCCGGGACACGCGGACCGGGTGGCATCGTTGGCTGCCATGATGGGGGAGGGGCTGGACCTGCCCGCCGGGGAGGCCGGCGTACTGTTGCGTGCGGCCATGTGGCATGACATCGGCAAGGTTGCTTTGCCGGTGGAGCTGCTGCATCAGCGCAGCCCACTCGACAACCACCAGACCCAGTTGATCCGTACGCATCCGCGCAAGGGGGCCAGCCTGCTGCGTGCCCTCGAACCGAATCCGAAGGTGGCGGACACCATTCTCTATCATCACGAGCGCCCGGACGGTGGCGGCTACTACGGGGAGTGGGACAAGGTTCCACGCACCGCGCGCGCACTGGCGGTGGCGGAGGTCTACGATGCCATGCTCAGCAACCGGTTCCGCAACACCATGACGGTGCCGGAGGCTCTGGATCGTATCGTCGAGATGAAGGGCACCAGCCTGGACAGCGATTGCGTCGAGGTGCTGGCCAGCAAGCTCACGGCGCGCGTCCGGGGCATCCCCCTGTCGTCCTAGTCTTAACTCTTTCCCTGACAGCATTTTGCTTGCCTGGGGCGGTGCGCCCCAGTGTGCTGGTCTCTGCGGGTGGTGTTGTGAGAGAATCCCCATGTTGATTCCGAGTTTTCCAGTTGCGAAAAGGGGACGGCAGATGAGGCTCTTCACAAGAAGTGCTGTGGGTGTGGTCTTGGTGCTGGCAGGGTGCGCGGCGCCTCAGCCGCGAGACGCCGTGCTGAACGCGGCGCTGCAGACCATCCAGGCGGATGACCTGGCCGACGACATTCGCATCCTGTCCTCGGACGAGTTCGAGGGGCGGGGTCCTTCCTCCCTCGGTGAGGAGAAGACCATCGAGTTCCTGCGCGCCGAATTCCAGAAGATGGGGCTGGAGCCGGGCAACGGCGACAGCTACTACCAGGAGGTGCCGCTGGTCTCCATCACCGCCGACTCCGATGCCACATTGAAGATCTCGGGAGGCACTGGAGGGCAGAGCTTCGCATATGGATCGGAGGTCATGGCCTGGACCAAGCGGGTGGTGGAGAGAGCGTCCATCTCGGACTCCGAGATGGTATTCGTGGGTTACGGCATTGTGGCACCGGAGTACGGCTGGGACGACTACGCGGGGATCGATGTGAAGGGCAAGACCGTCGTGCTCCTGGTGAACGATCCGGGCTTTGCCACCCAGGACGAAGCGCTGTTCAACGGCAACACCATGACCTACTACGGCCGCTGGACGTACAAGTACGAGGAGGCGGCCCGCCAGGGTGCTGCGGGGGCGCTCATCGTGCACGAAACCGTGCCGGCCGCCTATCCGTGGGATGTGGTGGAGGGGAGCTGGAGCGGGCCGCAGTTCGGCCTGGTGCCGCAGGACGACAACATGTCCCGGGCCGCCATCGAGGGCTGGATGACGCTGGAGACGGCCACCGCGGTGTTCCGGCAGGCCGGAATGGAATACGAATCGCTGCGGGACTCGGCGTCCGTGCAGGGCTTCCGTCCGACGGCCATGGGGCTCAAGGCTTCCCTGACGCTGAACAACACGTTGAGCCGTTCCATCTCGCACAACGTCCTGGCCACGCTTCCCGGTACCGATCGTGCCGACGAATACATCATCTACATGGCACACTGGGATCACCTCGGCAAGGATGACAGCCTGGAGGGGGATGGGATCTACAACGGTGCGCTGGACAATGCCACCGGCATCGCCAACCTCCTCGAGCTGGCGGAGGCATTTCTTTCGCTCGACGAGCGGCCTCGACGCTCCCTGGTGTTCCTTGCCACCACGGCCGAGGAGCAGGGCCTGCTCGGCTCGGCGTACTACGCCGACAACCCCGTCTATCCGCCGGCAAAGACGGTGGCGGCCATCAACATGGACGGTGCCAACATCTGGGGCCCCATGGATGACGTGACGGTGGTGGGCCTGGGGATGTCCGAGCTCGACGACTACATTACCGATGCCGCGGCCGCCCAGGGCCGTGTGGTGCGCCCCGATCCCGAGGGTGAGAAGGGAATGTACTACCGCTCGGATCACTTCGAGCTGGCGAAGAAGGGCATCCCGGCTCTCTACACCGACAGCGGCATCGAGAACCGTGAGCACGGCACGGAGTGGTCCATGGCGCAGCGCGAGGAATACACCTCCGAGCGCTACCACAAGCCCTCCGACGAGTTCGACGAGGACTGGGATCTCTCCGGGGCGGTGGACGATGTGCGGCTGTTCTTCCGCATCGGCTACCGCCTGGCCGGCGAGAAGACCTTCCCCAACTGGCACGAGGGCACCGAGTTCAGGGCGATGCGGGACACCATGATCGCCTCGCTGCAGACGGATTAGCTCCGACCTGGATGCCGCTGGATCAAACGGACTGAACCCGCAGTTCCGCGATGCTGCTGAGGTAGTGGGCCATGGTGCGGACGCCGCCGCGCGCCTGGTCGAAGCGGAAGCTCTCGTTGGGCTCGTGGTAGCCGTCCTCCAGCAGGCTCTGCGCGATGAGGACGATGGGCGCGCCGAAGCGCTCCTGCAGCGGCGGCAGCGCACCGATGGTTCCACCGCACGCCACGATCAGCGGGTCCTTGCCGAAGCCCTCCCGGCATGCCAGCCGCGCTTGCTCGATGAACGGGTTGTCCACGTCCACCACGAACGGCAGCGATCCCTCGCCCTCCACCGTGAGGGTGAAGTCGTCGTGGCCCAGGTACTCGCGCAGCCTGGCCTGCAGGAAGACATCGATGACCTGGCGCAGGTGATCCGGCTTCTGGTTCGCCACCGTGCGCACCGAGAGCTTCACCGCCACCTTGCAGGGCACTGCGGACTTGGGACGATCGCCGCCGCTGTGGATGTGGTCGTAGCCGAAGATCTCGAAGGTCGGCTGGTGCAGCGAGCGCCGCAGGATCTCTGCCGGGTCGTCGCTGGTGAGCGGCCGCTCTGCCGCCTTGCGAAACGCGGCGACGTCGAACTCGGAGCACACCCGTTGGAACTCCTCGAGCTCCCGGCCCTCCAGCTCCTTGACCCCGGCGTGGAAGCCTGGGATGACCACGTTGCCCTGATCGTCCTCGGCCGCGGCGATGGCCCGGTTGAGGACGTTGACGGGATTGCGCACCGCGCCGCCGTAGAGCCCGGAGTGGATCTCCTTGTTGCCGTACTCGAGGGTGGCCACCAGGTCGAGGGAGCCGCGCAGCTTGTAGCTCAGGGCCGGATGCTCGCCCTCGAAGATGGTGTCGCTCACCAGCACCGACTCGCACTCCTCCATGCGGTTGCGATACTTCTCGAGATACCCGGCGAAGTGCGAGCTGCCCGATTCCTCCTCGGTCTCGTAGATCAACTGGATATTGGGCAGCGGCAGATCCTGCGAGCGCAGGAAGCGGATAGCATGCAGCGTGGTCAAGGCCGGACCCTTGTCGTCGGTGGAACCCCGGCCGATGATCTTGCCGTCCCGCACCACCGGGTCGAACGGATCGGGGATCTCCCATTTCTCCTCGGCGGGCTGGACATCCATGTGGTTGTAGATGGTCAGCCACGGCAGGTTGGGGTTGGTCTGCAGCTTGCCGACGAGGATGGGGAACTCATCGTCCGAGATCCAGGTCTCAAAGCCGATGCCGGCGGCGATGTCGCCCATGGTCTCCTGGACACGGCGCAGGTCGGCGCGGTGCTTGTCCTCCTTGCTGAGGCTTGGAACGGACACCAGCCGCCTGAGCTGTTCCTCGAACTCCTTGCCCTCTCCTACCTTGCTCTCGGTGTACTCCCGCAGCCCCTTGAGTTCCATGGTGTCGCTTTCCTCCGCGCCCCGCCGGGACGATGAATAGCAGTTATCAGGATGCGAGCTGGACTGGATTCTATCAGAACAAACGGGGTCGGAG
>CBDVAL010000149.1:0-8916 GCA_965371955.1 uncultured bacterium | reverse complement strand
GGCCCAGAACTTGCCGGTGATCCCCACGCCGGTCTGCACCTCGTCGAAGATCAGGATGCATTCGTTCTCGTCGGCCAGGCGGCGCAACTCGCGGAAGAATTCCGGGCGGAAGTGATTGTCTCCGCCCTCGCCCTGGATGGGCTCGAGGATGATGGAGGCGATGTCGTCCGGATGCGCGCGGAAGGCCTCCTCCATCTGCTGCACCGCAGCGGCCTCGGCCGCCTGCACCGCCACCAGATTGTCCGCGTTGAGGGGGAAGCGCACCTTGGGGTTGTCGATGCGCGGCCAGTCGAATCTCGGGTAAAGGTCGGTCTTGGCAGGGTCGGTGTTGGTGAGGGACATGGTGTATCCGGAGCGTCCATGGAAGCACTCGCGGAAATGGATGACCTTGGATCCCACCTCACCTGCCAGGCCCTTGATGCGGTTCTTCCGCACCTTCCAGTCGAACGCCGTCTTCAGGGCATTCTCCACCGCCAGCGCGCCACCGCTCACCAGGAACAGATGCGGCATGTCGGCCGGCATGGCAAAGCGCTCCACGGCCTCCACGAAGCGCGCCATCTCGGTGGTCTGCACGTCGGAGTTGGACGGTTTGTTCACCGCTACCCGGCCCAGTTCGCGCTGGAACGCCTCTTCCCGCAGCGTGGGGTGGTTCATCCCCAGGGCGTTGGAGGCCAGGTAGGTGAAGAAGTCCAGATACTCCTTGCCGTCGCGCGCGTCCACGAGGTAACAGCCATGGCTGCGGTCGAGATCCACCACCAGATCGAAACCGTCGAGAAGAAGGTGACGGCCGAGAACCTCCCGTGCCTCCTGGGCGGAGAGCTGTGTGGTTGTCGCCATGGTCATGACTCCTTGCGAGGAAGACACGGCACGTGGGCGCACGCTCCTCGTGGACAAAGGGCTTCCTTTGAAAGCCGGGAATTATAGCATAGCGACCCGGGGGTTACCCTGCCGCAGGGGGCCCGGAAATCAGAAGCGGAACGCCGCGCCGATGAGTAACGACGCGCCGCTGAGGTCCAGGTCCTCGACGTCGAGGAAGTCGTCCTGCAAGACGAAGGTGTCGTTCTCCACGTCGTCGTCGGCCCACAGATAGCGGCCCTCCACCACCAGTGCCACCGGCCCCCAGACGGGGATCTCCACGCCCAGGAGAGCCATGGCGGCCGGCGCCGCGCCGTCCGACGTGTCGCGATTGACGTGGTGGTAGTGGTGATGCGGGGGGAAGAAGACCTGCACACGGGTTTCGTGCTCCCAGAAGACGACGCCTATGCCGGCGCCGAGGTAGGGGACCACGGTGCGCATCCGGCCGGGGTAGCCGCCGCCCCCGCCGCGGTACTTGCCCGCCGGCTGCCAGAGGATGCTGACCATCACGGGCAGTAGATCCAGTTCCGTCTCCTGGCGGAAGTCTTCCAAGTCGAGGCGGAAGCGCGAGCGGTCCTCACCGTCGTAGAACGTCAACTCGGCGGATACAGCCAGATAGTTGTTGAGCTGACGGTTGTACTCGAGGGCCAGCACCCAGTCGTCGAAATCGTCGGCGTCACTGTTCAGGACGTCCTCATTGAAGTCCCAGCCCTCCGAGTCGCCTTCGGGGGCGAACCAGCCCAGCTTGATGCTGGTGGAGTTGCGCGCTGGGCCGTGTGGATCCGCGGCTGCGGCCGGCTGGATCCCGGCAAGTGCTATGAGCACGGCGGCGGCCCCGAAGGTAGCCAGATGTGTGTGCGAGCGTCTCATGAGGATCCCCCTTTACCGTTCTGTTCCTGCGGGAATGATAGTCCGCGTTTCCTTGAACTGCAACGGGGACATACCTAGAATGGTTAGTTCGGCCGGCCTCTAGCTCCAGGAGAGACTCCTCTTGTCGGATCTCGACGATTTTCGCATGGTGGTGCCGTTTTGCGCGCGTTTTCGCGATACCGACGGCATGGGACATGTCAATAACGCGGTGTTCTTCACCTACTGCGAGGAGGCACGGGCTGCCTACTTCCGCGAGGTCGCCAAGGTGACGAATTACCGCCACATATTCATCATCCTGGCCCACGCCGCCTGCGACTTCCGCTCTCCGGTTCTCGCCGGCGAGGAGTTCGACCTGGGAGTGCGGGTGGAGCGCATGGGCCGCAAGAGCTTCGAGATGACCTACCGCGCCCACGCCCGTTCGGATGGTCGTCTCCTGTTCGAGGCCAGCAGCGTGCAGGTGGCCTACGACTACGAAGCCGACCGGTCCATCCTCGTGCCGGAGGAATTCTGCCGTCAGGTGGAGGCGTTCGAGGGGCGTTCCTTTTCCGCTGGATGAGAGGTGAGCGGTGCCGAAGCGACCGTACTATATCTTCCTGTGTATCAACGAGCGCCGGCCCGGCCATCCCAAGGGCTGCTGCACCAGCAACGGCAGCGACGCGGTTCGAGAACGCTTTGCCGAGGTGATGGCCCGGGAGGGTCTGCGCGACCGGTTGCGCGTGGTGCGCACCTCCTGTCTGGACAACTGCTCGCGTGGGCCCACGATGGTCGTCTACCCCGACGACGTCTGGTACCAGGGTGTGCAGGCGGACGATGTCCAGGAGATCATCGACAGCCACATCAAGGGGGGGCGCGTCGTGGAGCGCCTGGTGTTGTCGCCGGACGATTTCGACTGACTCCAATTGACTCGTGCCCGGGCCAGCCGCATAATGCGAGAATTCATCAACGAATGAGTCCTTGCCCGAAACCGGGCAGGGCGCAGGAGGTATTGCCGTGATTGTCGCCACGCAGATCCGCGCCGGGATGGTTCTCCTCATGGATGGCGAGCTCTACAAGGTGCTGGAATCCGTCCACGTGACCCCGGGCAAGGGCCGCGGCATGATGCAGACCAAGCTGCGCCGTCTGTCCAGCGGTACTCAGCAGGACGTCCGCTTCCGCTCGTCGGATACGGTGGAGAAGGCCCACCTGGAGCGGCGCGAGATGGAGTTCCTCTACAACGACGACACCGGCTATCATTTCATGGACCACAAGACCTACGACCAGATCGCCCTGCAGGCCGAGGACCTGGGAGACATGATCGGTTATCTCCTGCCCAACACCGTGTGCCAGGTGGAGGTGTTCGAGGGCAAGCCGCTGGGCGTGGAGCCGCCGATCATCGTGGAGCTCAAGGTGGTGGAGACCGACCCCGTCCTGAAGGGCGCCACCGCCACCAACAAGAGCAAGCCCGCCAAGCTGGAGACCGGCATCACGGTGACCATACCGCCGTTCATCGAGGTGGGGGAGGTGTTGCGCATCGATACCCGCACCGGCAACTACGTCGAACGTGCCAAGTAGCGGTGCGCCCGTCCAGGGCGTGTTGTTCGACCTGGACGGCACGCTCATCGACTCGTACGCCGCCATTGCCGAGAGTCTGAACCACGCCCTCGAGGCGGCCGGTCGGCCGGCGCTGCCCGCCGACGAGGTGCGTCGCATGGTGGGCCGCGGCCTGGAATCGCTGCTCTCCGACGCCCTGGAGGGCCAGGGTGTCGAGCAGGGCGTGCGGCGCTTCCGCGAGCGCTACGCCCAGATCTACACCTGTGACACCCACCTCCTGCCCGATGTGACGGAAACAGTCCGTACCCTGGCGCGACGCGGCTACCGCATGGGCGTGGCCAGCAACAAGCCGGCGCGCTTCGGCCGGCCCATCCTGGAGCAGCTGGGCCTGGTGCCCCCTCTGCAGGAGATCCTCGGGCCGGATCTCGTCGACCACCCCAAACCCCATCCCGCCATGGTGCGGCGCCTGCTGGAGGTCCTGCAACTGAACCCCGCGCAGGTGGTCTATGTGGGCGACATGCCGGTGGATGTCGAGACCTGCCGCAACGCGGAGATCCCGTGCTGGCTGGTGCCCACCGGCTCGGCCACCCTGGAGGAGCTGGAGTCGTCCGGGGGAGATCGCATCTTGCTGCATTTTTCCGACCTGCTCGACCTGCTTCCCTGACGTGACGGCTGTATAATCAGGGTATGCAACCCCGCTGGATGGGCTTCCTGTTTCTGAGCCTTCTCCTCCCCTTCGGTGCGGTGGTAGCGGCAGATCGCCATGAGGCAGATGGTTTGCGGCGGTTGCCACCGGCGCGCGCCTTCTCCTGTCCCGGTGAGGAGGCGCTGGAGCGGGCCATTGCGCGCCGCTACCCCGGGCCGACAGCGTCACCGGTGCAGGAGTCCGTCTCCAGCATCGATCGCGATGACGGCCAGGTGGCCCTCCTGTTCGATGCCGGCAACCTGGTGGTTTCCGGCTTCACCAACACCAACGCCATTGTGCAGCAGTTCTACCAGACCCATCCGGATGACTTCGACCAGCTGGTCATATTCATCTCCTCGGCCTACAGCTTCGACGTGCAGATCGAGGCTGGCTTCGCCTTCCATCGCCGCGTGTTCAACGATGTGCTGGGTCTGGGTATCGGTCTCATCGACCGGAGGGAAGAACTCGGACTGGAGAACACCAACCGCCTGCGGAGCATGCTGCAGATGAACGACCTGCTGGAGTACCTGCCGCGCTTCGACGAGCCGTTGCCGCAGTTCACCGGCCTGGTGGAGGGGGTGGAGGTCCTCGGACAGGAGATGGGGCACCGCTTTGCGGCCTTCGCCGAGGTACCAGGCGAGGGCATGCTGGGCAGGCAGGGCGCGCACTGGAGCTTCTTCTTGAACTCGGAAGCCTCGGTGATGGAGGGCAACCGCTGGATCGAGGATGGCAATGGCTTCCTCTCCACCGCCGGCTTCGAGTCGTTCAGCCAGCTGGACCATTACCTGATGGGGGTGCTGGATGCCGGGTCGGTCACCGAGCCCATCTTCGTCATCCAGAACCCCATTCAGACCGGCGGACGCACGCCCGGGTCGGAGCCCGAGGAGGGCGTCTTCATCCGGGGGGCCCGGGATGACATCACCATGGCGGAGATCGTCGCCCAGATGGGGCCGCGTGTGCCGGACAGCGCGGTGGCCTCGAACGTGTTCACCCTGGGGTTCATCCTGGTGGTGCCCGACGGTGCGCTGGTGCCGCCGGGAGATCTCGATCGCATGGAGTTGTTCCGGCGGACGTTCGTGGACTGGTTCCACCAGGAGACCGATCAACTGGCCAGCATCGACACGTCATTGCCCGGGGTCCCGGTGACTGCCGACTTCGAGACCGAGGTGTTTGCCGGCCCGGCGCCGCTGGAGGTGGCGTTCCGGGACCTGAGCCGCGGTCCCATCACCGGCTACCTGTGGGAGTTCGGCGACGGGGAGACCTCCACAGAGGTGGACCCCGTGCACGTCTATGACACTGCCGGCTTCTACCGCGCGAGGCTCACCGTCCAGGGGCCGCTCGGGCCGGTGGTGGCGTCGCAGGTCCACGCCATCGTGGTCCAGCCCCTGGCGGAACTGCTCCATGACGACTTCGAGTCGGTGTTGCCCACCTGGCAGCCCACGCTGCCCGACACCGCCACCACCGGGGGCTGGGTTCTCGATGACCCGGTGGGTACCCAACACGTGGGCATCCCGGTGCAGGCGGAATTTGACACCAGTCCCGATCCCGGCATCCTGTGCTGGCTCACCGGCAATGCCTTGCCCGGCGAGCCGGTGGGGACCAACGACATTGACGGCGGCGTCACCAGCTTGCTGTCCGAGGTCTACGACCTGTCGGGCGAAGTGCTGCCGGTGCTGGAGTACCAGCTGTGGCTGTCCAACGCGCTGGGCGGTGAGCCCGGCAGCGATGTCTGGGAGGTGCTGGCTAGCGACAACGGTGGCATCACGTGGGTCACGCTGGACCGCACGCGCCAGGGCGACCGCCAGTGGCGCACCCGGCAGGTGCGCATCACCGACGCCTTCATCCCCACCGACCAGGTGCGCTTCCGCTTCGTGGTGGGCGACGAGGGCCTGCCCTCCCTGGTGGAGGCTGCCATTGACGACGTGCGGCTGCTCTCCCTGAGCGGCTTTCCCGACGCGGACGGCGACGGGCTGCCCGACGGCGCGGATAACTGTCCCGGGGACTCCAACCACACCCAGCAGGACGATGATGTGGACGGCGTGGGAGCGACGTGTGACTGCGATGACGGCGACCCCGGGGCTGGCATCTTCCCGGGAGACGCCATGCTCATCCAGGCGCACGCCAGCGACCCGGACAGGCTCCAATGGAGCTCCGACCCGGACGCCGAGGTCTACAACGTCTACAAGGGAATCCGCGCGCCGGGGGAGGACTTCGACTACGTCGAGTTCTGCCACGACAAGGACGTCCAGATCCTGGAAACTACCGACAGCCTCACACCCGAGCTGGGCGGCTGGTTCTTCTACCTGGTCTCCGCCGAGAACGCCTGCGGCGAATTCGGCCTCGGCAACGCCTCCGACGGCACTCCCCGCCCTCTCATCGCCGTCTGCCCCCCACCCATCATGCCCGGCGGTTAAGTAACCGGGGTCGGAGCCAGACCTTATACCTCGGATACCGCCTCTCGCCCGAAGGCTGGACCGAGCGAGGTATAAGGTTTAGCTCCGACCCCGTCCAAAACGCCCGAGGACCGGGGCGAGCGAGGTATAAGGTCAAGCTCCGACCCCGTCGCCGGCGCGGCACCTGGCCGAAACGCAATCGCCCTACGCGCTCAGATCTGCCGTGGGGAGCAACCGCGGCGCCCGCCGCACGTTGGTCGCCTGCTCGAAGCCATATGCGAGCCGCAACAGCGTGGGCTCGCTGAACGCGGGGCCGATGAATGACATGCCCACCGGCAGCCCGAACACGAATCCCGCCGGCACGGTGATGTTGGCGTAGCCCGACACGGCCGCGGCGGACGAGCTGCCGCCGCCGAAGTGATCGCCGTTGATGAGATCGGTGGTCCACGCCGGCCCACCGGTGGGGGCCACGATGGCATCCAGCTTGTGCTCGGCCACGACCTTGTCGATCCCCTCCACCCGGGCCAACCGCCGGCAGGTCTCCAGTGCCTCCTGATACGCCTTGTCGGAAAGCGGTCCCTTCTCCTGGGCCTCGAGGAAGATTTCCTGGCCGAAGTACGGCATCTCCTCGTCCGCGTGGGACCGGTTGAAGGCGATGAGATCCTCCAGCGTGCGCGGCCCGGTATCCGGCCCGCGCCCCGCCAGGTAGCGGTTCAGATCTTCCTTGAACTCGTAGAGCAGCACCTCGAACTCCGCGTCTCCCGCCTCCCTGCCCATGGAATCGATGTCCGCCGGATCGATGATCTCCGCGCCGCCATCCTTCAACGCCGCCAGGGCATCTTCCATCACCGTATCCACGCGCTCGTGGAACCCGAAGCGATCGCGCCACACCCCGATGCGCGCTCCCATCAGGCCGCCGTCCACCAGGAAGCGGGTGTAGTCGGCCTCGGCGCGGCTGGCGCCGGCGCGGGTGATGGCGTCGCGCGGATCCTCACCGCACAGGACGCCCAGCAGGATGGCCGCATCGCGCACCGTGCGGCACATGGGTCCCGCGGTGTCCTGGCTATGCGCGATGGGAACGATGCCGGTGCGGCTCACCAGACCCAGCGTGGGCTTGATGCCTACCAGGCCGTTGGCGTTGGCCGGGCACACCACCGAGCCGTCGGTCTCCGTGCCGATGGCCAGGGTGCACAGGCTCGCCGAGGCAGCCACCCCCGAGCCCGAGCTGGAGCCACACGGGTTGCGGTCCAGGGCGTACGGGTTGCGCGTCTGGCCGCCCATGCCGCTCCAGCCGCTGGAGGAGCGCTCGGAGCGGAAGTTGGCCCACTCACTCAGATTGGCCTTGGCGAGGATCACGGCGCCGGCGTCGCGCAGGCGTTGCACCACGAACGCGTCACTGGTGGCGAACGTGCCCTCCAGCGCCTTCGATCCGGCGGTGGTGGGCATCTTGTCGGCGGTGTCGATGTTGTCCTTGATGATGATGGGGATGCCATGCAACGCGCCGCGCACCTTCCCCTGGCTGCGCTCGCGGTCCAGTTCCTGCGCGACGGCGAGAGCATCCGGATTCGTGACGAGGATGGCGTTGAGCTCGGGCCCCTGGTGATTGAGCTTCTCGATGCGCTCCAGGTAGAGTTCGGTGATGCGCTGTGCGGACAACTCGCCGCTTTCCATCCGTCCTTGCAGGTCAGCGACCGTGGCCTCCTGCAGGGGAAAAAAGCCTGCGGCGCCGGGCTCAACCTGGCCAGCGCTGCCCTCCTCCTGGCCCACCCGTGGGCCGCACGCCACCAGCGTGGCCGCCGCCGCTGCTCCAACTGCTCCCAGCTTCAGAAACTCCCGTCGTGGAACCATCAGACCTCCCCCCGGAATTGGCTCTTGTTGCACTGGTAGGCGGCCATCATACACCGACCAGGCCCGATGGGAACTTTCCGGCCGGGCTTCTAGATCACGGGAATCGGGGCCATCCTGAGCCGGTGTCCGGGGATTTCCGGGATGCTCAGCCACACCTGGGGCAGTCCGGCCAGCAAAGTTTCCTTGACGCTGATGGGATCCGCCGTGCGCTGCACCAGGACGATCTTCTGCCCGGGGCGCAGCAACCTCAACTGCGTCAGCGCGGTGAGCGCCGCGGGCCCGAAGCCATGCAGATCCACCCACAGGCTGCCGGCCATTCCGTCGATGCAGAGCTGGACAGCGCGGGCCAGGCTGGGCTCGACGATCACCTCGGCGGTGGGAACCGCCAGCATGAGATCGTCGCGCTGTGATCGCGCCACCAGGATGAGCGGCCTGGGAGTGGTTCCATCGTCTCGGGTAGCGCCGGGTGCTGTCGTTTGCGTCTGAGGGCTCGTTGAACGTGGCATCAAAGCCTCCACTTCTCCCCGCTCTGTCATTCCCCTTGCGCTCACCACACCCCTTTCGGATTCATGCGTATTCCGCGGCCGTCTGTAAGCGGCGGCAACACGATGCTTCTGCCCGAGAAAAGGCAAGAGCCGTCGGATTTATTCCGGCTGGGCCTGCAGCGATTGCTGCAGGGCGGTGAGGAGGGGCTCGAGTGTCTCGGGAGTGAGGCCGCCGGCCTGGGCGAAGTTC
>CBDVAL010000148.1:0-8982 GCA_965371955.1 uncultured bacterium | reverse complement strand
AGCTGAATAGCCCGACGCAACGTCGGGCTGTTCAGCGTCCGCAGCGTGGGGCCTGCCGCCAGCGCGGGTCCTGTGCACCGCCTTTCTGGCCCACCCCTCAATCGTTCTTCTTCTGCAGCGCTGCCTGGAGGCGTTCGAGGTTTTTCTTTGCTTTGAGGTCGTCAGGGCGCAGGCGGAGGGCGGCCTCGAGGTGGGCGGCGGCTTCCTGCAGGCTGCCGCGCTGGGCGAGCAGGGCTCCCAGGTTGTTGTGGGCGTCGACGTGGTCCGGGCTCAGTTCGAGTGTGCGTCGGAACTGGTCGATGGCTTTCGTCCTGTCACCACGCCTCGCCAGCGCGACTCCCAGGTTGTAGTGGGCAACGGCCATGTCGGCGACCTCGGGGTCGAGTTCGGCGGCGCGCTGGAAATGGTCCTCGGCCGCCTCGAGGTCTCCCAGACGTGTCAGGACGCTTCCCAGGCTGAAGTGGGCGTCAGCCCATGTGGGGGCGAGGTCGACGCTCTCCTGAAGTTTCTGTCTCGCTCCTTCCCAGCGGGCCTGGTTGGCCAGCAACATGCCCTGGTTGTAGAGGAAGGTGGCGGTGTTGTCGGACGACGAATCCTGCGAGCGGCGGGCTTCGAGAATTTTGGCGAACAGCGCTTTGGGGGTGCTTTCTCGCGGTGCCGCAGGCAGATTTGCGGCGCGCATGGACTCCCAGAGGGCGAAGGCGATGTGTTCGTGAGCTTCCCTCGTGGGATGCACATAGTCCTGGATGAGGTTGAAGCCCACCAATCCGTTCGGGGAGAGTTCCGTGAACAGACCCTCCACGTCCACGAGGATGATGTTTTCCTGGGCCGCAACCCTGCGGATGGCACGGTTGATGCCCTCGGTGGCCCGGGACAGATTGAGGTCGAACTCGCAGGCGCGCTGGTAGGTGTGGCGGGCATCCGCCCACTGTCCGAGGCCCTCGTGGCCCCGGCCGAGCAGGAACCAACTCGGGGCATCTTCAGGGGCCAGGGCGAGGGCGTCCTGAAGCTGCTTCACGGCGTCGGCGTGATGCCCTGCTTCCAGGGCGGCTCTTCCCTCCTGTTCGAGCGCTTCCCACTGACGGCGTTCCTGCGCGGCCAGCAGCGGCCATCCCAGCGGACGCTCCGGTTTCCAGTCGCGCAGGTTGGAGGGCGTGGTGCACACCAGCACCTGCACTCCCTGCGAGTCTGCCATGTGGAGGATGGCGGTGAGGTTGTCGGCGAAGAACGCCTCCAGGCGGCGCCGTTCCGCCGCGTCTACTCCCTCGTCGGAATCGCGGCGGACGTTGAGCTGCAGCAGTCCGTCGTCGGAAGTGGTCCAGTGCTTCTCGCGGCCGGAGGGGCGGCCCAACAGACCGTGCAGGGCGCCATAGAGATGGGATCGGTACAGCAGGTGTTGCACACGGCTCAGAGTCTCGGTCCTGCGACGCAATGAGCGGTAGAAGTTCTTCTCGACGAACTCGTTGTGGCCGCTGTAGATGACGAGGACATCGGGCTGGTAGTGCAGCAACTCGCGCACCAGGATGCGCAGCCGGTGCGACGCGTACGAGATGCCGCTGGCGTTGATCACCTCGATGGTCCGGCCGGGGTGTTCCGCCTGAAGCACCTCCTCCAGGATGGAGGAGAACGCGGCCTGTTCTCCCCAGGGAAAGCCGTAGGCACTGGAACCACCGATGACGAAGACGCGGAAGCCGTCGACGGGCTTGTCGGCCAGAAACGTCTGAGCGTTGAACGTTTTCTCGTTGGCAGGTCGCGACGAGGTGTAGGCGGCACCGGTGCTGTCACGCTGGAAAACCGGAACCATGCCCGAGAAGCCACGGAATGGATCCTCGCGCTCCAGAACCGTGGGAACGCCCAGGGCTACCAGCAATAACTCGAGAATGGCCACCGGCAACACGATGGCCAGCACCAGGACAAGGGGCTTGCCCCAGGCGGGCAGCGTGCGAACCTGCCGGCTAGCTGCGGGCAATCCGGTCGATCCGTGCCGCCAGGATGAAGTCGCTCTCGGTGAGGCCGTTCGCCTTGTGCGTCCAGATCTCCACCGTGACCTTGCCCCACGCCAGGTAGAGATCCGGATGGTGGCCCTGCGCCTCGGCCTCGTCGCCGATGCGATTGACCAGCGCGAGACCGGCAGCGAAGTCGGGCAGCTTGAAGTCCCGGCGGATCTTGCGGTGCTCCACCACCTGCCAGTCCGGCACCTGGGCGGCCAGCGGCACGATGGCATCGGGTTCCAGAGGCGGCACACCACCACGACAAGGAACGCACTGCTTGTCGGCGAGATCCATGGCCTAGAGGCCCCTCTAGTTGATGCTGCTGGGAACCGGGCCGGCCGGTGTCGTGGGAGGCTCCACCGTATCGTCGATGATGCCGTACTTCGCCTCGTAGCGCTTCACGTTGTCGGCCAGCGCGCGCAGGGTGCGCTTCATATGCCCCGGGCTAACCAGGACGCGGCTTACCAGGGTTCCCATGTTGGGCAGCATCAGCATGAAGTCCAGGAAGAACTCCTCACGGGTGTGCGCCACCACCATGTGGTTGGAGTAAACGCCGCCGGTCATCTGGTCACTGACCTTTATATGTACGTGGCGCTTGCCGCCCTTTTTCTTTGGTTCCTCGGGCATCTGCCCCTCCTCTCCCCTGGAAATCCCGGTTGCGTTATAGTCTGACCGGCCTGATTGGCCGTTCAAGCTCCGGAGGCATGCTGATGTTCACCTGCCTGGAATGTGAGACCAACATCGATGTGGACGAGGACGTAGACGTAGACGATATCATCGTCTGCAAGGACTGTGAACTCAAGATGCTCGTCGTCTCCACGCTGCCGCCCACCGTCGACTACGCCGAATAGCCCGCCGACGCCCTGCTTCCAGAACCCGGCCGCTCTCTAGGGGGTGAAGTCCACCTCGATGATGCGGAGATCGTTGGGACCCTCTCCGAGGTGGAACAGCGGCAACCGTTCCAGCCCGTCGGCCCCCAGGCCTTGCAGAACCGGGATCTGGGGATGGGCCGCCCCCAGAAGCTGCTCGGCGGCAAACTCCTCCGGGTTGCGCCCCTTGCGAAAATGGAAGCGAAGCCGCACTCCGGTCCGCGTATCCGGAACCTCGAGGAACTCCAGCCGGTCCAGATTGCTGAATTTCACCTTGTGCAGGCTGAGACCCACTTGGAAGCGGAACATGGGCATGGAGTGCTCGCGGTCCACCACGCCCCCACTGGTCTTGAAGGTTCGCTCCGTATAGCCGAACAACGGCTGGTAGAGGAGCTTGCTCACCTCGGACCCATCCGGAAGGCGCAAGGTGACCCGGCACCGGTCCTGGGCGTAGTCGAGCTGCGGCTGGGTTGGCGGCGCTCGAGGGATCCGCTCCTCCGGAACATCCGTCGGCATGGGCGCCGCCAGCGGCATCGCGCCGGGCGCATCCTCCGCAGGCGGCTTGAGATCTTCCTCCGGCTCCGGCGTGGCCGGCAGCGGCTGCTGTCCCTGTCGGGCCTCCAGTTCGCGCCGGCGCTCCTCCTGCAACGCCTGCCGCTGCCCCTCCTGCAGCGCTCGCTTCTTCTCCCGCTTCTCCTTCAGGTTCCCCGCCCGGACGCGCGGCCCGCGCGAACACCCCGCGGAAAGCGCGAGGCTCACCGCCGTCAGGACAGCCAGAGCCACCAGGACTCTCCGGCGCCGGCTCACGGGACGTACACCGCCAGGGAGTCGGGCGTTTCCCATAACCGGACCTCCACTGCCGGGAGCTCCAGCTCCCGCGCCTTGACGAACAACAAGCGCGCAATGACCTCCGCGGTGGGATTGGCGTCCATCAGGAACACCGGCTCTCCGGCACCTTGGAGGATCTCCACCAGAGGATCGTCGCGGTTCAGCAGCATCCGGTGATCGAGGTTCTCGTCGATCCAGGCCTTCATCATCCGGTCCACATCGGCAAAATCCGCCACCATGTCGCGGTCGTCCAGCTCCGCCGCCTCCAGGACGATCTCGGCCCGGGCATTGTGGCCGTGCAGATGGCCGCACTTGCCGGGATCATCGGGCAAGCGATGCCCGTAGCAAAAATCGATATTGCGCTGAATTCGGAACATGATCGAGCCCTACGGCGCCAGCGCGCGGCCGCCATCCACCGGCAGGACGGCGCCGGTGATGAAGTCCGACCCTTCCACCAGGAACGTGGCGGCCGCAGCCACATCCTCCGGAGACCCCATGCGCCCCAGGGGGTTCCGGATGGGCACTGATTTCACCTGGGCTGCCGACATGCCCTCCGGATTGAGCACCGGGCCCAGCGCCAGGGCATTGACCTGCACCTTGGGCGCCAGTTCCACAGCCAGCGCCCGGGTCAGCCCGATGAGAGCCGCCTTCGATACACAGTAGGGAAGAAACCCCGGATAGGGTCGGTCCCCCGCCCAGTCCCCCAGGTTGACGATCTTGCCACCGCCCTGGCGCAGCATCCAGCGGCCGATCTCCAGCGAACACAGGAACGGCGCCTTGAGGTTCACCGCCATGTGCTCGTCCCACTGCGCCTCGTCCAGGGTCTCCAGCGGAGTAGGGCGGTACACCGAGGCATTGTTCACCAGGACGTCCACGCGGCCGAACGCATCCCGCGCTCCCTGAAGGAGCTGCTGCACGCCGGCGGCATCGGACAGATCGGCCTGCACCTTGATCACCGTGGCGCCGAGAGCGCGCGCATCGTCGGCGGTGCTCTCGGCATCGTCCGCACTGGCGCGGAAGTGCAGCACCAGATCCGCGCCGCGGCGCGCCATGCCCAGCGCGATGGCGCGGCCCAGGCGCCTGGCGGCACCGGTGATCAGAACTTTCCTTCCTTGCAGGCGCAAATCCCCCCCCTCCACCCGGCAGTTCTATAATGGTCCTCCATGGCAGCCCCTCCGCGCAAGGCCCGGCGCAAGAAGAAGAGCCGCGGCAGGAAACGCCGCGTGCGGCGCATCCTCCTGCGTGGCCTGCGACTATCCCTGCTGATAGGGGTTCCCACCCTGCTGCTCTCCGTGGTGTGGATCGACCACAAGGTCAGTACGCGCTTCCAGGAGCGCACCAGCAGCTTCCCGTCCAGGGTCTACGCCGCCCCCTGGAGCCTCGAACGCGGCGATCGACTGGACCCCGCCAAGTTCCAGAAGGAGCTCGAGCGGCAGGGGTACGAGCGCGTGGAGCACCCACCACGGCAGGCCGGAGAATACCGTCGCGACGGAGGGAGATGGTCCTTGTTTCTGCGCGCAACCCTCACCTCCCGGGGACCGCGCGCAGCGCTCCCCATCCAGGTGGACGCCTGGTGGGGCAAGGTGCGGTCGATTCGCGACCAGAGGACCTCCGCCGCCCTGCAGTCGTTCTCCCTGGATCCGGAGCCGTTGTTCACATTCTACCAGGAGCATCAGGAGGAGCGTCACTGGACCCGCCTGGAGGAGATCCCGCCTGAGCTCGTACAGGCGGTGATCGCCGTGGAGGATCGTCGCTTCCCCACCCACCACGGCATCGACCCCACCGGCATCGCCCGTGCCCTGTGGGCTGACGTGCGTGCCGGCAGCGTGGTGCAGGGCGGCAGCACGCTGACGCAGCAACTGGTGAAGAACCTGCTGGGGACGGGCAGCCGCAGCGTGATGCGCAAGCTGGTGGAGGCGGTGGGTGCCGTGACGCTGGAGTTCCATCACGACAAGGACTCCATCCTGGAGGCCTATCTCAATGAGGTCTACCTGGGCCAGCGCGGCCCGGTCTCCATCTCCGGTGTGGGCGAGGCATCGTCGTTCTACTTCGGCCGGGCGCTGGAGGACCTGGACCTGCCGCGCTGGGCGCTGCTGGCCGGGATGATCCAGAATCCCGGCCGCCACAACCCGTTCCGGAACCCCGAACAAGCGCGCCGGCGCCGCGACCTGGTCCTCGGCCTGATGAAGCAACAGGGACGGATCGACGAGGCGGCACTGCACTCCGCGCGGAACGCGGCGCTGGGTGTACGCCGGCCCGCGGCAGGAACGGAACGCTTCCCCTGGCTGCAGGACTACCTGGGCCAGGAGGTCCGCCGCATGGTGCCGGATGCGCTGCCCTCCCGGGCGGGCTTTTCCATCTTCACCACCATCGACCCCCGTGTGCAGCGCGCCGCGGTGGCAGCCCTGAAGAAGGGACTCGATGCGGTGGAGGCACGGATGGGCCGCGACCCGTCGCAACCCCTCGAGGGTGCGGTGGTCGTCCTGCGCCCCCGGGATGGCGCCATTCTGGGCCTGGTCGGCGGACGTGACTACGGCCGTTCGCAGTTCCATCGCGCGCTGGAGTCATACCGGCCACCGGGATCCACGTTCAAGCCGTTCGTGTTCCTGGCAGCTTTCGAGCGCGCTCTCGTCGACGAGGACTTCTCGTTCAACGCGGCGACGGTCCTGGAAGATGAGCCGCTGGAGATCCGCTCCGGCGGAGTGGACTGGAGCCCGGCCAACTACGATCGCAGTTTCCGCGGCCCGGTGACGGCGCGACAGGCACTGGAGCAATCCATCAACGTGCCCACCGTCCGCGCCGGCATGCAGGTGGGCCCCGGTGCCGTGGTGGAGATGGCGAAGCGCTGTGGCATCCGGAGTCCGCTGGAGCCATTGCCCTCCCTGGCGCTGGGGACTGAGGAGGTCACACCCCTGGAGCTGGCCGGCGCGTACGCCGTGTTCGCCAACCGCGGCTGGCGCATTCAACCGCATGCCCTGGCCGGGGCGTTCGACCGCTCCGGTGAGGCGGTGGCGGACCTGCAAACGGACCGGGTGCGCGTCCTGGAGCCGCGTCTGGCGTATCTCATGACCAACCTCCTGCAGGGCGTCATGCAGCGCGGCACCGGCAAGTCCTCGGCGCGCCTTGGATTCACGGGACATGCCGCCGGCAAGACGGGCTCCAGCGACGATCTGCGCGATGCCTGGTTCGTCGGCTACACGCCCAGGTTGCTGGCCCTCGTGTGGGTGGGCTACGATGACAATCGGCCGGTGGGCCTACCCGGCTCTGCCGCAGCCCTTCCCATCTGGGTGGATCTGATGCAGCGTCTGGGCGTGGAGGGAGACGAGGAGTTCCACCAGCCGCGCGGAATCCTCAAGCTGGCCGTCGACCCCACCACCGGGGCGCGGGCGGTACGTGGCTGTCCGCAGGTGGCACGCGAGATCTTCCTGGAAGGCACCGAGCCCGAGGAGCTGTGCCCGGTCCACGGAGGCCAGCACCGGGGGTTCTGGGAGCGCCTCTTCCGCCGGGGGAAAGATTGATGTCCCAAGCCGAACTGCGCGAGCTGCTGGAGCGCTGGGTGCAGGCCATCGAGGCCAAGGACCTGGACGCCCTGGCACGGGTGTTTCGCGCCGGCGACGATCTGTCGGTGTTCTGGTCCAACGGTGAGCGAACCCTGGGGTGGGAGGAGGTCCGTCGCCACATCGAGGTGGACTTCCGCAAGGAAGTGAATCTGACAATGGCAGTCCACGACGTTCGCACGACATCCATGGGTGAGGACGCGTCGATCCTCACCTTTCGCTACGACATCACGGTGACGGCGGGCGAGGATACCGTCACCTGCTCGCGCCGGGCATCCATGACCGCCCATCGCGATGCCCGGGGCTGGCGTATTGCCTCCCTCCACGTGTCCACCGCACCGCTCCCCCACAGCCATGGCTGACCCCACTGCATCGATTTCGTAGATAAAACTCCCGCCGTACCATTCCTCTCCACGGCAGCAGCATCCGCGCTCCCTGTCCACGAACCGACACCGAGGATGGGCTTCTTGACGCTGCTCAAGACTTGACAGGGTCGATCCTGCGACATAAATCGAGAGTCGTATGGTGGACGGACGGGCTCCTCTCATCGGGGAGGATCGCGGTACAAATCCAAGAGGTGACCCATGGCAGACATTTCCATTGACACCGAACTGCGTGGCCTGGTGCAAAGACGACAGGCAGCTCAGTCGAGTCAAAAGACCCTGAAGAACATCAGCCGTGCACTCAGCATCGTGTTGGTGGGGACCTTCGTGGGTTACCTGTATTCCCTGTACGGCCAGGTGACCACCATGTACGCACCGGAGAACTTCACCGGTCCGCTGCAGGAGGAGGCAAGATTCCTGCTCCCGAAGCTGGAGCCGGAACTGCAGAAGCTGTGGGAGGAGACGGTTCCCCTCTACACCGAGCTGACGCTGGAGAAGTTCGATGCCGCCATTCCCATCCTCCAGGAGAACAGCCAGAGGGAACTGGACATCCTGTTGGCCAGCGTGAGCACCAATGCCCACGAGAGTATCGACGAGGCACTGGAGCGCCTGGCCGCGCAGCACCAGCGACGCATCGGCCGGCACTTCCCGAGCCTGGCCACCGAGGAGGGACTCGAGGCGTCCGGAAAGCGCTGGAGCAGCACGCTGCAGGCCGACGCGGAAGACCTCCTGGCGCACTTCCACGAGCGCTACATCGGCGAGATCGGCGAACTCCAGGCCACCCTGGAGGGCTTCCGCCCCAACGACTTCGAGTACCTGTCCGAGGAGGAGCTGACCCAGAAATTCCTGCACCTGTGGCTGCAGAAGCTCGATCGGCTGGTCATGCAGGGAATTGACGGCATACCGCTGGAGAGAGCGAAAGGAATCGAATCATGAAGCCGGAGAGCGGATCGACTCAGGAGCTGTTGGCAGCGGTGTGCGAGGATCTGGGGCACGAGCAGAACAGCGCCGCCCGGCGTGCCAAGGTGTGGATCGGCGTGCAGTGCCTTCTCATCGTCTTCGTGATGGGCTACATGAGCTGGATCTCCGGCGCCCTGAAGAGCATGGATGCGGAGTCCCTCACGCGCATGGTGGCGGTGCAGATCGAGGACGAGATCCCCCGCGTGCGTGCCACCTTGCGCGATCACGCGCTGGAGCTGGCGCCGCAACTCACCGACCACGCGCAGGATCTCTTCCTGCAGATCCCCACCCACCTGCGCGAGACCATCGAGAACCAGTTGCTCGCCGAGAGCGAGAAGGTCATCGCCAAGTTCGAGGACGAGATCAACGCAGGCCTTGGCGCCATTATCGACGA
>CBDVAL010000147.1:0-9018 GCA_965371955.1 uncultured bacterium | reverse complement strand
GACATGCACCGCATCCGGGTGATCCGGCCCATGGTGGGCGGCGCGTTCGGCGGCAAATCGGATCCGTTCCCGCACGAGATGATCAGTGCTCTGCTGAGCCGCGCCTGCGGCCGGCCGGTGAAGATCCTGTTTGATCGCGAGGAGGTGTTCCTCACCAATCATGGGCGCCATCCCACACGCACCCGGATGGCCATGGGGATCGATGCGGACGGCAAGCTGTCCGCCCTGGACCTGAAGGCGGAGATCGACGGCGGCGCCTGGGGATCGTTCGGCGTGGTCACGACCTACTACAACGGCGTGCTCTCCATGGGGCCTTACCGCATACCGGCGTTCCGCTACTCGGGCACGCGCTACTACACCAACAAGGCGCCGTGCGGTGCCATGCGCGGCCACGGCGCGGTGAATTCCCGTTTCGCCATGGAGACGTTGATGGACCAGCTGGCCGAGAAGGCCGGTCTCGATCCGGTGGACTTCCGCCTGGACAACCTGTTGCCGGCCAACACCACCACCCTCAACGGCTTCCGGATCACGTCCAACGGCACGCAGGAGTGCCTGGAGCGCACCCGGCAGCGCTCGCACTGGGACGAGCGCCACGGCAAGCTGCCGTTCGGCGAGGGCATCGGGGTGGCTTGCGGCTTCTACATCTCCGGCTCGGCGCACCGCATTCACCGCAACCGCTTCCCGCAGTCCACGGTACACGTCAAGATCGACATGGACGGCGGCATCACCATCCACAGCCTGGCCGCCGAGATCGGCCAGGGCTCCGACACCATGCTGGCGCAGTGCGTGGCGGAGCCGCTGGGCGTCTCGCTGGACCGGGTGCACGTCTATGCGCGCAACACCGACACGGCGCCGTTCGATCTCGGCTCGTACTCCAGCCGGGTGACGTTCATGGCCGGCAACGCCGCGCGCAAGGCCGGCGAGGCCATCGCCGCCAAGCTCGCCAAGGCGGCGCACCGCATCACCGACAAGCCGGTGGAGGGTTTCGTGCTGCAGGACGAGAAGGTAGTCTTCGCCCCCGACCCCTCCGTGTCGGTGACCTTCCAGGAGGCGCTGCACGAGGCCATGGCGGAGAACGGCGCCCTGGTGGCCAAGGGGATCTATCAGGAGCCGCCGCCCATGGGCGGCAACTTCAAGGGGGCGGCCGCCGGGCTTGCCCCGTCGTACTCGTTCCAGGCCTACGTGGCCCGGGTTACCGTCGATCCGGATACCGGCTTCATCCGCGTGGTGAAGGTCTGGGCCGCCCACGATTGCGGCAAGGCATTGAACCCGATGATCGTCGAGGGCCAGGTCGAGGGCTCCATCCACATGGGGCTGGGGCAGGCGCTGCTGGAGGAGTTCCCGTACGTCCGCGGCAACATCCTCAACCCCAACCTGCTGGACTATCGCACGCTGTCGCCGCAGCAGATGCCGGAGGTGGAGGTCATCCTGGTGGAGTCCGAAGATCCGGAGGGACCGTACGGCGCCAAGGAGTGCGGTGAGGGACCTCTGCTGCCCATCCTGCCTGCGGTGGCCAACGCGGTGCATGACGCCGTGGGCATCCGCCTGACCAGCCTCCCCATGACCCCGGACAAGGTGCTGGGCGCCCTGGAGCGCAAGGCCGCCGGCAAGACGCCGGCGCCGGCCGGCGTCTGAGACCCACACCATGATCCTACCGCCATTCGAGTACCACCGTCCGGGTAGCGTCGAGGAGGCCCTGAAGACCGCAGCAGATTGCGCAGGCGACTTCGACTACATCGCCGGCGGCTCGGACCTGCTGCAGAACTACAAGAACCGCCTCAATCCCCGGGGCAACCTGATCTCCCTCACCGGCATCGAGGAGATGCACGGCGCCACCGAGGAGCGCATCGGCGGTCTCACGCTGCTGGCGGATCTGGAACGCGACGGCTCTGCCCATCCGGCACTGCGGGCAGCCGCCTCCGTGGTGGCTTCCCCGCTGGTGCGCCAGCAAGCCACGGTGGCCGGCAACCTGCTGGTGGAGACGCGCTGCTTCTACTTCAACCAGACGGAGTTCTGGCGCCGCAGCCTGGGCTACTGCATGAAGGCTGAGGGCGATGTATGTCTGGTGGTGCCGCAGAAGGAACGTTGCTACGCCACCTACTCGGGAGACCTGGCGCCGGTGTTCATGGTCCTGGACGCCACCTACCACCTGGCGGGCCCCGGCGGGCGCCGCGAGGTGAAGGCCCGGGACTTCTACAGCGGCGACGGCATCGAGCGCAACGTGAAGAAGCCGGAGGAGATTCTCACCCATGTGACGCTGCCAGGCTCGTCTCGCTCCCTGCAGGCCGACTACAGCAAGCTGCGGGTGCGCGACACCTTCGACTACCCGATGATGAGCGTGGCCGCTTCGCTGCGCCTGGACGGCGACGAGGTGGGCGAGTTCCATGTGGTGGTCAACGCCGTGGACACGCGCCCGTTGCCCTTCGAGGACTACACCGCTTCCTTGCGCGGGCGCCGCTTCGACCGGGGGTTCATCGAGGAGGTGTCCGGCGAGGTGCGCGACCGCTCGCGTCCGGTCAAGACCCTCGTCCTCTCCACTGCGTACCGCAAGAAGATGATCGGCGTTTACCTGGCGCGTATCCTGAAGGGGTTCCTCCCAACATCTGCATGACAGTCGGCGGTGGCGAAGTTGAACATGAGGTTGACAAGGCTTGTGTCGACGAAGAGGTTCATTCGCGGGAGCGTTCCGACTTGTAGTCGAAGCACGAGTTACCGCTCCTGACCACAGATCGGGACTTCGCTTCCGTGGCTCGGCACTGCTCGCTCTTATTGCTCGAAACCTGACCCTTGACCACCGGCCGATCTGTAGCACCCGCCTCATTTCAGCCCGGACGTTTTCCTCTCCCGGCAGGCCGGCGGCCGAACTGCACGGCCAGCGCCACCCCCGCGAGGACCAGGACCGAGCCGGCCAGGATGCGGGGGGTGAAGGGCTCGTTCAGGAACAGGGTTCCCACCAGGACGGCCACCACGGGGATCAGGTAGGTCATCAGCGACAGCCGGGTGGCGGGCATGTGGGAGAGCATCCAGAAGTAGAGGGTGAACGTCAGAGCCGAGCCGAAGATGCCCAGGTAGATCAGCGTGCCCACGGTGGTGGGGTTCACCGGGATGGCGCGCACAGGCTCGGCGGCAAGGCTCAGGGCCCCCATCACGCCCGCCGTCAGCCCCATGGGGACTGCCGTCAGCGAGAACGGATGGACGCCCTGTCCCCAGCGCTTGATGACCACGCTGGTCACCGACGAGGTCAACGGGGCCGCCAGGATCACGGCAGCCGCCAGCGCCACCCCGGGACCGCCCAGGCTCGTCAGGTCCTCCGAGAAGATGACCGCCACACCGGCGAAGCCCACCAGGATGCCCATCAGGCTACCGCCACGCAGGCGCTCGGCGGGCAGGATTGCGTGGGCCATGAGGGCCAGCATCAAGGGGTAGGTGGCAAACAGCACCGCGGCCAGCCCGGAGGGCACCCATTGCTCGCCCCAGTGGACCACACCATAGGGGATGCAGAAGTTCAGCGCCGCGTTCATCAGCCACAACCCCAGTACGCGGCGGCTGCGATCAAAACGAACTCCGAGGAACGGGGCCAGCAGGAACAGCACCGCGGACGCCAGGGCAAAGCACAGCGAGACGCCGGCGAACGGAGGGATCCCTGCATCCAGCCCGATGCGGATGACGCCCCACGTCGTGCCCCAGACGAACGTCACCAGGGCAAAGGCGCCGGCGAGCAGCAGCGGGCTGGGTCTTCTCATCGACCCTCCGGGTGGCGGTTGACAGTGTCACAGGGGTAAGATGCGCGCATTCAGCGTCATGCATCTCGCGAATTGCCGATCATGAACGAACATATCACTCTCGTTTCGGGTCTCCCGCGCTCCGGAACGTCCATGATGATGAAGATGCTCCAGGCCGGTGGTGTGAGCCTGCTCACCGACGAGATCCGTACCCCGGACGAGGACAACCCAAAGGGGTATTTCGAGTTGGAGCGGGTCAAGCAGCTCAAGAACGAGAACACCTGGCTGGAGGACGCCCGGGGAAAGGCCGTCAAGGTCATCTCCCAGCTGCTGTTCGATCTCCCCAGCACCCATCAGTACAAGGTGATCTTCATGCGCCGGCGCCTGGAGGAGGTGCTCTCCTCCCAGAAGCAGATGCTGCTGCGCCGCGGCACGTTCGACCCCAAGGTCCCGGAGGAGACGCTGCGGGCCACCTTCCTCAAGCACCTGGACTCCGTCACCGAGTGGCTACGCGCCCAGAGGCACATCGACGTCCTCTAAGTCAGCTACAACCGGATGCTCGAGGACGCCGTTCCTTTCGTGGACCGTATCAACGTTTTTCTGGGAGGCCAGCTGGACACCGAGGCCATGCGCGCGGTGGTGGACCCGGATCTCTACCGCCAGCGGGCTAACTGATCTAACACAGGTGGGCGGTGTCGTTGAAGCGAGCCAGGCGGATCAGCCTGCCGCTGAGCAGTTCGGTGAAGGAGGTGTTGTCCACCGGGAAGCGCCGGTAGGCCGAGCTGGGCAGATCCAGGGCGTGCAACAACCCGGTGACCACGCAGGCGAAATGCGTGACCACCACCACACGCCGGCCGGCGTGACGGGACATCACCCCATCCAGAGCCACGCCGATGCGCGCTCGCAGCGCATCCAGACCCTCCATGCCGGGCACCCGCACCCGGGCCGGATCCGTCATCCACAGCTTCCAGCGCTCCGGATTCTCCTCGGCCACCTGGCGGCGTTCGCGGTCCTGCCAGGGGCCCAGGTCCACCTCCAGGAAGCCGTCATCCGGCTCCGCGGTGAGATCCAATGCCTTCTCCAGGTAGCCGGCCGTCTCCCGGGTCCGCCGCAGCGGCGAGGTGATCAGAACCTGCGCGCCACCCTCCCGGGCCAGCCGCCGTGCGGCGCGGGCCGCCTGCTCCCGGCCCAGATCGTTGAGCCCCTTCTCCAGGCGGCCCATATAGCGCCCGGTGCGGTTGTAATCGGTCTCCCCGTGACGGATGAGGACTACGCTGGTATCCTGAGAGGCCATGACACCATCCTGCGGGAACCTCCCCCAGGGGTCAACCGGCGGACCTTGCCTCCCTGTTGAAACAAGCCACCCCCCGGGGGTAAGATAGGACCCGGCCAGGACTCCCATGGACAAGACGCAAAAGAAGAGGAACTCCCGTCGCAGGGAGAGAAAGCGACGGTCCGCCGGCCAGGGGCATCAGGCGCACATCCGCCCGTTCCCGGGACCGCGTCCCCCGCAGGCCTACCCGCGACCCCTGGACGCCATCGTTCTGGCCGGCACCGATCGCAACCCCCACCGGCTCATCGCCGGTCGTAACAAGGCCTTTCTGGAGATGGGCGGCCGCTCACTGCTGCGAATTACCGTGGAGGCCCTGCTGCAGGCCCATACCGTGGACCGGGTGTTCGTGGTGGGGCCGGCGGAGGACCTGGGGCGGGAGCTGGGCGACCTGTCCTCGCAGGTGCGCACCGTGCCCGAGGTGGGCCAGATGCTGCGCAACGCCTGGGCGGGTGTAAAGGCCGCCCAGAGGCTGCGCGCGGCCCCGGGAGGAGGGGGCGAGGTATCCGATCGCCCGGTTGTCGTGCTCTCCTGTGACATGCCCTTGATCTCGGCGCTGGCAGTGGACGACTTCGTCGCCCGCTGCGCCCGCGAGGACCGGCAGCGCGCGGAGGGCCACCACGCCCTGCTGGTGGGCGCCGTGGAGGAGCAGTCGGTGCTGCCGTACTATCCCCGGGATGGGCAGCCGGGGATCATCAGGCCGTTCGTGGACCTGCGCTCGGCACGATTGCGCCTGGCGAACATCTATGTAGTCCGGCCGCAGGAGCTGGGGGGCCACGAGCTCGTGGAGACCGGGTTCTCCTACCGCAAGGCCAAGGACTGGCGCAATGTGATGGCGCTGGCCTGGAGCCTCATCTCGCGCCCCGGCGGCTGGAAGGCCGCCTGGCTGGTCCTGCGACTGCAGGCCACGGTCATGGCCGCCAAGCGCAGGGGCAAGCTCTACCGCTGGCTGCGTCGGGGCAACACCCAGGAGGCCCTGGAGGCCGGCGGCAGCACCTTGCTCAACGGCTCCATCCGCTTCGTGGTGAGCCCTTTCGGCGGCCTGAGCATCGATGTCGACGATCAGGAGGACTACCTGATCATCGGGAATCGGTTCGCGGAGTGGTCCTCCTGGAGCCACGATCAGAGTTCCGCCATTCTTGGCTAAGACATAAATTTTATAATCAGTTAGGTGATTTCTCGGGTAACTGTAACATATGTATATCACTATGTATACATATTCATCGATTATATTCTAAATCCATAAAATCCATAACTTTGCTTGACACTATTTGGAGAGTGTCTATATTTCACTCCGCCTGGAAGGCCGGGACTGATTCCCGGTCAACGGCACATTCCAGCTGGAGGTGACGCTGTGACGAAGACCCAGATGATTAACAAGATTGCCCGCACCCAGAAGGTGAGCAAGAAGGATGCTGCCAAGATGGTCAACACCTTCTGTGACGCCATCGTGTCCAACCTGAAGCGGAACAAGCGGGTGAGCATCGCCGGCTTTGGCTCCTTCTCCGTCCGCAAGGGTGGTGGCTTCACCGTCCGGAACCCGCGCACCGGCATCAGCAAGAAGGTGGCCGCGTTCAAGGAGGTCTGCTTCAATCCGGCGTCGAACTGGAACCCCAAGAAGAAGATCACCCGCAAGAAGAACAGGTCGCGCCGTTAGCTACTGTCATTTCTGCGTGGATCTCGGGCGGCCCCACCAGGCCGCCTTTTTTTTGCTTTGCCGGGGCATTGACGGGGAGCGCCTGCACGAGTACATTGCCGACTCTTCCGCCCGGGATCGGGCCCCGAGGTCATCATGTCCGCGTTCGATGAGAAGAGCGTTCCCCGCCGCCATGAGGAGGCCACGTCGCGCAACGTGGACGGCGAAGAGGTGGTGATGCTGCCGCACGTGGGTTACGTGCACGTCCTGAACGAGACCGGGGCGTTCCTGTGGGCCCACATGGACGGAGAGCGGACCGTGGAGCAGATCGCGCGGGCCCTGACCGAGGATTTCGATCTCGACTACGCCACCGCCCGGGACGACATCCTGGTGCTGCTGCAGGAGCTGGAGAGCAAGCAGATGGTGGTCACTCAATAACTACGTGAAAAAGGCCACCTTTCCAGGTGGCCTCTCCGTCGGTTCCCATCAACAATCAGACGATGCGTCAGCCCTCCTTGGAGGTGGGCTTGATCTCCTTCACCTGGATGGCCGTGCCGTCGGTCGCGCCGGTGACCTGGACCTCGTGGCCGACATGCTTCTTGGCCAGTTCCTGATCATCCAGCTCCCAGAGCTTGTCCTTGGCGAACAGCACCAGCTTGGCGCCATCCTCGTGGCACTTGAGCGCACAGCTCTTGCCACCGGCATTCGCATTGTTCTTGCCGCAGTAGGAATCGGTGATCCAGCCGGTGACGGTGATCTCATCGCCGGCCAGGCTGAGGCTGAAGCCGGCCATCAGGGCCAGGACCGCCAGCAGGGCCATCGCGTTGCGCAGTTTCATGTTGACTTCTCCTCGGATCCGGCCCCCCGTGAACCCCTGTCCACATCCGGCATCCGTCCGGCTCGAGCAGAGCACGCATGAATCGTAGCAGAGTCGGCCGCCGTTCGCACCGCGTTTGCCAGGTCCGCAGCGCGCGGATACCATGGCGGTCACCGGCCCACCCCGCCGGCTGTCCACGGGAACCTCCGCATGCGACGATCTCTGCTGGCCTGGTACGCTCGATGCCTGGTCCGTGGTCCGGGGTGGATCCTGGCCGCCGGCATCGCCCTGACCATCGGGTCCCTCGTTCTTGTCTCTCTGCGCCTCGAGCTGCACACCTCCCGGGAGAACCTCTCCGGCTCCTTCCACCAGGCCGAGGCCGCGTTCGACGCCTTCGTGGAGGAATTCGGCTCGCCGCACTACCTGGTGGTGGTGGTGGAGCCTGCGGACCCTTCCGTTCCGGTGGAGCCGGAGGACTACCGCGCCTTCGTGGACGGACTGGCGGCGCTTCTCGAAGCCGAGACGGAGTACTTCGACCAGCTGTTCTACCGGGTGGATCTGCAGCACTTCATGGACCTGGGGTTGTACTACGCCGGCCGGGACACATTGCGTCAGGCCGAGGAAGTCCTGGTGGGGCCGGATGCGCTCCTGCCGGACGGCTCCCGGCTGCTCGGGCTGGCCGACGCCAACCGGCTTCTGGCCCGCAAGATGCGCCGGGGCCTGGAGCAGGGCGACGCCGGGGCAGGTTCCAACGCCTCCCTGGAGGCGGTGCTGTCGGTGCTGCGCTGGCAGGTGCGCTTCCTCGCGGATCCGCAGGCAGCCGTGGCGGAACTCCATGGCGACGACCCGTTCCTGCAGATGGGCACCTCCGGCCCCGAGCTGTCCCGGGATGGCTACCTGACCTCGCGCGACGGCCGGCACTATTTCCTGCTGGCCCAGCCGGCGCAGAACACCAGCAGCCTGGACTTCATCCGGCCGCTGGTGGCCACGGCGCGCGACAAGATCGCCCAGGTGGCGGCGCAGCATCCCGGCCTGCAGGCCGGCGTCACCGGAACCCCGGCGCTGATCCAGGAGGAGATGGCGGCCATCCGGCGGGACTCGCTGGTCACCACGGTGCTGGCCGGCGTCGGGGTCATGCTGCTGTGTTTCCTGGCCTTCCACCGCGTGCGCCTGGCCCCTCTGGTGCTGCTCTCCCTGGCCATGGGCGTGAGCTGGTCGGCCGGGGCGATCACCCTCGCCATCGGCTACCTCAGCCTCATCACCTCCTCGTTCGCGGTGATTCTCATCGGCCTGGGCGTCGACTACGGCGTGCACCTGGTCTCCCAGTACGAGATCGAGCTGGCGGAGGGACATGCCGTGCCGGAGGCCCTGCAGAACTCCATCGGCAAGACCGGACCGGGGTTGCTCACCGGGGCGGGAACCACCGCGGTGGCGTTCTTCACCATCACGCTCATGGAGTTCCGCGGTTTCGCCCAGCTCGGGTTCGTGGCGGGGACCGGTGTTCTCCTGTGCC
>CBDVAL010000146.1:0-9021 GCA_965371955.1 uncultured bacterium | reverse complement strand
GATGCAGTCGCGGATGTACGGCGTGGCGCGCAGGACCTCTACCGCCGGCACTCGTCCATCCGCGTTGGCGCGCGGCACCAGGCGCATGGAGATGATGGACTTGATCACCGCGGCCAGCTGCAGGCGGATCTGCTTCTGCTGGTGCGGCGGGAACACGGAGATGATGCGGTTGACCGTCTCCGTGGCGTCCAGCGTATGCAGGGTGGACAGTACCAGGTGGCCGGTCTCGGCGGCGGTCAAGGCTGTCTCGATGGTCTCGTAGTCGCGCATCTCGCCCACCAGGATGACATCGGGATCCTGACGCAGGGCGGAGCGCAGCGCGCCGGAGAAGGTCTTGGTGTCCACCTCTATCTCGCGCTGGTTCACCAGGCTTTTCTTGTCCCTGTGCAGGAACTCGATGGGATCCTCGATGGTCATGATGTGCTCGGTGCGCGTGCTGTTGACGTAATCGACCATGGCCGCCAGCGTAGTGGACTTACCGGAACCGGTGGTTCCTGTGCACAGGATCAGGCCGCGGGTCTCGTCGGAGATACGGCGCAGAACCGGCGGCAACAGCAGGTCGTCGAAGCTCAGGATCTTCACCGGGATGACGCGCAGGACCATGCCGACGGTTCCGCGCTGCTGGAAGACGTTGACCCGGAAGCGCCCCAGGCCGGGTACCGAGTAGGCGATGTCGATCTCGAAGTTCTCCTTGAACTTCTGCTTCTGGCGTCCGCCCATGATGCTGAACGCCATGGCGATGGTGTCCTCCTGGGTGAGGCGCTTGCAGTCGGTGAGGGGGAACAGGTTGCCGCTCACACGGAGCACCGGATGGCTGCCCACCTTGATGTGCAGGTCGGAGGCATTGTTCTCGCTGGCCATTGCTAGCAGGTCGTTGATGTGCATCAGATCTCCGTTCCCGGGCTGGCTGGCGGAATCGTCATAACCCCCGAATCCGCCTATAGATACGTCAACGCTGCAATGTAGGCCCTGGCCGCGAGGAAGTCAAGCAGCGCGGCATCCTCCCCCGGAACAGCCAAATCACGGACCAGGCAAGGGTTTCCCAGGCGGCGCCGGCATCAACGAGGCTTGGCCAGCTGCAGCGCCACCCACTCGCCGGAGACGGTCCGTCCCGTGATCTCGAGGCCCCGTCCCTGTGCCGCGCACTCCACCGCGTCCGCCTCGGGCTCGAGGATGCCGCTGAGGACGGCCGCCCCCCCCGGGCGGAGCAAGTACGCCAGTTCGGCCATGGTCTCGCGCAGGATGCCCGAGCGCAGGTTGGCCGCCAGCAGGTCGAACCAGCCCGAGACCGCGGCGGTGGTGCCCACCATCAGTTCCACCCCGGCAGCAAAAGGGTGGCGCCGGAGGTTCTCCTGGGCGACGCGGGCGGCCTCCAGATCCACCTCCACCGCCACCACCCGTGCCGCCCCCAGAGAGGCCGCTGCCAGGGCCAGAATCCCGCTTCCCGTGCCCACGTCCAGGACGTGACTGTCTCGTCCCACGTGTCGCTCCAGGAACCGGACACACAACTGGGTCGTGGCGTGATCCCCGGTGCCGAATGCGCGGCCCGGTGGGATCCAGATAGCAATGCGGCCTTGCCACTCGGCGTGCGCCCCGGGAGGGTCGCCCGGGTAGATGACGAATCGATCTCCCACGGGGAAGGGTGCCAGGCCTTGATAGTAGATCTCCTCCCAACGGCCGTCGGGGACCGACTCGATCTCCACCGCGATGCCCCGGCCCAGCGCCTGTGACAAACGCCGTCCGGCTGCCTCGGGGCACCCCTTCTCGGTGAAGTAGAGCTGGAAGGCCACCTTGCCCTCGGCCAGATCCCGGGTCTCAGCGCCCAGGGAATCCTCCCCCTGGACCCAGGCAAGCGCCGCTTCCGTCAGTTCTGCAGGGACGGAGAACGAGACACACACCCAAGGATCTGACAAGGCGCCTCCGGGTCAGGAGAACAGGTCACGGATCTTCTCGAAGAAATTGCGATCATCGGGGTCCGGCAGATCGTCCTCCATCCCCGCCAGTTCCTCGATGATCTCGCGTTGCCGGTCGTCGATCTTCGTTGGCACCTGGACCTGGATCTCCACGTACTGGTCCCCCCGGCCCCGACCGTTGAGGCTGGGGATCCCCTTGCCGCGCAGACGGAACACCGTGCCGCCCTGTGTGCCGGGCTTCACCTTGATCTTTTCTTCACCATCCAGGGTGGGTACCCGCACCTCTGCACCCAGCACCGCCTGGGTGAAGGTCAGCGGGAATCGACAGTGGACATCCAGGGCATCCCTGCGGAAGAACGAGTGCTCGCGCACTCTGAGGCGCACGAAGAGATCGCCGGCGGGAGCACCACCCGGTCCCGCATCACCCTTGCCGCTCAGGCGCAGGCGCGAGCCGGTCTCCACTCCGGCGGGAATCCTCAGTGTGATCTTCTCCTCCTGCTGCACACGGCCATCACCGCCGCAGCCCCTGCAGGGGTCCACCACGATGCGGCCACGACCGCGGCACTCGGGACAGGTGCGCGCGATGGAGAAGAAGCCCTGCTGCAAACGCACCTGTCCATGCCCGCGACACGCGCTGCACACAGAGATACCTCGGGCGGAGGCTGCACCACGTCCGCGGCAGTCGGGACAGGTGGACAGCCTTGGAACCTGGACGTGAGTCTCCGTGCCGCGCGCTGCCTCCGCGAAATCCAACTCCAGTTCGAACTCCCGGTGTTCACCGCCGCCACGGCTACGGTGGCCGCCGCCGAACAGGTCCGAGAAGCCACCGCCACCACGGCCGAACAGGTCCCCGAGAATGTCGCTGAAATCGTTGAATACCGACGGGTCGGGGACAGCTCCGCCACGGGTTCCCTGGGGTCCGAAGCGATCGTAGCGTGCGCGCTTGTCGGCATCGCTGAGCGTCGCGTAGGCCTCCGCCGCCTCCTTGAAGCGCTCCTCTGCCTCTGGATTGTCCGGGTTGCGGTCCGGGTGCCAGCGAACGGCGGCCTCGCGGTAGCCGCGCTTGATCTCCTGGATGGAGGCATCCCGGCTCACACCGAGGATCTCGTAGTAGTCCGTATGGCTCATTGAATACCTTCGAGTTCCGGCGACGCTGCAACCGGCGCTTCCCCTGCCGCCGGTGCGGAGGAGCCGCGCACCGGGCCACCACCCGGCGCCATCCACATGATGCTACTTCCCTTCGCCTTGCTCGTCCGCCTGGGGCTCCTCGTCCTCCCCCTGCGGAGCCGGCGCACCGGGCTTGAACAGGATCACCTCGGAGAGGATACGTGAGGCCTCCGCCAGTTTCTCCAGGGCATCCGTGGCCGTCTGCACCGAGGGGTCCTGCAGCGATTGCCGGGTCCCCGTGAGAATCTCGCGCACCCGATCCCGTGGCTCGGGCTCCAGCAAATCACCGAACTCCTTGAAGGTGTTCTCGTTGGACTCCAGCAGGCCCTCCACCCGAGCCTGCACCCGCACCAGCTCCACCCGCACCCGATCCTCCTCGGCGTGGCGCGCCGCTTCTTCCACCAGTTGCTTGATCTCGCCCTCGTTCAGACCACCGCTGGGGTTGACCACAACGCGTTGCTCCTTCTGTGTGGCCAGGTCCTTGGCGGAAACGTGCAGGATGCCGTTGGAGTCGACATCGAACGCCACCTCGACCTGGGGCACGCCTTTCGGCGCCGGCGGGATGCCCACCAGGTCAAAGCGGCCCAGCGACTTGTTGAACGACGCGATCTCACGCTCCCCCTGCAGCACGTGCACCTCGACCTTGTCCTGATTGTCCGTGACGCTGGTGAAGATCTTCGACTTGCGTGTCGGTATGGTCGAACTGCGCTCGATGAGCTTGGTGAATGTTCCGCCCCGGGTTTCGATCCCCAGGGACAGAGGGATGACGTCCAGCAGTACCATGTCCTTGACCTCACCGGCCAGGATGCCGCTCTGGATGGCCGCGCCGATACCCACCACCTCGTCCGGGTTGCGGTCTCGATTGGGTTCACGTCCGAACACGTTGCGCACCATCTCGATGACCAGGGGCATTCGCGTCTGGCCGCCCACAAGGATCACCTCGTCAAGCTCCCCGGGCTTCATACCGGCCAGCGAGAGCGCTTCCCGGCACGGCTCCTTCGTGCGCTCCACCAGGTCGCCGACCATGGCCTCCAGCGTAGTGCGTGCAAGCGTGGTGTTCAGGTGCTGCGGCCCCGACTCGTCGGCCGAGATGAACGGCAAATTGATGGCATACTCTTCGCTGCTCGATAGCTCGATCTTGGCGGCCTCCGCCGCCTCGCGCAATCGCTGCATGGCCAGCCGATCGCCGGAGAGATCCACGCCCTGCGTCTCCTTGAACTGGTCCATGAGCCAACGGATGATGAGTTGGTCGAAGTCCTCCCCGCCCAGGAACGTGTCACCGGACGTGGACAGCACTTCGAACACGCCGTCATTGATACACAGGATGGAGACATCGAACGTTCCACCTCCCAGGTCATAGACGGCGATCTTCTGATCCAGGGTCCCGCCCAGACCGTACGCCAGCGCCGCCGCCGTGGGCTCGTTGATGATCCGCCTCACGTTCAACCCGGCGATCCGGCCGGCATCTTTGGTGCCCTGACGCTGCGAGTCGTCAAAGTATGCTGGAACGGTGATCACCGCATCGTGCACATCCTCGCCCAGATGCTCCTCCGCCATCTCCTTCAGCCGCCCCACCAGGATGGCCGAGACCTCCGCCGGACTGTAGTCGCGGCCCCGGGCGTGCACCCGCACGTCGCCATTGGCGGCCTCGGTGATGTCGTAGGGCAGGAATTCCTGCGCGCGTACAACCTCGGGGTCCTTGGCCTTGCGTCCCAGCAGGCGCTTCACGGCGTACACCGTATGCTGGGGGTTGGTCACGATCTGCCGCTTCGCAATCTGCCCCACCAGGCGGTCGCCCTTCTCGGTGAAGCCCACGACGGAGGGAACGGTGCGAGTGCCCTCGGGGCTGGAAATGACCGTAGGCTTCCCGCCCTCCAGGATTACGACGCAACAGTTTGTGGTTCCCAGGTCGATACCGATCATCCGTGCCATGATGTTCCTTCCTTCGCGGCGCGCCGTTGCGGCGTACGCGCCCTCGGGTTTCAGCTGTCCACGTCGCGCTTGTCGGGGTCGTCCTCGGTAGGCGTTTCCGGTTGGATTGCGACCCGCACCAGCGCGGGCCGGAGGAGCTTGCCCTGGAACCAGTAGCCCTTCTGGAGCTCGTCGGTCACCGTCTGGTCCGGGTAGTCGTCGGACGTGTGGCGCTCCACAGCCTGATGGCATTTCGGGTTGAAGGGTAGTCCCTTGCACTCCACCGGCTCCAGGCCGGCGGCCTGCAGCACCTGCATGACCTGGCGGTAGATCAACGCCACACCATCGCGGAACGCCTGCGCCTGCGACTCCTCGCTCTCCTGTAACGCGCGCTCCAGGTTGTCCAGGAAGGGCAACAGGTCGCGGATGATCCCGGCGGCTGCTTGCCGGCTGAGTTCTGTCTGCTCCCGCTCGACTCGCTTGCGGTAGTTGTCGAAGTCGGCCCGCAGCCGCAGATGACGAGCCTCCATCTCCTCGAGCTCCACCTTTGCCTTCACCGCCAACTGCCGGGCGGATCCCCGCGCCGAGGTGGCGGGCTCCATACCCACCACCTCCAGGCCTTCCACCTCCACGGTGGCGTCGCTGGAGTCGCCGACTGCGGACAGGATCTCCTCCAGGTCGATCTTGGGAGGTCCCTTGGGTTCCTCGCTCATGGGTTCCTCGAGAACGGCGGTTACTCTGCCGTCTCGGTGATGGTCTCTGAGACCATGCGGGCAATATGCTCCACCATGGCCATGTTGCGGGCGTATTCCATCCGGGTGGGGCCGATGATGCCGAGTGTTCCCAGCACGCGGTCCCGGTAGCGGTACGGCGATGCGACGAGCGAGGTGTCCTTCATGGCGGGATCGGCGTGCTCCGATCCGATGATCACGGTGACGCCATCTTCATCGAGACAGCGATTGAGGATCTTGACCAGGCGGCCTTTCTCCTCGAACGCGCTGAATAACTCGCGCATACGTTCCGAATCCGAGAATTCGGGCTGGCCCACCAGGTGGAACGCGCCCCCCATCAACACCCCGTCCGGTTCTGCGGCGTCTTCCTGGAAGGTTTGCCTTCCCACCTTGATCACCCGGGCCAGCAGCTTGTCGTAGAGCGCCTTCTCCTCGGCCATCATCTCCAGCAGGCGGGCCCGTATCTCCACCAGCGTGCAGCCGCTGAACTCCTCGGTGAAGTAGCGTCCCACGCTATCGAGGTCCTCCTGCCTGACCTGCTCATCCAGCAGGAACATGCGGTGCGAGACGGCACCCGACCTCGACACCAGAATGGACAGCACACGGCGTCCCTCCAGTGCCACGAACTCGATGTGCTTGAGCAGCGTACGCTCCACCGTGGGCCGCAGCACCACGCCCACCTGATGCGAAAGGAGCGACAGGCAGCGCGAGACCTGATCCAGTACCTGATCCATGTCGCCGTGGAGATCGCGGAAGACGTCCTGCACATGTCGACGATCCGGCGAAGCCAGATCCTGGCACGCCGCCAGCCCGTCCACATAGTTGCGATAGGCCAGTTCCGTGGGAACCCGACCGGCCGACGTATGTGGCTGCATGAGCAGGCCCATCTCCTCCAGATCCGCCATGATATTGCGGATGGTGGCCGCCGAGACCCCCTCCGGATGGCTCTTGGCCACCGTGCGGGATCCCACCGGCTCTCCGGAGGAAATGTAGTGGTCGATGATGCTGTTGAGGACCTGGCGCGAGCGCGGGTCCAGATCGAAGCTCGGCAACGGGCGATCCTTCACCCCGGTACGGGGTGCTCAAAAAGGCCAGGGGGGAGCGGATTTGGCGCTTAGCACTCGACTCGAGTGAGTGCCAACATAACACCCGCCAGCGGCCTCCGTCAAGCTAATCTATTGGTCGTGCTCATCTTGTCAAGGTTCTGGCCGGCCGGCCGGCGTCTCATCTAGGAGCCTTCGGCCAGCAGGTAGGCACGAATAAACCCGTCCAGATCTCCGTCCAGGACATCCTCCACCTTGCCCGTCTCGCGGCGGGTCCGATGATCCTTCACCATCCGGTAAGGGTGCAGGACATACGAACGGATCTGGCTGCCGAAGGCGATGACCGACTTGCTGCCCTCCACCTGCGCACGTTTCTCGTCCTTCAACTCCACCTCGCGCTGGTAGAGCCGGGCGCGCAGATATTTCATGGCCATGTCCTTGTTGCGGTGCTGCGAGCGCTCGTTCTGGCACTGTACGACGATGCCGGTGGGCAGATGTGTGATGCGCACCGCGGAATCGGTGACGTTGACGTGCTGTCCGCCACTGCCGCTGGAACGGTAGGTATCGATGCGCAGGTCTTTTTCATCGATTTCGATCTCGATCTTCTTGTCGATATCGGGATATGCATACACCGAGGCGAATGAGGTGTGTCGCCGGGCCGCCGCGTCGAACGGCGAGATGCGCACCAGACGGTGCACGCCGTTCTCGGCACGCAAGTAGCCGTAGCTGTGACGGCCATGCACCAGGATGGTGACGCTCTTGATGCCGGCCTCATCCCCATCCTGGTAGTCCAGTAGGTCGACCTTGAAACCGCGGCGCTCCGCCCAGCGCACGTACATGCGGTACAGCATGCTGGCCCAGTCCTGCGACTCGGTGCCGCCGGCGCCGGAGTGGATCTCCAACAGGGCGTCCTCGGCATCGTTCTCGCCGGATAGCATGCGCTCCAGCTCCAGCCGGTCCAGTAGACCGTCCCAGGCCGTCAGGAGCGTGGTCAGTTCGTCTTCCACCGGCTCGCCCTCGCGGTCGAGCTCCTCCAGCGTGGCGCCCTCCTCAGCGAACTCGCCCAGCTTGTGCGCGTTCTCCAAGAGGGTCTCCAGCTCGCCGCGCTTGCGTCCCACGGCCTCGGCACGCTCGCGATCGTCCCAGAAACCAGCCGCGGCCATCTGCCGGTTCAGCTTGTCGAGCTCCACCTGCGCTGCCGGCGCGTCAAAGGTACCCCCGGAGGGCGAGCGCGCGTTCGCGTGCATGGCGGTAGCGACGCCGGATCTCATCGTTCATCAGGGTCCTCGATCGCAGGTGCGACGCGCGCCTGGAGATGGTGAGGGAAACACTGCGGGTAACGGCCTCACCCGACCTGCTCTCTCGACACGGGGGCCGCAGATCGCCGTCCCAGCACGACGACAACAGCCGCGAGTATAACACACGCCCAGGCAAACACATCTCCCAAGCGGACATAGAGCGTGCGCTCGCTGCGCGGAAAGATCTCCGCTTGCGCCAGGGTGGCCACGCCCAGCTCGGTCCGCGCCACCACATCGCCGCTGGGCGCGATGATGCCGCTGATCCCGGTGTTGGCGGCACGCACCACCCAACGCCCCGTCTCCACGGCCCGAACCACCGCCTCCGAGAAATGCTGGTGCGGCGCAGCTGTGTCCCCGAACCACGCGTCATTCGTAAGGGTGAGAAGAACCTGTGCTCCCGCGTTGACCGCCTGGCGCGCCAGACCGGGGAAGATGATCTCGTAGCAAATGAGGATCCCCAGACCGGGCACCGCCTGCACTCCGCTGCCGGCCGCAAGATGTTGTTGACCATCCCCGGCGGAAAGCTCACCCACCTCCTCCACCAGTTTGGAGGCGAAGAACAACACCCGCCGCAGCGGCACGTACTCCCCGAACGGGACCAGGTGCTGCTTGTCATAGGCGAGCCGCACGGGTCTCCCTGCCGAGACCAGGAAGGCCGAGTTGTAGACCTGCCGCCCTTCCTGCCCCATGGTGCGCCAGTCGAGGCTACCGATGATCAACGTCGAGCCGGTGTCCTGCGCTGTTTGCCGCACACGACTCCCGAACTCCGCGTGCCCGCGTAGCGGAAACGGCAGCGAGGATTCGGCCCACACCACCAGTTCCGCCCCGCGCGACGCTGCCAGGCGGGTCAACTCCAGATGACGTGTCAGGATCTCGTCCGCCGCCTCTCTGCTCCACTTGCGGTTCTGCGGGACATTTCCCTGGACGCACGCGACATCGACACCGCGCGAGGGTTCCG
>CBDVAL010000145.1:0-9023 GCA_965371955.1 uncultured bacterium | reverse complement strand
GGCTCACACGGCCTAGAACCATCACCGCGCCGCTCCTCGACTCTACCGATATTGGCAAGGATCGACAGGTTCTTCATGGAATTGAGCACATTGATCGCCGCCGTCATGGACGAGTGACGGAGCGCGAGACAGCAGGTGGAGGGTGGGAGCGAGATCGGGCGCACGCGTTCTCGGCCGCGTGCATCAGGAAGGGGCCGACTACGCTGCTCGACGAAGCGAGACAACCGGCAGGTGCCGTCGTCCGCCGACGAACTTCACTTCGACTTGGAGGGGCCCGGCCCTACTGGCTGCTTCGTCCACCGGAGCCCGAGGTGCGGCGCACTTCGGGCGACAAGGCCAGCGCGGTTGCAGCTCCCGGCGTGGTTTGGTTGCAAGCAGTTGCCCCCTCCATAGCCACCCGACTACTCTTTTCTGAGCGATAGACCCGTCAGGTCAGCCGGAGAGAGCGTCTGCACTCTCTCTGCAAAGATGCAAGCCGGTCGAGGCCGAGGCGACGGATGGGGCCCGGGCCGGCACATTTGTTGACAGCGGGACGGCGCGCTTGTGACAATTGTCCATATCTTTCCCCGCAAGAGACGGTCCGACGACCGGTGTATTTGGCCTGGTCCGATCGCTCGTGCACGACCTATGGAGGGACTACGCAATGAAACGGACCGTGAAGTACCTGAGCAGCGCAAGGTCCCGTTCGCACCGGGTAATCTTCCTCGCAGTGCTCATTGGCGGGTTGGCGACGCTCCTGCACGCCCAGACAGCGGATGGGGAGACCCCCGCGCAGGAGACCGTGTGCGACGACGCTGGCTTCACCGCGGCTCTTTGGGGCCTGTGCAACGCCTACTGCGAGGCCATGGACTGCGATCACGAGAAGCCGCAAGCTTCCGCCACGGCGTGCGACAGGATTCTGGCGAACTTCCACCGGTTCTCCGGCGGTCAGGATCCACCCTGCGTCACGCCGGACTTCCTGGATCTCGTGGACTTTCGGGGTTCGAACCCCTGTCCGGGTGGCGATGGAGACCAGGTGGTCTTGGGGTCCCAGGAGACCGCCAACAACCTCGTCGTGATTCCCAACACCTCTTCGGACCCGCTGGAGATCATCGACATCCAGTTCTCCGACCCGCAGTTCTTCACGTCGGTGAGTCTGCCGTTCACCATCTCCGCATTCGGACAGCAGCCCGTTCTGCTCTCGTTTCGTCCCGATCATGTGGGGGTCACCACCGCGATGGCCGACATCTTCGGCGCGACGGGAGGCGTGGGGTTCGTCGATCTGATCGGCGAGGGCCTTCCGAACGATGCCCCGGTCCTGGGTGGCTGCGACACCAACCCCAATCCGGCGATTTTCGGCCAGGCGGTGACCACCACCCTCGAAGTCTCCGACTCCGCCACGCTGGCGAACATCGTATCCTGTACGGCGACGGGTGTACGGATTGCCGGCGGCACTCCCCTCATCGTGGTTCTCAATCTCGTCGATGACGGCTCGACCCCCGACGACGTGCCATGCGACGGGATCTACACGAGAACGCAAGCGACCGGCGGCCTCTTCAGTCGCGGGACCTGGGAGTTTACGTACGAGTGCTTCGACAAGCAGGGGAATGTGAGCACCGGCCCCATCTGCGTCCTCCTCATAGGGACGGACACGGACGGGGACGGCCTGGAGGACTCCATCGACCCGTGTCCCCTCGATCCGCTGAACCAGTGCTAGCTCAAAGGCGGCGACACACCCGGCTCTACGGGCACTGTTGTACTGGTCCAAGTGCGCCGTGAAGGTCCGTTGTTCCAGCAGGTGGAAGTCCTGCCCCGGCAAAGGTCGTCCCGGCCGAGAAGGGCGTGAATCAGTAACGGCTGAGCGCCAGGATGTGCAGGACAGACGAGTGGATGCGGTGCTTCCAGGCGCGGGGCAGGGGCATCTTGCGCTGCATTAGGGCCTCCGAGAACTTCCTCTGATTAAGGGGTCTCGGAGATCCTAATTTATTGAGATAGTGGAGGTTGTACAACGGCCCGGCGGTGTCCAATATCGCTGGACCCCTTCAGCGGCACATGAAATCGCCCTACGTGTTCCTGGACTCGGCGGGGGCGCCGTACACTTCGGCGCAGCGCCGGGATAGGGTGGGGAAGGTGACGAAGGCCGCCATGGTGGCTGCCGGTATCGAGGGCCGCTCCTTCATCCACCTGCGCCACACCGCCGCGTCCCTGATGGTCCAGGCCGGCGTGCCGCTGTTCGAGGTGCAGCAGATCCTCGGGCACAGCACTCCCGCGATGACACAGCGGTATGCCCACCTCCGGCCCGAGCACCTGCGCGGTGCAGTTCAGGCGCTAGACCTGGCGCTCAGCGGGACGGCCAACCAGACGGCCACCTGTGAAAACGGGGCCGGATAGTCTGTCGGGGGAGTGTCTCGTAACTCGTTGATTCCGTGGTGCCGGAGGGGGGAGTCGAACCCCCATGCCCTTAGAGAGCGGGGGATTTTGAGTCCCCTGCGTCTACCAATTCCGCCACTCCGGCAAGAGACGTGATTCTAGCATAACGCCCGCGGGGCCCCGTGGGACGGCTCAGAAGTGAAACAGGTAGGTGGCCTTGACGATCCCGCCGCGGCTGTTGGTGCGTCGCTCGCCCTCATCCTTGGAGGTGTTGATCACCTGGTTGAAGACCACGAACAGGTCGGAGCCCGGCGTATGGATGAAATCCAGGCGCAGGTTGACATCCAGCGTGTTGCTCTGGTCGTTCCACTGGATCAGCGCGCCGCCGAACAGTTCCGGGGTGAACGCGTAATCGAGCTGTGTGATCCACAGGTTGGTATCGAAGTCGCCAAAGGGCAGGCGCACCCGGTTGTGGAAGTAGCGCGTGGACAGTTGCAGGTGCGGGTTGAAGCGCGTGGTGATGCCGCCGCCCACCTGGGTACGGTGGCCGCCGAAGAAAGCACCGTGGTTGATGTTTCCGAAGCCCGAGACCTTGCGTCCGTTGTAGGTGTTCATACTGAGATCGTATACGTCGTTGCTGTAGTCGCCGGGCGGGATGATCACGCCGTCAGCGATCTCGAAGTCCTCGTTGATGCGCTCCGTCAGCCAGTGTTCATGAAAGCCGAACGAGTCGCCGCTCTCTAACTCGGCGCGCTGCGTGAAGTGGATGCCCTCGTCCTGGCGCACGCCGTCGATATCCGGGTCCGCAGAACGTCCCTCGAGGTAGGAGCCGAAGACGTTGAAGGTCATCTGGCGCACCGACGCAATGCCCTCGGGGCGCGGGCGATAGGCGAGAAACCCGTCCACATGCTGGATGCCGGTGCGCTGGACGAAGCCGATGCCCGGGGCGAAATCCTCGTCCACGACGCCGACCGTGGTGCCCCAGCGCCACAGGTCGCCCGATTTGTTGTAGTCCGCCCGGCCCGACCACGCGCCATCGCTGTCGGGGTCATCGGAGGCCATGATGAACGCGTCGAGGGTGTGATCCTGCATGAACACCAGTCGCGTATCGAGCCCTGCCAGAGTGTTGTCCCCCTCGGAGGTATCGCTGGCCTCGCGGTCGGTGAGAATAGCGCCGATGGTGGATCGCTGGCCGATGTCCCGCCGCACGCGGGCCACGAAGAACTGGGTGCGCGGTTCATCGCCCTCCGACTCGGTCACCACGTCCAGCACACCCACCGACCAGGGGCCGGCGCGCCCGGTGAGCCGGGCGCCGGCCAGGATGGCCACGGGGTTGCCGTCGTTGTCGAGGCCGATGCGGCGCGAGAAGAACGCCTGGGTATTGCCCTGGAGCCCGAAGGAGAACAGTCCGGCATTCTCCAGGAAGAATTCGCGCTTCTCGGGAAAGAACAGCGGAAAACGCGTGAAGTTGATCTGCTGGGTGTCGGCCTCCACCTGGGCGAAGTCGGGATGGACGGTGAAGTCCGCGGTGAAATTGTTGGTGATGCCCCACTTGATGTCCACGCCCACGTCGCCTTCGGTGTCGGTGTCATCATCCTCCCCCGGCGCCTCGCTCACCGACATCAGTGCGTACGGCTTGATCCCCAGCCTGCGGCCACGGCGGATGCCACGGAAGATCACCGGCCGCCCCAGCGAGAAAGACATGCTGCCGAAGTAGTTGCGCGGGATGAACGGTGCGTAGTCCTCCTCATTCTTGTGGCGGATGGCGCGGAAGAAGTTGATGCGCATCACGTTTTCCGGGCTCTGGAGGAAACGCAGGTTGAAGAACGGTATGCGCACCTCCACCGTCCAGCCCTGGTCGTCGATGCGCGCGGCGCTCTCCCAGATGCCGTCCCACTCGCGGTCGAATATCTGCCCTTCGTTGAACACCTGGGAGTCGATCTGGGCGCCGCCCGGGTTGGTGGAGAACCAGAAGCCGTCGCGGCCGGAGTCGCTGGAGTCGATGGCCCAGGCGAACTGCTCGCCGGAGGCGGTGTCGAACGAGTCCCGGCTGAGCGCCGAAGCACGCACCTTCTCCGGTTGGGCGTCGTACAGCCGGACACCGAGGTAGAGATTGTCGCTGTCGTAGAGAATGCGCACCACGGTGCGCTCGGAAGCAGGCACACCCTCCTCCGGCAACTGCATGGTGAAGTCGTCGATGATGAGGGCGTTCTCCCAGACGGCATCATCGAGGATGCCGTCCACCACCGGGGGTGTCTGGGTTCGTACCGCCTCCACGGCCGGAGGTTGCGCCGGGGCCTGGGCAAGAGCGGGCGGGATCTGCAAGAGCACGGCGATGACCCCGGAGATCAGGGCGCGGGAGGACGAGGCTGGAAGGTGCGAAGAGGGCATGATCAAAGGCTCGGATTGTTCCCTTCCGCGGCATGCCTGTCAACCCGGTGGCTCGCGATGGGTTCGTTGACAGGGCGGAGAAAGCGCGGTATCGTCGACCTCTGGACACGCTCTCATGGATGAACTACCTGTGCTGCAGTCGCCATGGCCGTAGGCTTCCTCCTCCTGCTCTGGCTCAGGGATCGTGACGGATGACCAAGCGCAACCCGCTGGATCGACAGAAACGGAGCTTTACGCCCAACCTCCCGTCCCTGGCGCGGGTAGCGGAGAGCCCGGCCGGAGCTGCAGCGGCCGAAGCGCCGCAGGCGGAGCCGGTGCCGGTGGCGATCACGCCGCGCTCCCCGGAGGAGCAGGCCAGGCTGCTGCGTGACCTGTTGGGGCGGCTGCACCATCTGCTGCAACGCGAGGCGCAGCGGGCCCTGGGGCGGCAGCGTAGCCTGGGCCGGGTGCTCGCCCTCGATCAGCTAGGCTGCGCGCCGGACGGGCTCTCCAGCGCGGAGCTGGCCGAGCGCGCCCACCTGGCGCCGGCGAGCCTGGTGCCGATCCTCAACCATCTGGTCAAGGACGGTCTGGTGCAGCGCAAGAAACTGCGCGGCCCGCGCCGGGATCAGGTCAGCCTCACCGAGAAGGGCAGGGAAGAGACGCAGGAGGTGGTGCAGCGACACCACCGCGATCTGGTGGAGATCCTCAGCGCTCTCCCGGACGCCGACCGCGAGGCCATGGAACTGCTGCTGAGCCGCGCCGCGGCACGGCTGGAGTCCCGTTTTGTGCGCCCGTCGCCCCCCGGGCGCTGAGTGGTCTACCGCACCCAGTTGAAAGTCCGTTTCGGCGATATCGATCACGCCGGAATTGTCTATTACCCGCGCTTTTTTCATTTCTTTCACGTAACGTTCGAGGAGTTCTTCGAGGAGGTGGTGGGCATCTCCTACGATCGCCTGCTCAACGAGGACCGCATCGGCTTCCCGGCGGTGACGGTGAGTTCCGAGTTCCTCAAGCCGCTGAGGTACGGGGACGTCCTGGAGGTGGCCATGGAGGCGCGCCAGCTGGGTAACACCTCCGTCACCTTCGCCTATGTGGTCTACCTGGCAGGCACCCCCGAGGTCCGGGCGCGCTCGGAACAGACGCTCGTATGCGTCGACATGGAGAGCTTCCGCCCCACCTCCATTCCCGGCCAGTGCCGCGACGCGTTCGAGTCCATCCTGGCGCCGGTCTCGGAGACGCCTTGAGCACGCGACACCATCTTGGTACAGGAGGAGGTGAGGAGCTCACGTATGAGGGCTACCTGCGGGTTCAGGAACTGCTCCGGCTGCAGCAGTGCCGCAGCGAGCCCGGGCATCACGACGAGCTGCTGTTCATCATCACCCATCAGGCCTACGAGCTATGGTTCAAGCTCATCCTGTTCGAGGTGGATGGGGCGCTGGAGTCCATGCAGGCCGGAGAGGCGGCTGCCGCCACCCACGGGCTGCGGCGCGTCGTCCGCGTCGAGCAGCTGCTGGTGCAGCAGATCCACATCATGGAGACCATGCGGCCGGTGGACTTCCTGGGCTTCCGGGAACAGCTCAACCCCGCCAGTGGCTTCCAGTCCATCCAGTTTCGCGAGCTGGAGCTGTCCTCAGGGCTTGGTTCCCCGGAGATCCTGGCCGAATTCAAGGACGATGCGGACATCCAGACCCGGCTGCGCCGACGGATCGAGCGCATCACGCTGCCGCAGGCGTTCCGGGCGCTGCTGCGCGCCCGTGGCCTGCAGCAGCCGGAGGGGGAGGACGCCGCCGCGGTGGGGCAACGGGTGCAGGCGCTGGCCGCGTTGTACCAGCAGCCGGGCGCGAACCAGGACCTGGTGGACCTGGCGGAGGAGTTGATCTCCCACGACGAGCAGATCCAGTTGTGGCGTTTTCACCACGTACGGATGGTGGAGCGCATGATCGGCTTCAAGAGAGGCACCGGCGGGAGCGAGGGCGTGGCCTACTTGCAAGCCACGCTGGGCAAGAAGGGCTTTCCCGACCTGTGGGCGGTACGGACGCATCTTCGACCGCAGGCCGCGGGCTGATCCTGGCGCCTTGACGCCGTCGAAAATTCGCCCCGATCCTCGATGATCCTTGTACAGTATGGGATATGCGCTGCCGACCTTGCAAAATCGGCCTCGGTACGGTAGAATCTGACACGTTTAGAAGCGTCACACAGCCTTTCAGAGATCCCGGGAGATGCCAGGTGGGTTATAAAGTAGGCGATCGGATTGTCTATCCGAATCACGGCGTGGGGATTGTCGAGAAGATTCTTTCCCGGACCATCGCCGACGAGGAGCAGGACTTCTACTCGCTGAGGATCCTCTCCAACGACAGCACTGTCATGGTCCCCCTTGCCAACACGGAGACCGTGGGGATCCGTCCGATCATGACCAAGAAGGATGTGGCCAAGATCTACCGGGTGCTGCAGAGCAAGAAGTTCCACATCACGGATGACTGGAAGGGCCGCTACCAGGAGAATTGCGAGAGCATGAGGACCGGCTCCATCGTGGACGTGGCCACGGTGTTCAAGAACCTGTCCCTGCTGAGCCAGAGCAAGAACCTGTCCTACCGCGAGCGCAAGATGCTCGACAAGGCCAAGTACCTCATCGTCAGCGAGATCGCCGAGGTCGAGCGGACCGAGGAGGCCAAGATCGAGGAGCAGGTGGACAAGGCTCTGTCCAAGGGTCTGGCTTCCCAGGTGTCGAGCTAGATCCTCCTTCCGCCGTCCCGGAGTCCCCTTGATTCCCTCCTGATGGACAACGTGCTGCTGCAGGCGTCCGTCGAAGAGGCACGCCGGGAACTGCTGGGCCTGCCCGTGCATCGCCTGGTGCCCCACGGCCCCGACACCATGACGCTGTTGCTGGGAGGCGGCTGGGGCGAGGAGGCCGCAGAGGGCCGCCGCGTTCGCCTCTACCTGAGCGGGCTCCCCGACCTGCCGCTGCTGCACCTCTCGCACCACCGCACCGGCCGCGCCAGCGACCCCTCCCCGTTCCAGGCCTTGCTGGACCGGGAGATCCGCGGCGGCAGCCTGCTGGCACTTCACAAGGAGACCTGGGAGCGCGTGGTGCGCCTGGACTTCCAGCTCGAGCGAGCTTCCGGAACGCGGCAGCGGGGGCTGGTGGCGGAATTCCTGGGCCGGCGCAGCAACTTCCTGTTGCTGGATGGCGACGGCAGGATCCTGGGTCACGCGCGGCCGCCGGCGGGAGGACGGCAGCTGCAAGTCGGAGATCCCTGGACGCCGCCCCCCGCAGGTGCGCGTCTCCATCCGGAGGCGGTGGACCAGGCCATGTTGCAGGCCCTGGCCGGCGAGGGGACCGAGGGACTGGCCCGCCGGTTGGGCAGGGGGCTGCAGGGGCAGAGCATTCCGTTGTGCCGCGAACTGGAGCGACGCGTCGCTGACGGCGAGGACCTGTGGGGGGCGTTTTGTGCTCAACGGGACGCCATCCTGCAGGGCCGGTTCGAGCCCTGCCTGTACATTCCACCCGAATGGGCTAGAATCCTCCGGCGCGGCGAGATGCCAGCGGAGATGGAGGCCGGCCACGAGCCCCGGGTCAGCCCGTTGGCCGTGCACCCGCCGGCGGGGCTCACCGAGGTGCGCCACGTTCGCGTGGCCAACGCGCTGGATGACTACAGAGCGCTGCGCTTGGCCCGCATGGAGCTGGAGGCGCGCCGCGCATCGCTGTTGCGGCCGCTGGGCCGGGAGCTCGCGCGGCTGGAGCGGCTTGTGGAGAAGCTGGAGAGGGAGGGTCCCTCCGAGGAGGAGCTGCAACGGCGGGGTGAAACGCTGCTGGCAGGGCTGGGGAGCGCTCAGGTGGACGGTGATCGTGTCACCGTGCCGGATCCGTATGACCACGGTGGGGCCACGGTGACCCTGGAGTTGGACCCGCGTTTCACACTGGCGGAGAACGCACAACGCTACTTCCGCCGGGCGCGCAAGGCGAGGCGCGCGCGGGAGATGGTGGGACAGCGCCGGGAAGAGGCGCGCGCGCGGCTGCCCCGACTACGTCGGGCCCGATGGAGTGCGCAGCAGGCGACGTCGGTGCAGGGGCTGGAGCAACTGGAAGGGTCGCTGGCCGAGGAGGGCCTGCTGCGGTTGGTGCGGCGTGCGCGTCCGAAGCGGGCGGCGCGGCGGCCGGGAGTTGCACCGCAGGTGCTTCCGGTGCGTTCGTATGTCTCCGCCGACGGGCTGGAGGTCTTGATGGGGCGCACCGGCAAGGAGAATGATCTGGTGACGTTCAAGCTCGCGGCGCCGCACGATTTTTGGTTCCATGCGCAGGG
>CBDVAL010000144.1:0-9039 GCA_965371955.1 uncultured bacterium | reverse complement strand
CAGGTAGTTGGGACAGGCCACCAGTTCGTACAGGCCGCCCCGGGGGATCTTGTAGCCGCTCTCCCCGGGACCTCGCAGGCGGAACAATGTCGAGTCCGCGCGCACGTTGATGATCCAGCCGGCGCCGAACAGCGCCACTCCGGCCAGGAAACGCGCATCGCCGAGCCAGGAATCGGCGTAGACGGCCAGATGGGAGATCCAGCGGGCGTTGACATAAGCGTTGAGGAGGTTGAACGCGAAGGCCAGCAGGGCGATGACCAGCGGCATTTTCTTGTGGCGCGCGCGCATGCGGAACGGGAATACGAACGTCCGCTGGACGTAGTGAAACTGCCACAGGGCGAGCATGGCCAGGGCGGCCCCCGAGGTCCGGTTCGCGCCCAGCGAGTAGACCCACGCGAACCCCAGCACCGCCGGGCTCTCCATCACCACCCAGCCCAGCCGGCTGGGGATCTGCGGACCCCAGCCCTTGCGGCCATGCCGGCCGTAGGGAGCCGTCACCAACAGCAGCGACAGGAAGGTCAGCAGCGCAAGGGCGAACAGGACCAGCACCAGCGCCTGATGGATGGCCGCCTCGTTCACGGACCGATCCCTGCGGCCAGAGCATTGCCCGGCAGGTCACCGTGCTCCGCCAGCCATGCCAGGGCGTCGCGCACCGTCTCCTCCAGCGGCCGCGGCCGGTGATCCAACTCCGCCTCCGCCTTGGCGCAGTCGATGTGCCGGTTGGACTGCAACGCACGCAGAGCTTCCCAGGTGTAGAGAGGCTCCACGCCGCGCAGCCTTCCATATGCCACGGCAAACGGAACGAACAGCTGCGCCATCCACGTGGGTGAGGTCCAGCGCGGGGGAGCCATGCCGGTAAGGCGGTGCACGATCTCCGCCAGGCCGCGCACCGACTCCCAGTGCCCACCCAGCAGGTAGTTCTCGCCGGTTCGCCCACGCTCTGCGGCGGCCATGGCGCCGGCGCACACATCGCGCACGTCCACCCAGTTGAAGCCGCCCTCCAGCAGGCTGGGCAGGCGCCGGTGGTAGAGCTCGATGAACGTCCGCCCCAGCCTCGATCGCAGGAAATCATGAGGTCCGATGATGGCGGTGGGGTTGATGATGACGGCATCCAGGCCGCGCTCGATCACCCGGCGGACCTCACGCTCGCCCCGGGCCTTGGAGATTTCGTAGGCCGGATGTCCCGGCCGCTGATCCGAGCGGCTTCTCGTCTCGTCCAGGGGCTGGTCCAGCGGCTTCTGGTCGAAGGCATGGATGGAACTGCAGTGGACCAGGCGGCGCACACCGCAGGCCAGCGCGGCCTCGGCGACATTGCGGGCACCGCCGATGTTGATCTGCGGAACCAGGCCGCCCTTGTCGCCGTCGATGGAGATGAGGGCGGCGAGGTGGTAGACGACGTCGGCATCCCGGAATGCCCGGCGCAGGGATTCTGCGTCACGGACATCCGCATGAACCCGCTCGACCTCCAGGCCGTCGAGGGCACCGTCATGCTCATGGATCACGGCGCGGACGGATTGTCCACGGTCCAGGAGCTGCCGCACCAGGTTCGCTCCCACGTGGCCGGCCGCGCCGGTGACCACCGCCGTCATGTGAGATCCAGAGAGCGCACCTCCGTAGGCGAGCCGGAGCGCAGCAGTCGAACCTCGAAGCGGCAGTCACCGGGTTCGACCGGTAACGTCTCCACCAGGAGCGAGCAGCCCGCGGCCCGCTCGGCCTTGCCGACGAGGGGAGACTCCAGCGCCACCTCCTGTCCACCGCACGTGAGTACTCGCTGCAGCTCCACTCCCGCCGGGGGTGAGGAGCCACTCCACCCGCCGCACACACCGTAGACCACCTGGGGATACGCGGTTCCGTTCACGTCCTCGACGATCAACGTGTCCACCGGGAACGTGGCGGGGGCGGGGCCCAGCCTACCCTTGCTTGCGCGGCCGTCGCGCTTGCGCTTGCTGGACGATGTCCGCCCCAGGAAATGGAAGCGTGCGTCCAGCGCCGCCAGGTGGAGCTCGCCCAGCGACCCGGCGGAAGCCGGTATCTCGAAGTCCGTCGCGCCTGCGCCCGCGAGTCGCGCCAGACGGTCCTGCACAACCACGACCACGCGGTAGCGGCCCGGAGGCGCGTCCACCTCGCGCACCAGCACCACCTCGTGTCCGGACTCGGCCGGCTCGTCCGCCGGGTGGGGTAGCTTCAGCAGCGCCTGGCGCTGGAAATTCCAGGACGCCTTGTTGGTGGCCGCGTCAGCCATGACGTTGGTGGTCTCCTCGGGATACGAGGCGGCACCGTCGCGCAGCGGCAGCACGATGCCGCCCATTTGCACCAGCACCTGACTGGACTCGCCGCGCTTGCCGGCCGGAAGTGGGAGCAAGACGTCCAGAGGAACACGTATCTGCAGGAGGACCCGGCCGCCGTGCTGATGGCTCAGGAACAGCGAGGCGGAGACTTCGAGGGGCAGATCCGTGGCCCGCATCGGGTCCATGAGCGCCGCCTGCAGCAGCGCGGTATCCCGCTCGCCGCGGGTGGGGTCCGCCAGCGTCTGCCGGTAGCGCATGCGGTACTTGCGGGTCTCCCGCGGGCCGTCGATCTCGACGCGGATGCGATCCACCTGCCCGCTGAACCTGGGCCGATCGCGGAATCCGATGCGGTAATAGCACGAGCTGTCCTCGGTGATCCATTCCAGCACGGGGGACAGGTCGTTGGACCCGGCGAAGAACCGGCCTCCGGTCTCCGAGGCCAGCAGATAGAGCGCCTCGTCCGCCTCGCCGTCCATCCCGCCCGCGTCCACCGGGTAGAAGCGCACGTTGCGCTCATTGGCTGACTCCGCGAGGCTCTGAGCGAACGGCCGCAGGAGGGTCGTCTCCACCACCTCGGGGTACTGGCGGCCCGGGTACATGCGCACCGTTTCCTGGAAGAAGATCAGGTTCTTGGTGCCCTCCATGGCCTCGAACGAGGCCAGCAGTACCTCCAGATTGCTCAACGAGCGCTTCGCGTAGCGGAAGTCCTCGGCGGCATAGGAGTCAGCCAGGCTCTGGCCCGGCCGGGCGCCGGTGTTCAGCTCCTTCCAGTCCAGGATCTCCCGGATGCGGCCGCGGTCGGCGTCGCCCTCCAACTCCGCCCACCCTGCGGCACCGCCATGGTCCTGCTCGGCCCGGGCGAGATCCTCCATCAGGCCCTGGGAGGCCGCTCGCATGGGCCGCACCACGCGCAGCCCCAGGCTGCCGGTCACGATCATCACCTCGTCGCCGGGAAGGAACTCCTGTTGCGCCCATTTCCGCGCGGCAGAGAACGTCGCCTGCCTGCCGCCGATGGTCAGGTGCTGCAGGTCGAAGTAGAGGATGAACCGCCTCGGTCCGGGGTCGATGGCGTTTGCCTCGGTTGAGGGTGTTCTCGCTTCCCCCTCCGCCGGACAGTGACTCTCGAATACCTCGATCTCCACCGGCTTGCCCCGTACCTCCACCTGGACGCGGTCCCGGGTGAGACCGGGAACCCACTGCCAGCGGCCGTCGATCTTGCGCTTCGCCACCAGATCCAGGGCAACGAAGCGGACCGATTCCATCTGCAGTAGAGAGGAGGGGATGGGAACTTCCTTCACCGCGTAGTCGGTGGTCTCGGCGGCGCCCGCGAACGCGATGGTGCCGAGAAGCAAAAGAAAGCCGGGCCAGCGGCACGAGAGGCGTTGCATGGGGGACAGCATAGTGGAACCGAGGGATTTCATGGGCCTCCTTTCCCGGGGCGCGCTTGCAGGGCCCGGGCGGCTTCTCTATCATACGTGGATGAAACCGGCCGAACAGCGCGATGCCATTGCGGTACTCGATTTTGGCGGACAGTACGTCCATCTCATCGCCACGAAGGTGCGCGCCCTGGGAGTGTACGCCGAGATCCGCGATCCCGACGATCCCGTGGACAGCTTCGCTGGATACAGCGGGATCATCCTCTCCGGAAGCCCCGCCCTCAGCGCCCGGGACGAACAGGGCGGTTGGAGCCGCGAGGTGCTCGACCTGGGCATCCCTGCCCTGGGTTTCTGCTTTGGCCACCAGGAGATCGCCAAGCACGGCGGCGGCGAGGTGGAGCACACCCGGCGCGAGTACGGGGCGTCCACATTGCACCGGGTGGCGGATTCGCCGCTGTTTGCGGGGCTGGAGTCGCAGGAACTGGTGTGGATGAGTCACGGCGACACGGTCACCAGCCTGGGTGAAGGCTTCGTGGAGCTGGGCTACTCCAGCGGCGCTGACGACCCACCCCAGGATCACCGCAATGCGGCCATTGCCCACGAGGGGCGCCGGCAATACGGCCTGCAGTTCCATCCCGAGGTGGATGACACGCCCCGGGGCGAGCAGATCCTGAAGAACTTCGTGCTGGACATCTGCGGCGCGAAGGCCGACTGGTCCGTGGGGGATCAGGTGGAAGCACGCGCCGCCGCCATCCGTGATCAGGTGGGCGAGCGCGAGATCCTGCTGCTGGCCTCCGGCGGTGTGGACTCCACGGTGGTGGCCAAGCTGTTCGAGCGCGCCCTGGGCACCCAGCGGTTGCGGCTCCTTCATATTGATAACGGTCTGATGCGCAAGAACGAGAGCGCTGGCGTGGTGGAGAACCTCACCGCCCTCGGCCTGGGACCGAGTCTGCACCACGTGGACGCATCGGCGACGTTCCTGGCGGCACTGGAGGGGCTCACCGACCCGGAGGCCAAGCGCAAGGCCATCGGCGACACCTTCATCGACGTGTTCGAGCGCGAGGCGGCCAGGCTCGGCCTCGACGACGTGCTCCTCGGCCAGGGGACCATCTACCCCGACACCATCGAGACCGGCGGCACCAAGCGCGCCGACGTCATCAAGACACACCACAACCGCGTGCCGCTCATCCAGGAAATGATGCGTCAGGGCAAGGTCGTGGAGCCGCTGGCGGATCTCTACAAGACCGAGGTACGGGAGCTGGGGGTGGCCCTGGGACTGGACGCCGCCAGCATCCAGCGTCATCCGTTCCCGGGTCCCGGGCTGGGCATCCGCGTCGCCGCGGCCAGCGAGGTGCCCGCGGACTACGACGAGCCGCGACTGCGGCGCGCCGTGGACGGGACGCTGCAGGGCACCGGCGTGCGCGGCCTGCCGCTGCCGGTGCGCTCGGTGGGCGTCAAGGCCGACCTGCGCAGCTACGAGCACCCGGTGCTGCTGGTGGGCGAGCAACCCAGCTGGGAGAGGCTCACCGGCGCGGCCACCACCCTGGTCAAGAAGGTGGAGGGGATCAATCGCTGCCTGTTCGAGCTCAGCGGCCGGCGGCCGAGGCGGGCGCGCCTCATCCCCGCCACCGTGACCCGGGAGCGCCTCGACCTGCTGCGCGAGATCGACGCCATCGTCATGGAAAGCCTGAAGCGTCATGCCCTCATGGGCGTGGTCTGGCAGTGTCCCACGGTGCTGGTGCCTGTGTCGCTGGACGGCCGGGGGCGCGAGCTGGTGGTGGTGCGGCCCGTGCATTCGGCGCGCGCCATGACCGCGCGGCCGGCGTGGATTGGCGACGACTGCGCGGCCGAGATCACGGACAAGATCATGGCATTCGAGCCGGTGAGCGGCGTGGCCATCGACGTCACCACGAAACCGCCGGCCACCATCGAGTGGGAGTAGGAATGCGGCGTGATCCCGCCTCAGCGGACCCCCTGCCAGGCGGTGAACCCTCCCACTAGATCCTGCGTGTCCTTCCAGCCCGCCTGCTCCAGGATGCTGACGGCGATGGACGAGCGGTAGCCACTGCCGCAGTAGATCACCAGCCGGCCCTGCGGCGGAAGCTCGTCCGCGCGTTCGCGCAGGTGATTCAGCGGGACGTGCAGGCTCCCTTCGATGGCGCCGGACTCGCGTTCGTTCGGCGAGCGCACGTCCAGCACCACCGGTGGTTCGGGCGACGCCAGTTGGTCGGCCAGTGCCGAGGCGGTGATGCGCTCGCTCTGTCGTATCAGGTCCGGGCGTCCGTGCAGGGCCGGCATGCCTCCCTGCAGGAAGCCAGCCACGTGATCGAAGCCGATGCGGCCCAGGCGCAGGATGGCTTCCTCCTCGCGTTTCGACTCGGCCACCACCACGATGGGGCGCTCGCGGTCCAGGACGGTACCCGCCCAGGTGGCGAACTTGCCGTCCAGGCCCACGTGGGTGCTGTCCGCGAGGTGGGCCCGGGCGTATTGGGTCGCGTCGCGCACATCCAGGATCTGGGCGCCCTGGTTGCGCAGACGCAGGACATCCTCCAGGGAGAGCCCCTTGAGCGAGCGCGCCATGCTCTGATCCAGCGTCTCTCGCTCTTGCCGGTTTAGCATGGCGTCGTACAGGAAATAGGCCGGTGCTTCGTTCTGACCGGCGGTGACCAGTCGGATGAACTCCTCCTTGCTCATGGGTTGGAGTGCGTAGTTGTGTAGCCGCTGCGCCTCTATTGTGGAGACGGTATCGGTGCTCAGGTTCTTGCCGCACATGGAACCGGCGCCGTGTGCCGGGTAGACCAGCGTGGCGTCGGGAAGCTTGAGCAGCTTGTCATGCAGTGAGTCGTAGAGCATGCTTGCCAGCTCGGTCGCCGTGACTCCCACCGAGGCCATGAGATCCGGACGCCCCACATCGCCGATGAACAGCGTGTCGCCCGTCAACACGGCATGGGGCTGCTTGTCATCCTTTGCGAGGTCGTAGATCACCAGCGAGATCCCCTCGGGTGTATGTCCTGGGGTCTCCAGGATCTCCAGGCGCACCTTGCCGAAGTCGACGCGATCCCCTTCCTTGAGCGGCGTGAACTCGTACTCGGCCTGCGCCCTGGCGCCCAGATAGATGCGCGCCTTGGCCCGGTCGCGCAGCTCCACGTGGCCGGCCAGGAAATCGGCGTGGAAGTGGGTGAGGAAGACGTGGCGGATGGTCAGGTCCTGCTCACGGGCATCGGCCAGGTACTGGTCGATATCCCGCTGCGGGTCCACCACGGCTGCGGTCCGGGTTTCCTCGTCCGCGATGAGATACGAGGCGTGCGCGAGACATCCGAGGTAGTATTGCTTGAGGATCATGGGGTCTCCCGGTGGTTATTCTACACCGCTCCGACCAAACCGGAGGGTGGGGCGTAGAACCTTTCGGCTGGCGGGAACAAAGCCCGCCAGCCGGCCGCGGCGGCTGTCGCTTCCTCGGCCCATCCTGTTCAGGGACAAGGATTTGTAGCCAACGCCCCGGGTCGAGGAGGGGGCACAAGGAGAAGCCGATGATCCGTTCCAACGACGCAACAGCCCAGCCGCGGCGATCTTTTGTTCGCCGGGCCGTGCTCCTGGCGGCCCTGGCCGCCCTGCTGGCGGCCCCCCTGGCCATGGCCCGGGAGCGCGCCTTTCTCGGGATCACCTCGCGCAGCCTCAGCGGCCGTGACGCCCGCAACCTGGACATGGACCGTCGCGACGGTGCCCTGATCCAGAAGGTCTACAACGACACCGCTGCCGACGATGCGGGCCTCAAGAAGGGCGATGTCATCATCGAGTTCGACGGTGAGCGGGTATTCGACGACAACGATCTCGGCGAGATGATCCGCGACCATGATGCCGGCGACAAAGTGTCCATCGGCATCATCCGGGACGGCAAGGAGAAGACACTGGAGGCCACCCTGGGTTCGCTCGATGGCTTGAGGGAGGATGACGGGGCATTGAGCTTCTCCGTGCCCATGCCCTCCGTTGTCGGTTCCGGATCGTGGGGCTGGGGAGTCAACCGCCGGCCACAGATCGGCGTGAACGTCATGGACCTCAACTCGCAACTGGCCGAGTACTTCGATGTCAGCGATGAGCGTGGCGTGCTGGTCACGCGCGTCATGCGCCGGTCACCCGCCGACAAGGCAGGGATCAAGGCCGGCGACGTCATCGTCAGTGCCGGCGGTGAGCGCGTCATGCAGACCGGTGACATCAGCAACGCGCTCGAGGGTCGCTGGGGCGAGAGCATTGACGTGGAGGTGGTCCGCAACGGCTCGCGCCGCGAGTTCAAGGTCGACCTGAACGACGAGGACGACGACTAGCAGGGATCCGGAAAGGACCGCTCTGATCGCGGCAGGAGGCCGGCTCGCCAAATCGTTTGAGCAAGAGGAGCTATGGTAGTGTATCTCTTCAATGCTCAAACACTTCAAATCCGGCGTCCAACGTCAGTTTCCCGGGCTCTATGCCGTCCTGAGGCGCCTGGGTCGGTGGCGCTACAAGCTGGGCACGGTGCGCTACCTCGGCAAGCCGCGTGAGAGGGTCTTCTCCGACATCCTGCAGCGTCAGCGCTGGGGTTCCGGCAGTTCCGTCTGCGGACCCGGCTCCAGCCTGGAGCAGACGTCCAACGTCGCCAGGGAGCTACCTCGCCTGATCGCGCGTGTTGAGGTGCGCTCCCTCCTCGATGCCCCGTGCGGTGACTTCCACTGGATGCAGCAGATCGAGCTGGGTGTGGAACATTACATCGGTGTCGACGTCGTCGGTGAGCTGATTGAACGAAACCGTGAGCTCTACAGCGCGCCGGACAGACAGTTCGAGAAGATGGACATCACCATGGATCCGCTACCGCGTGCCGATCTGATCCTGTGCCGTGACTGCCTCGTCCATCTTCCGCTGAGGGACATCCGCAGTGTGTTGCGGAACTTCAAGAGGAGCGGCGCCTCGTTCCTGCTGACCACGACCTATCCCGGCATCGTCCCGAAGAACCGGAACATCATCTCCGGCAACTGGCGCCCCATCGACCTGCAGCGCGCGCCTTTCAACCTTCCGCAGCCCCTGGAACTGCTCAACGAGGGGTGTACAGAGGAAGGTGACTACCCGGAGAAAAGCCTCGGTCTCTGGAAGCTGGACGATCTCCGACTCTAGAGGATCGTGCCGACGCGGGCCCACCGTGTGGACGTGTTCTATCCAGTAGAGACCGGCGGCGTTCACAATCAACACTTCCCGTACAAGAATCCGACAGATCGGGCAAAGAGTTCATGTCATTGTTCGTTGAAAGCTCCGGGGGAGCAATCTACTGTTACAACCCACAGTGCGGAGCGCTACTCCCTTGCCGACACCCGCGCCGGCGAAAGGCATTGCATGGTCCGCTTGAGACG
>CBDVAL010000143.1:0-9057 GCA_965371955.1 uncultured bacterium | reverse complement strand
CCAGGACGCGCAGCAGGTTACCCAGGTAGTGCGCCTTGTAGGCCACGCCGCGAGCATCCAGCCAAGCGTGCAGACCTGCCTGTGACCGCAGGGCAGCCCGGGTGAGGGCCTCGTAGACGAAACGACCCCTGGCGGCGCGTGTGGGCTGCGAGCGTGCCGCCCGCAGGTCCGCCTGCTCCCCGAACACCACCAGGACGTTGGCGTTGCCGGTCAGGGCCAGGTCCTCCAGGACCCGAGGTGCCACCGGCGCCCGTTGGGGGCGGTCCCTGGCCGGGGCGGCGGCGAGGGCAGCGCTGGCCGGCAGCAGCAGGCACAGCACCACTGCGGTGATCCACCATCGCGGAGGCATATAAAGAAGGTATGCTTCCCGGGCACCCCGATCAAGCGGACCCTGGCCGGATGCGCCGGTGAGGAGACGTCGCGGGGGTGGGAGAGTGGTCATGTCCGGTCCGGATACAGTTCCCGCGGGCGCCGAGCAGGTGGCGCGTGCCCGCGAACGAGTGTCGGTGGTTCTTGTGGAGCCGCAGAGCCCCGGCAACATCGGCGCCGCCGCCCGGGCGCTGCACAACATGGGCCTGCGCAGACTGACCCTGGTGGGGCCGGGGGAGTTCCAGGGGCTGGAGGCGCGGCGCATGGCCATGCACGCCCAGCCGCTGCTGCAGGGGGCGCAGGTGGTCTCCAGCCTGGAGGAGGGCCTCGTCGAGGCCGGGCTGGTGGTGGGGACCTCGCGCCGGTTGGGGAAGAACCGGCGGCCGGTGGTGGATGTGCGCGAGGCGGCCCGGCGGGCGGCGCAGGCGGCGCTATCCGGTAATCAGGTAGCGCTGGTGTTCGGGCGCGAGGACAAGGGTTTGAGCACCGCCGAGATGGGCCGTTGCCACCTGCTGGCGCGCATTCCCACCGCCGACGAGAACCCTTCGCTGAACCTGGCGCAGGCAGTGCTGGTGACGGTCTACGAGATCTGGCGCGTATGGGAGGAAGTGGCGGACCCGGGTGGCTACACGTCGCGGGATCTGGCTCCGGCGCGGGAAACCGAGGAGATGTTCGTGGACCTGGGACAGTTGCTGGGTGAGATCGGCTTCGTGAACGAACAGAATCCCCAGGAGATCGTGCTGGCGTTGCGGCGGCTGCTGGGGCGGGCGGAGATGGAGCGGCGGGAGGTGCAGATCCTGCGAGGCATCTTCCGGCAGGTTCGCTGGGCGGTGAGTACGGGTGGCGGCGGGGAACGAAAAAGCCCTGCCTGATGGGGCAGAGCTTCTTCTATTCGGGGCCGTGCGGTGGGCCCTGAATGGCTCTTTACAGGTCGGCGGGCTTGAGGGTCTTGCGCTTGTTGGCGACGGCGCGTCTCTCGGCGTCGACGATGAGTTCGCGGACTTTCTTGTCCAGGGCCCCATAGAACTCGCCGGATACGTTGCACTTCTTCACTGCACCCTTGGTGCGGGACTTGGAGATGATCAGATCCTTCTTGGCGGCCATCGGTTTCCTCCTGTCGCGGGTCGGGACCTCGCGGTGGGGCGGCTGCGTGTGGGCCCCGTTATTCTGGGTCGCCGGGGCCCGGCGGACCCACATTTAGGCATACTCGCCCCACCATGTCAAAGGAAATCTGGCCCCAATTGGCCTCTCGTGCCGTTTTCTGGCCGTTTCCCACCGTTCTGCCCGGGGCAGGGCCAGGACCGGGCAACTTGCGGAAAAGCGCACGCAGGCGAACAAATGGCGAACAAAATGATGGATCTTGGAGTGCCGTTGGCCTAACATACGACACCCGAAGAGTCTCTCGATGAGGCCCAAGACGTTGCCATGATGAAGGAAAACATTCTGATCTCGGGCCGGTCGGGCACCGGCAAGAGTACGCTGATCAAGCGTATTCTGGAGCATATCGCGCCAGGGGCCGCTTCCGGCTTCCTCACCGAGGAGATCCGCGACGGCTATCAGAAGGTCGGCTCGCGCATCGTCACCACCGACGGTCGGGAGGGTCTGCTGGCCCATGTGAAGCTCTCCGGGGACCATCGCATGGGCAAATACGGCCTGGACATCGCCGGCTTCGAGGACCTGGTGCTGCACCTCATCGACCCGAGCCAGGTCTCCGCGCCCATCCTGGTGATGGACGAGATCGGCCCCATGGAATGCCTATCGGTGAAGTTCATCGCGGCGGTGGACTTTGCCCTGGGCTCGTCCAAGATGGTGCTGGCCACCGTCGACTCCCAGGGCGTCGGCTATCCCGCCGAGCTGCGCACCCGCAGCGGAGCGGAAATCCTGGATCTTACGCCGGAGAACCGCGAGGAATTGTTCCCGCGCATCCTGAAACGCCTCACCCGCCGCTGATCCTGCGCCGAGACGAACGCAACAGGAGATCTGTCTCATGACCAAGCGAACCATGTTCCTGGCGAGTTGGCTGGCGCTGCTGGCCGGCGTTGCCCTGCTGGCAGGCTGCGGTGGTCCGGCAGAGGCCGGCCCGCTGGAGGTGACCTACTACTACATGCCTGGCTGACCGGTGTGCGCCCGGGTGCAGCCCGCCGTGAGCGGGCTCTCGGAGGAATTCTCACAGCAGGTGGTGAGCCGCAACGTGGATGCAGGCCTTCCCGACTCCGTCCAGGACGTCGAGACCCTGGGGTTCACCAATCACGGCCTGGTGGTCCGTTCGGCGGACGGCATGGTACTGTTCAAGCAACCGGATCATGAGGTGAGCATGGACGAGGTGCGCGAGGCCATTCGAGGTCTGCTCGCAGATCGCGCCGGGTAGCACCGCGAAGTCGGCCGTGTCCGAGAAGAGCAAGTCCCGCCTCCTGCCGGTGGGCTTCGTCCTCATGGTGGTGGGGATCACCTTTCCGCGCGCGCTGTCCACCGTGGCGTCGAACATGGAGCCCGGCCCGGGGCGCAGCGCGGTGGTGGCGCTGATGGTCCTGCTCATCGCCGGCTTCCTCGCTGGGCTGGTGGCGGCGGTAATCGGGATCCTGCGCAACCGGCGGCTGTATCGCTAGATGAAAGTCCACCTGGTCGACGGCACCTACGAGCTGTTCCGCGCCTACTTCGGCGCGCCCTCCGCCACGGCGCCGGACGGCAGCGAGATCGGCGCAACCCTGGGCCTCGGTGGGTCGCTACTGGCCATGGTGCGCAATGAGGGCGCCACACACATCGGTGTCGCCTTCGACCACACCGTCGAGTCCTTTCGCAATGATCTCTTCGACGGCTACAAGGTCGGCGAGGGCATGGACCCCGACCTGTGGGCGCAGTTCGGTCCGGCGGAGGACATGACCCGGGCGCTGGGCATGGTGGTCTGGCCCATGGTGGAGTTCGAGGCCGACGACGCCCTGGCCACGGCAGCGGCGCGCTTCGCGGCCGACCCCCGCGTGGAGCAGGTGCGCATCTGCACCCCGGACAAGGACCTGGCGCAGTGTGTCCACGGTGCACGCGTGGTCTGCGTCGACCGTCGCCGCAAGAGGGTGATGGATGAGGCCGGCGTCGAGGCGAAGTTCGGCGTCGGACCGGCGTCCATCCCGGACTACCTGGCGCTGATGGGAGATACCGCCGACGGCATCCCGGGCATCGCGCGCTGGGGTGCGCGCTCGGCGGCAACGCTGCTGGCAGCCTACGGGCACATCGAGTCCATCCCCGACGATGAGATCACCTGGAAGGTCAAGGTCCGCGGCGCGGCCGCCCTGGCCGAGAACCTGCGCAAGTCTCGGGAGGATCTGGCCCTCTACCGCACGCTGGCCACCATGCGCACCGACGTGCCGCTCACCGAGACGCTGGAGGATCTGGAGTGGCGCGGTGCGCCGCGCGGGGAGCTACAGGAGATCTGCACCCGCTTCGGCAGCCAGCGACTGATGCAGCGCGTCCCCCGCTGGCAAAAGTAGCAAACGAGGTTCAATAAACGGGGTCGGAGCCAAGACTTATACCTCCATCGTCGACTGGCGCCGAATGACCAGGCGAGAGCGAGGTATAAGTCTTGGCTCCGACCCCGTTTTATGTTACCGCAGTTGCAGGTTCCACTTGAGCTGTTCGATGCGCTCGTCGAAATTCTCGGGCGGGTTCACGCTGTGGACATGATAGTGCAAGTAGCGCGGCACGTAGGAGCGGTGGAACACGAACCCCTGCGACTCGATGATGGGGCGGAACAGTTCGTGCCGGCCGTAGACCTCCACCAGGTTGTGGTTGTCGAACACCAGCTCGAAGTCTCCTTCGCGATAGACGGAAAAGTCCGCCATACCGTCAAGCGTCAGGACGTCCCGGTATTCGCGGAAGGCGGTGCGCACGCGATCCCGTCGCACCTTGCCGTTCATGAACTCGCTTTCCTCGCGGTCGCCGCGCACCACCACGAGCGACACGCCCACCTCGCCGGGGATGCTGTCCAGCAGGGCCAGGAACAATTGCTCCAGCCGCTGTGCATCGGACGAGCACACCAGCTTGCGCCCGCCCTCGAAGTCCACGTAGTTGAACACGTCCGGCAGGCCGCCGGAGTCGGCGTAGCGGATGCGGTTGATGATCTTCTGGCCCACGGGCGTGGCGGCCACCGCCGGTGTCATGCGGAACAGCGTGGCGGAGGTGAAGTAGTTGCGGAACACCATGCGGCGCGCGCGGTGCAGGAAGCAGGCGGCAAAACAGCCTGCGGCGAGCACCACGAACGCGACGGATGCCGCGAGGTTGGCGCTGGCGAACCAGGTCTCCGCGGCCAGCGGCGCACCGGCCAGCAGCGCGATGATTCCGGTCACTGCATAGATCCAGCGCGGCCGATCCTCCCAGCCCATGTTGCGGTCGATGGTGTCGAACGGGAACGAGGAGCGCTGGCGCAGGAACGGGCTGCGGAACTCCACCTTGACCTCGCGCTCGCCCAGGGCAAATCGCGTCTGGCCCAGGAATCCCTCCAACTGCACCACCTTCTCGGGTCTGAGTTTCATGACCTCATTATAGCACCCTGATCCGCCAGGGGCACGTGACGGGCCTCTAAAAGGACCCGCCGACCTAGAGGCCCGGTCGACGAGCCGTAGCGCGAGTCCACGAAGAAGACGGGCCCATGCCGCCGCAACCCTCCGGGCCGATGGGGGTTGCGGGCGATTTCGGCGTTGCGCCTCCTCGCCGATACACAGAGGCATCGACTCGTCGGCGCGCCTTGAACTCGCCTCGCAAGACCCATCGGCGGACGGCACCAGACTTTTCGGCCGGGCCTCTAGCACAACAACAATGAGATCAGGAGTTTCCGGTGGCGCTGCCGATGGTGAGTCGGGCCGGGGCGGTGGTGCCGGGAAAGCCTGTCCCCGGTTCCTGTTCCAGGGTATAATGCACGAACCGGGAAAATTAGCGCACCCGACTGCAGCGCAGGAGACCGAACCTCATGCAGGTCACACCGCCTTTTGGTCAGGATGTCATCCAGACCATCCTTCCGCATCGCGATCCGTTTCTCCTCATCGATCGTGTGGACGAGATGGACCTGGAGCACCGCATCGTCTGCATCAAGGTGGTCCAGGACGACGAGTACTATCTGGCGCCGGGGCCCGGCGGTACCCGGGAGTTTCCCATGACCCTGCTGGCCGAGGTGGTAGCGCAGGCCGGCGCCATGCTGGTCCTGCTGCGCCCCGGCTTGGAGGGCCGGCGCATCTATTTCATGTCCATTGATAACTTCGAGTCGCAGCGCCCGGTCCTGGCAGGGGAGACGGTCCGGGTGCAGGCCGAGACCGTCCGCCTGCGCCGCCGCTTCGGGACGTTGCGCGGCGTGGCCTACGTCGGAGATCAGGTGGTGGCGACGGGCCTGATGCGCTTCGCCATGGATGTGCCGAAGGCCGCCGCCGACGCATGACCTGCTGCAGTCTGCAGCGAGCCTCCCCGGCTTCGCTTTCATCAAAAGGAGTCCTGTGCCCATGAGAGTCCTGCGAAACCTCCACCCCGAGCGGGTCCTGGCGGCCGCCCTGATCGCGGCTGTGTTCGCGGTCCCCGCCGCGTCCGCCGCTGACGAAGCTCTCACGGCGCATCACGTGGCGCGGTTGCGTGCGATCAGACAGGTTGCCCTCTCGCCCGATGGCAAGCAGGTGGCGTATGTGCTGAGCGTGCCGCGCTCGCTTCCGGATCAGGAGGACGGCCCGGCCTGGGCTGAGCTGCACGTGGTGGGCGCCATCGGCGACTCGCGGCCCTACGTGGTGGGGGAGCAGAACATCGGCTCCATCGCCTGGACCCCCGACGGGAAGTCCATCTCGTTTCTCGCCAAGAGGGACGGTGACGAACACAAGGCCCTCCATGTCCTTCCTGTGGCCGGCGGCGAGGCGCGCCGCGTGGTGGAGCACGACACGGACATCAGCAGTTACTCCTGGAGTCCGGACGGAGCGCGCGTGGCGTTCCTGGCCAAGGAGAAGATCAACGAGGACCTGGAGAAGCTGCAGGATCAGGGGTTCAACCAGAAGATCTTCCGCGAGGACTGGCGTCCGGTGAAGGTGTGGATCGCCACGCTGGACGATGACGACGCTGAGCACCGCGCACTGGATCTTCCCGGGTCCGCATCGTCGCTGCACTGGAGCCCGGTGGGAACGCGGCTGGCCATGGCGCTGGCCCCCACGTCGCTGGTGGATGACAGCTACAACAGCCGCAGGATTCATATCGTCGATGCCGACTCCGGCGAGGTGGTTGGAGAACTGGAAAGCGTGGGTAAGTTGGGATCCCTGGCATGGAGCCCGGACGGCACGCGTCTGGCGGTCGTCACGTCGGTGGACGCCCATGACCCGGCCGCCGGCCGACTGTCGGTGGGCAGCGCGAACGGGGGCGAGCTGCGTGAGCTGTTGCCCGGCCATGAAGGGCATGTCCGCAGGGTGGGCTGGCGCGACGCCGACACCGTCCTCTACCTGGGCGATGAGGGGGTGTGGACGGCGCTGGGTGAGGTGAACCGCGACGGCACCGGCCGGCGCACGGTGGTGGGTCCGGGCAGGGCCATGTTCACGCAGCTGTCGGTCTCCCGGGACGGACGCACGCTCGCGTTCCTGGGTGATAGCCCCGGGCATCCTCCTGAGGTGTTCCTGCTGGGGCGGACGGAGCGTGAGCCGGTGCGTCGCACGGACAGCAATCCCTGGCTCGGCGAGATGATGCTGGCGCCCCAGGAGGTGATGAGCTACAAGGCAAGGGACGGCCTGAAGCTCGAGGGCATGCTCATGCGGCCCCGGGGCGCGGTGGAGGGCATACGCTACCCGTTGATCCTGATAGTGCACGGCGGTCCGGAGTCCAACTTCCGCAACGGCTGGCTGACGAGTTACTCGCGCCTGGGGCAGATGGCCGCCACCCAGGGCTACGTCGTCTACTATCCCAACTACCGCGGCAGCACCGGGCGCGGCGTGGAGTTCTCCAAGCTGAGCCAGGGCGATCCCGCCGGCAAGGAGTTCGATGATCTCGTGGACGCAGTGGACCATCTGGTGAACATCGGGCTCGTGGATCGCGACAAGGTGGCCATCACCGGCGGCTCCTACGGCGGCTATGCGTCGGCATGGGGGGCGACCTATCAATCGGAGCACTTCGCGGCCAGCGTCATGTTCGTGGGGATCAGCGACAAGATCTCCAAGGTGGGCACCACCGATATTCCCGACGAGGAGTACCTGGTGCATGCCCGCAAGCGCCCCTGGGACGACTGGCAGATGTTCCTGGATCGCAGCCCGATCTATCACGCCGGCAAGAGCCGCACTCCGACGCTCATCCTGCACGGGGACAAGGACCCACGGGTGCATCCCACCCAGTCCATGGAGCTCTATCAGCACCTCAAGAAGCGCAGCAAGGCGCCGGTGCGGTTGGTGTTCTACCCGGGCGAGGGGCACGGCAACCGGCGCGCGGCCTCGCGTCTGGACTACAGCCTGCGCGCCATGCGCTGGATCGATCACTACCTGCGCGGGCCCGGCGGCGAGATGCCGGCGCACGAGCTGGACTACGGGTCGGCAGTGGATGTGGGCGAGGACGACGACGAGGACTGACGCACCCGGTGGTGCGAGTTCGTGGCGCGGGGGTCGCTACTGCGGCGCGTCGCTTTCCGGCTCGGCTTCCAGCAGCTGGATCAATTCCTGTGCCTCGGTGAGGCGCTCGCGTGGGACCAGCACCACGGCGTTCACCGGCAACAAGCCCTGGGCCTCCTCGCCCTGCACCACCACGGGGATCCCCTGGCTCTCCAGCGCTGAGCGGGTGGCCGCCACGAGCAGTCCATCGGTGCTCTGGAATGCGGGCACGAGGTCCTCTTCGCTGGTCTCGTCCACAGGCGGCAGCGCCTCGACGAGATCGACGCCGCACAACTCGCAGCGCGTGAAGCCCTCGCGGTACTCTCCTCGACAATCGGGACAGAACATTACATGTACCCCAGCTCTTTGATCTGGGCTTCGTTGGCCTTGCCGGAGAGCGGCGGCAGGTAGCCCAGTGCCTCCATCTGGACCAGCACCTTGTTGGTGCTCTCCTCCACGGTCTCCTTGTCGGTCTCGCAGATGACGTGGGGATTGATTGGATCCTCATAAGGATCACTCACACCGGTGAAGTTCTTGATCTCGCCGGCCATGGCCTTCTTGTACAGGCCCTTGACGTCGCGCTCGGCGCACACTTCCACCGGGCACTTCACGAACACCTCCATGAAGTCACCGATGTCCACGTGAATCTCGTCGCGCAGGCTGCGGTACGGCGAGATGGCGGCAGTCATCACCAGCACGCCGTTGCGTGTCAACAGCTTGGCCACGAAGCCGATACGGCGGATGTTGGTATCGCGATCCTCCTTGGAGAAGCCCAGGCCCTTGCTCAGATTGGTGCGCACCACGTCGCCGTCGAGGATCTCCAGCTTCCGCACGCCGCGCTCCTTGAGCCGATGCTCCAGTTCCTGGGAAATGGTGGTCTTGCCTGCTCCGGAGAGCCCGGTGAACCAGATGGTCAGTCCCCTGTGCATGCGATCAACTCCTCCATGGCCCCCGGACTCGTGCCGGAGGGTCCGTTTCCGATTGTGCGGTTCAGCGAGCTCCGCCGGCAGCTTCGTTGCCCGGCTTGCCGGACGCTTCTTCCCTGGGGTGCACGGTGATGATGACTTCCCGCAGGACCACATCCTCCAGCGGCTTGAAGAACGGCTGG
>CBDVAL010000142.1:0-9090 GCA_965371955.1 uncultured bacterium | reverse complement strand
ATGGCCAGTGCGATGCCGATGAACACCCACTCGATGGTCAACGAGTGCGCCTCGTGGTGCCCCTCGCCATGGGCCAGCGCCGCCATTACCCGTTTCGTGGGCTCGAAGACAGGATCGAGCCAGCCTTCGAACAGGTTCCAGTGCTTGCCGAAAGACAGGGCAGGGCTCAGCCCCACCCAGCCGCCCACCACCGACAGACCGGCCAGGATCATCAGCGGCACCGTCATGCTGCGCGGTGACTCATGGATGTGGCTCTGCACTTCCTCCGACGCACGGCACTTGCCGAAGAACGTGAGGAACACCAGGCGGAACATGTAGGTTGCCGTCAGCAGCGCCGCCACAGTCCCCATCACCCACAGCACCGGATGCCCGCCTGACCAGGTCTTCCACAGGATCTCGTCCTTGGAGAAGAATCCGGCGAACGGGATGAACCCGGCGATGGCGATGGTGCCGATGAGAAAGGTCCTGTAGGTCACCGGCAGGTGCCGCCTGAGACCGCCCATCCTGGTCATGTCCTGCTCGCCGGACATGGCGTGGATCACGGAGCCGGAGCCCAGGAACAACAGGCCCTTGAAGAATGCGTGGGTCATCAGGTGGAAGACGCCGGCCGCAAACGCGCCCACGCCGCAGCCCAGGAACATGAAGCCGAGCTGCGACACGGTGGAGTACGCCAGCACCTTCTTGATGTCCTTCTGGACCAGGGCGATGGTGGCGGCGAACAACGCCGTGGCCGCGCCCACGATGGCGATGGTGAGCAGGGCGGCGGGCGCCGCTGCGTAGAGCGGGCTCACCCGGGCCACCATGTAGACGCCTGCCGTCACCATGGTGGCCGCATGGATCAGCGCCGAGACCGGCGTCGGCCCGGCCATGGCGTCCGGAAGCCATACGTACAGCGGCAACTGCGCGGACTTGCCCACGGCCCCCACGAACAAGCACAGACCGATGGCCGTGAGCAGCGCCGTCTGGTGCAGAAACGGGCCCTGCACGCCGGCCAACACGGTCTGGATGTTCAGACTCCCGAAGTTCAGGAAGATGAGCAGCATGCCCACCATGAAGCCGAAATCGCCGATACGGTTGACCAGGAATGCCTTCATCCCCGCCGTGGCCTTGGCGACGTCGGTATACCAGAAGCCGATGAGGAGATACGAGCACAGTCCCACACCCTCCCAGCCCACGAACAACACCAGGAACGACGAGCCCAGCACCAGGATGAGCATCATCCCCATGAACAGATTGAGGTAGGTGAAGTAGCGCCAGTAGGCGGGATCCGAGTGCATGTACCCCAGGCTGTACACATGGATCAGGAACCCGACGCCGGTGATCACCAGGATCATCACCGCGGACAGCGGATCCAGGGTGAACGACCAGTCCACCACCACGCCGGCGCCTTCCCAGCCACCGGGAACCCAGGGCGCCACGGTGACCTCCACCCGCCGGCCCTCGGCGTCCACCTGGACGTGAGAGGGGTGGCTGGCCTCGAACGACTCCAGCCCGGTGGCCAGCTGGAAGACACAGGCCAGCGACAGCAGCAGCGCCAGCAGCACGGCGGCGCACGCCACGCCGCCCACCATGCGCTCCGAGCGCATGCGCCGGCCGAACAGGCCGTTGATGACCGCCCCCAGCAGGGGCAGCAGCGGAATCAAGAAGATCAGGCTCAGCATCGTTTTCTCTGGCACGCGCGGGGCGGCGCCCCACCGCTCACCCCTTGAGCAGGTCCACCTCTTCGAGGTTCACCGTGTTTTTGTTGCGATACAGGGCAATCAGAATCGCCAGCCCCACCGCCGCCTCTGCGGCGGCCAGGACAATGATGAAGATGGAGAAGATCTGTCCATGCAGATCGCCTCGCATGCGCGCAAATGCCGCAAAATTGAGGTTGGCGGCGTTGAGCATCAGCTCCACCGACATGAGCACAATGATGGCATTGCGGCGGATCATCACGCCCACCATTCCCACCCCGAACAGCAGCAGGCTCACCACTAGCACATGATGAATCGGAACGCTCACTGACCGACCCCTTGACCCGACACGGGCCTCATGCTCGACGAAGTGCGAGAATCACCGCACCCACCATGGCCACCAGCAGCAGCAACGAGGCCATCTCGAACGGCAGCAGGTAATCCTGGTAGAGCAAGTCCCCCACCGCTTGCAGGTTTCCGCCACCGGCGCGGAACGCAGGCGCCTCGGGGACCGACGGAGGGTGCCAGTCCACCACGGTGGACATCAGCAGCAGCACGAGCCCCACCACCAACAGCGAGCCCAGTGCGGCCTTCCAGGTTCGCGACGGTCCATCGGAACCATCCAGATTGACCAGCATCACCACGAACAGGAACAGCACCATGATGCCGCCGGCGTACACCAGCACTTGCACCGCCGCCAGGAACTCGGCCTCCAGGATGATGAAGATCCCGGCCAAGCACAGAAACGAGAACACCAGGTACACAGCGCTGTGCACCGCGTTCCGACGCGTGATGGTCATCACCGCGGAAGCTACCATCGCCCCGGCCAGCGCGTAGAAGAGTCCTGCCGCCATGTTCTCGTTCCCGTCCCCGTCCTACTTGGCGTAGCGCCGGATCTCGATGCCGTCGTGCAGCTCGACCTTGCCGGCCTTGAACGAGCTGCGCGTGAAGTCGGCCAGCTCGTAGTCATGCGACATGTAAATAGCCACCATGGGCTTGGTGGGACACGGATCCACACAAAGCCCGCAGAAACAACAGCGCTCGTAGTCGATCACGAACTGCTTGAGAAGCTTGCCCTTGCCGTGTGGATTGGGCTCCGCGTCGATGTAGATGCAATGATCCGGACAGGCCTTCTCGCACAGCAGACACGAGATGCACAGCTCCTCGCCGGTATCCGGGTTGCGCCGCAGTCGCGGCACGCCGCGGAAGCGCGGTGAAAATGTCACCGTCTCCTTGGGGTACTCCACCGTGATGTGGGGTTGGAAGAACACCTTCAGCGTCATCCACAGCCCGCCGAGCAGCTCCCACAGGAAGATTCTCCGGATCCAGTCCATTGGCTTGCCTGCCTATGCTCCGCCCGGCCCCAGCGCCAGGAGTACGGCGGCGGTGGCCATGACGTTGAAGATCCCCAGGGGTATCAGCCACTTCCAGCCCAGCGACATCAGCTGGTCATAGCGGTAGCGCGGAAAGGTCCCGCGCAGCCAGATGAAGACGAACAGACACAGGAACGTCTTGGTCGCGAACCAGAACAGCCCCGCTACCGCCGGATGGATCTTGTCCAGGCCGAAGTTCAGCAGGTTGCCCAGCAACCCGGGAAACGGCGGCAACCAGCCGCCGAAGAACAGCGTCACCACCAGCGCCGACGCCAGCACCATGTTCGTGTACTCCGCGATGAAGAAGAACGAGAACTTCATGCCCGAGTACTCGGTGTGGAAGCCGGCGACCAACTCCGACTCGGCCTCCGGAAGGTCGAAGGGCAAGCGATTGGTCTCCGCCACCGCGCTCACGGCGAACAGGAACAGTCCCAGCGGCTGGGTCAGGAACCCCCACCAGCCGGCGCTCTCCTGCCAGCGCACGATGCCCGGCAGGCTGGCCGTGCCGGTGATCATCAGGATCCCGATGATGGAGAAACCCAGCGGCACCTCGTACGACACCATCTGCGCCGCGCTGCGCAGGCCGCCCATCATGGAGTACTTGGAGTTGGAGGCCCAACCGCCGAGGATGATGCCGTAGATGCCCAGGCTGGTGATGGACAGGACGTAGAGGATGCCGATGTTCAGATCGGTGATCCACGGCGTGACCTCGTAGCCCAGCACCTGGAACGCGTTGCCGGCGAACGGGATCACCGCCAGCGCTGCGAACGCCGGGATGATGGCGATGATCGGGGCCAGGAAGAACGTCAGCCGGTCCGCCCGGGCCGGCATCAGGTCTTCCTTGATCAGCAGCTTGAGACCGTCGGCGATGGGCTGCAGCAGCCCGCTGGGGCCCACCCGGCGCGGTGCCAGCCGCGCCTGCATGAAGCCCAGCACCTTGCGCTCCATGAGCGTCAGGTAGGCCACGCACAGCGATATCACGCCCAGCACCACGGCGATCTTCACCAGCGGCACCAGCACGGTCGGGATCAGGTCTTGCAACATGCACTCTCAGCACGGCGCGGACCCTGGCCCGCCCCGCGACTCCCCCTTATCGGTCGCAATCTCCCAGCACGATATCCAGACTACCGATCACCGCCACCACATCGGCGACCAGCCTTCCCACACACATCTTCTTTAGCGCCTGCAGGTTGACGAACGAGGGCGCGCGAAAATGGCAGCGGTAGGGCCGGTCGCTGCCGTCGCTCACCAGGTAGAACCCCTGGATGCCACGCGGCCCCTCCACCATGTGGAAGACCTCGCCCTTGGGCGGCCGGATCTTCTTGGGCACCTTGGCCCGCACCGGGCCCTCCGGCAACCCATCCAGAGCCTGCTCCACGATGTGCACGCTCTGACGCATCTCCTCCAGGCGGATCAGGTAGCGGTCGTAGGTATCACAGTTCTTTCCCAGCGGAACGTCGAAGTCGTAGTTCTCGTAGCCCGAGTACGGCATGCTCTTGCGCAGGTCCAGATCCACCCCGGAGCCCCGCAACGCCGGCCCGGTGAGGCCCACGTCCAGCGCGTCCGCGGCCGAGATCACCCCCACGTCCTTGGTCCGCTTGAGCCAGATGCGGTTCTTGTTGAGCAGCGTCTCGTACTCGTCCTGGCGCGACGGGTAGATCTTCAGGAACTGGCGGCAACGGCGCACCCAGCCCGGCGGTAGATCCTCCTGCAACCCACCGATGCGCATCGAGTTGTAGGTCAGGCGCGCGCCACAGAACCCCTCGAACAGGTCGAGGATCATCTCGCGCTCACGGAAGCACCAGAAGAACACCGTCATGGCGCCGATGTCGAGGCCGTGGGTACCCAGCCACACCAGGTGGCTGGCGATACGCTGCAGTTCCACCAGGATGACACGGATGGCCTGTGCGCGCGGCGGCACCTCCAGGCCCATGAGCTGCTCCACGGCGCCCACGTAGCCCAGGTTCTCCGACATGGCAGCCACGTAGTCCAGGCGATCCGTCAGCACTTCCACCTGCACGTAGTCCTCGTGCTCGGCCAGTTTCTCCACGCCCCGGTGCAGGTAACCGATGTCGGGCTCCATCGCCACTACGGTCTCGCCGTCCAGGGACAGCACCAGGCGCAGGACCCCGTGGGTGGACGGGTGCTGCGGCCCCATGTTGACTTCCAGGATTTCGTTGTGTAGCAAGTCCGCTGTCATCTTGGAGCACCCCCCTGCACGCACGGGCAGGGATCTCCTATCGTAGCTTCAGGTGAAGGTCGGGAAACCCAGCCAGGGGATATTCCTTGCGCAATGGATGGCCGCGCCAGTGGTCCGGCAGCAGGATCCTGCGCAGGTCGGGGTGCCCCTCGAAGGGCACACCGAACAGATCGTAGATCTCGCGCTCGAACCAGTTGGCTCCGGACCACACCGGGGTCACCGACGGGACGGACTCCCCGTCCGCCGCCGAAATCTTCATTCGCAGGAAGTGATTGTGGGGCACGGAGTAGAGGTGGTAGTTGATCTCGAAACGCTTTTCCCGATCCGGGTAGTCGGCGGCGCACAGATCCATCAGCAGGTCCATGCTGCAGTCCTCGTCGTCGCGCAGCCAGATGGCGAGGTCGAGCAGCCGCTCCGCAGGAACGTGCACCGAGATCTGCCCGGCGTGATACACCACGTCCTCGAGCAGGGCCCCGAAAGTCTCCTGCAACCTCTCCAGAACCACCGAGGGGACCTCCGCCTTCAACGGATCCGGAGGGGTCTCCTTCTTCGGTGGAGCGGGCGGCGGCGCCGCGGGCTTATCCGGGCCCTGCGGGCCCTTGCTGTCGGTCTGGTCGGCCATCCCCCCCTCGCAGCCGTCACGCCTTCCTGGCGATGGTCATCCTGCTGATCTTGTCTTGCAGCTTCAAGAACCCGTACAGCAACGCCTCGGGCCGCGGCGGACAACCGGGGATATAGACATCCACCGGGATGATGCGATCTACACCCTGAACCGTGCTGTAGGTGGGGAACGGACCACCGCAGGTAGCGCAGGCGCCCATGGAGATGACCCACTTCGGGTCCGGCATCTGGTCGTAGAGGCGCTTGACCACGGGACCCATCTTCTCGACCACGGTGCCGGCAACAATCATCACGTCTGACTGCCGCGGCGTGGCACGGTAGATGCCGGCGCCGAATCGGTCAATATCGTAGCGTGAAGCCACCGCGGCCATCATCTCGATGGCACAGCAAGCCAGTCCGAAGCTCATGGGCCACAGGGCGGACTTGCGCGCCCAGTTGAACAGCTTGTCCACCGTCGTGACCAGCAGGTTGGGCTGGAAGCGGCCCTCGATCATACCCATTCCAGCGCCCGCTTCTTCCAGGCGTAGAAGTAACCGAGGACGAGGATGCCCAGGAAGATCCCCATCTCGACGAAGCCGAACAGACCCAGGGCCCGGTAGCGCACGGCCCACGGGAACAGGAAGATGGTCTCCACATCGAACACCACGAACAGGACGCCGAGGACGTAGAAGCGAACCGAGTAGCGCCCACGGGAGTCGCTGATCGCCTCCATGCCGCACTCGTACGCCTCCGCCTTCACCGCGGAGGGGCGACTGGGCCGCACCACCCTGGCCAGGGCCAGCGTGACCAGCGGGAAGCTCAGGGCGACCAGCATGAACAGGAGAACGGGAACGTAGTTTTCCAACGCTGGCAGCCTCCGGGCTCCGGCCGCCAGGAGGCACCCGCACAGCCCGTCATGGACCCCATCAAATGGGGACAAAAGCCTTTGTTTTTAACTATTTATATCCGACCCGCCTGGGTTCCGTAATCTAGCATAGGGGTATATCACTGTCAAGCGATTTTTTTCACAAGGTCGAAGGGGGAAACGCCCCCAGGGCGGGGAAAATCGACGCGCTAGCGCAGCTCTTCGCGGCGGCTGAGAACACGTTCGGCATAGTTGCGTGGCGCCGGTCCGCCGTCGGCTCGCAGGCGGGCCAGCCTGGTGGGCCCGCGGTTGTAGGCCTCCAGGGCCAGGTCCATATCGCCGTGGTACTGGTCCGCGAGCTGGCGCAGGTAGTAGGTCCCGAGCTCGATGTTGAGGTCCGGCTCCAGCAGCTGGTGCTCGCCCTCCCACGCCAGCCCCAGTTCCGCCGCCATCGCCTCGGCAGTGCTGGGCAGGAGCTGCATCAACCCGATGGCTCCCCTGGGCGACACGGCATCCGGCTGGAAGGTGCTCTCGGTGCGGATCACCGCCAGCACCAGGCTGGGCTCGAGATCGTTGCGCTCGGCCGCCCGGTTGATGCGATCCACCAGCCGCGCGAGGTTCAGACGGGCGTGCGGGATGTGCATGCGCTCCAGATACGAACGCAGAGCCGCCTCCTGTACCGGCGTCGTCGGGCGCACCGGGGCAACCTCCGCAGTTCTGCGCGCTTCCGGCAGAACGGCAGTCGATTGCGGATCCTCGAGCTGCAGTCTCGCGGTGAGGGCCAAGGCGCCGAGAAGCGCCGCTTGTGCCAGCTTTCTCATTTTCCGTCTTTTGGAGAATACGAGAACCCCGCCTCGCGGGGCCTCGGAACGCAGTATTGGACGATCAATCGGCGAAAGTCAAGGATTCTTCCCACCCGGTCGATCATCGTCGAAATCGCCTTCTGGGTAAGGGTTTCCGTCGACACCCTCGAGGGGCCACAGGGGGCTGGCTGGACGGGGCCGCCTTAACCCACAAGATCTGGTGCCCGGGCGGCACACGCATACCACAGGTTGAGGGTCCGGCTCAGGGCTTGGCGGGTGCGGTGCGCTCGGGCAGCAGGACCTGTAGAGTCTGGCCCGGCCGGATGCCGAGCTTCTCGGCGCGCCCGCCCGCCAGCTCCAGGACGTAGAGCGCCCGCGCCATGGGACTGTAACTCGGGCAGGGATCCTCACGGCACGGAGGGGCCTCGAGCGATGAGTCCACCACCGTCCCGTCGCCGGCCATCCACAGGATGTCCAGGGAGAAGCGCACGTTCTTCATCCAGAACGAATGGAATGCGGCTTCCTCGAACAGGAAGATCATGCCGTCCTCCGGGCCCACCTGTTCACGGAACATGTAGCCAAGCTGGCGGCGGATGGGGCTCTCGGCCACTTCGACGTGCAGCGCCTGCCCGCCGGGCAGGATGACCTGGCCGTAGCGCAGCGCCTCCTCGCCCCCGGCGTACCCCGGCACGGCGACGAGCAGGACCGCCGCAAATATCGCCTGTCTGGCCTGCATCCCGGACTCCTCTTGCGTCCTGGAAGGGTACCACTTTTGCCTGGCGCGACGAGCGCGGTTGACCTGATTCCGACCGGCCTCTATACTCACGCGCCTCATTATCAAGCAGAACCGGATGGAACTCCGTTGAACAAGCTGTCCGTACGCGAACTGGACCCTCGTGGTGAGCGCGTATTCACGCGGGTGGATTTCAACGTGCCGCTGACCCCCACCGGCGAGGTGGCGGACGACACGCGCCTGCGGGCCACGCTACCCACGCTGACCCACCTGCGAGACCGGGGTGCGCGCCTGGTGCTGGCGTCCCACCTGGGCCGACCCGAGGGGAATGAGCCCTCGCTGTCCCTCGTTCCGGTGGCAGCACGTCTGCAGGACCTCCTGGGGGCAGAGGTGGTCATGGGCGAGGACTGTGTCGGCCCGGGCGTGGCGCAGGCCATCGGCGCGCTGCCGCCCGGCGGGATCCTGTTGCTGGAGAATCTGCGCTTCCACCCGGAGGAGAAGCAGAACGACGAAGGGTTCAGCCGCCGGCTGGCCGCGCTCGGCGATGTCTACGTGAACGATGCGTTCGGCTCCTGCCACCGCGCTCATGCCTCGGTGGTGGGAATCTGCGGGCACATGCGCGCGGCGGCGGCGGGCTTGCTGGTGGAGGGCGAGCTGCGAGCGCTGGACCGTCTCCTGGGAGACTCGCCGGCGAGGCCGTTCCTGGCCATCCTGGGAGGAGCCAAGGTCACCGACAAGGTGCCCCTGCTCGACAACCTGCTCGGGCGGGTGGAAGGTGTGCTGCTCGGCGGCGCCATGGCCTATCCGTTCCTCCGGGCCCGGGGGGTATCGTTGGGGGCC
>CBDVAL010000141.1:0-9100 GCA_965371955.1 uncultured bacterium | reverse complement strand
CTTAGGCGAGCACAGCCCGGTTCCCGCTCCTCCCCGATGCGCAGCGGCATCGCGTCGTCACGGCGCCTCGAATCCGGGCCCATCGCGCTCGCAACGGACGACGCCAGACTCTTCGGCCGGGCCTCTAGGGCCGATCAGGAGGAACTGGAGCGCCGTCGCCGGCGCAACTGGTCCCGCTGCTCGCTGGAGAGCTTCCAGTGATCGAGAATGGCGCTGAGACACCAGCGGCGGGCGGAGGAGGACTCCAGTTCGTCGATGAGCACCAGGGCACGACCCAGGTCAGCAGGAATGCGGCGGCGCAGCAGGGCCGCCAGCGCCCGCCGGCGGGCCCAACCGGTGGGGAACGCATCCAGGAGATGCGGAACATCTCCCACACGGCTACTGCTGGTGCTATCCAGTTCGCCCCGTAGCAGGCGGAAGCGCGCCATCAGGCCGTCGATGCGGTGCAGTCGATCGGCCAGTTGCTCGCCGGCCGGAGCGGCGGCGGCGGACTGCGGCGCCGCCTGCGGTGCAGGCTTCACCGCGGGCCGCGAGCGCGGCACAGGGATCGGAACCGGTAGCGCCACCGGAGGAGGAACGCGCCGGGGCTTCACCCCGGGCTCGGGGGGGGCTGGCTTTGGTGCAGCGCTGACCACGGGGATGGGTTGCGGCGGCTCAGGTTTCGTGGTGGATTCCGGTGCCGGCGGTTCTTCGGGAGCAGCCTCGGCCGGAGCTTCCGGTGGCTTGTCCTCCTCGCCGCCCAGGCCCTCGGAGGCCGAGTCGATCCACTTCTGCAGGAGGGCGCCGCGCGTGTCACGATCTTTGAGGCCCTTCACCAGGCCGCGGAGCTGGGACGGGTCGGCCTTCCTCGCCTTCTCCAGCGCCCGCAGTACCAGCGCCGGGGCCAGGCGCTTCTCGCCCCGGCCTAAGCCTTCGAGGATCTCCTCGGCGCCTTCCAGTCCCACCTGCGTCGCCAGGACCTGGCGCTCCTCGGGGCGCAACCGGCGCAGGCTGCGCCACGCACGTGCCGCAACGCGCATGCGCTCCAGCGGCGAGCTGACGCTCTTGAGCTCGCGCAGCAACCGGGTCAGCGCGGTGGCGGCTGCCATGACGGCTTACTGCCCCGACGAACCGGAGTCGGGATCCCGCTTCAGCTTGTCGCTGACCGAGCCCGGTAGCTTGGCGATGCCCTGCAGGAACTGCTCCAGGTCCACGCCGGCGAGCTGCTGCATGATGGGCCGCAGCTGGCTGAGCACCTGCACCACGTCCTCGGTCATCTTGGCGGCGCCGGTGCCGCTGCCGTTGGCACCGCCGTTGGTGATGATGGTGGTGGAGCCGGCCCGGGCCAGCGGCTCGGACACGGCGGCGGCGATCTCCGGCAGCACCTTGAGCGCCTCGATGGACAGGCCCGCCTCGTTGTAGAGCTTGAGCGCCTCGGCCAGCAGCCGGCGCGACTCCGCCTCGGCCTCACCCTTGGCGCGGATGGCGTCGGCCTCGGCGGTGCCGATATCGCGCCGCATGGCGGACTCGGCCTCGGCTTTGGCCAGACCCTCGGCCTTGAGGGCCATGGCGGCCTCCTCGCGCCGCTTGCGCTCGGCGGCGGCCTGCCGCTCCACGCGGTACTGCTCGGCGTCGGCGTTGCGCTCCGTCTCGAACTTCTCCGCCTCGGCCTTCTCACGGACGGTGGCGTTGAGCATCAGCTTCTGGCGCTCCACCTCCTGCTCGGCGATGCGGATGTTCTGTACCTTGATCTCCATCTCGCCGGCCTTCTCGGCCTGGGCGTTGGCCACATCCACGTCCTGCTTGACCCCGGCCTTCTTCATCTCCAGCTCTCGATCGGCGGTGACGATCTCGGTGTCCACCAGGATGCGCTTCTCCTCCTTGTGCTGGCGGGCGCTCTCCTCCTCGATCTTCGCGTCGCGGTCGGCCTCGGCGGTGGCGATGCGCGCGTCACGTAGCGCAGACTGGATCTTGGGCTGGCCCAGGGCATCGAGATAGCCCTGTTCGTCGCGGATCTCCTGGAACACGAAGGAGCGGAACTCGAAGCCCATGCCGTCCAGGTCCGAGTGGGCCTCGGCGCGGATGCTGTCCTGAAAGCGCCTCTGGTCGCGGTAGAGCTCCTCGACGGTGAGCGTTCCGATGATGCCGCGCAGGTGGCCGGAGAGTGTCTCCTTGATGGTGGAGGCGACCTGCGCCGAATTCATGCCGAGGAAGCCCTCGGCGGCGCGGCGGATGTGCTGGATCTCGCCCTTGATCTTCACCTGCGCCACGGCCTTGACGTTGATGGGGATGCCCTTGGCGGTGTAGACGCCCTGCAGGTCGATGTCCAGGGTCATCATCTTCAACGAGAGACGTTCGTGGTTCTCCCAGGCGGGCCACACGAACGTCCCGCCTCCCCGGATGATGCGGAACGACTCCACCTCGCCCTGCTCGTCCCGTACCTTCTTGCCGAGCAACTTGCGGCGGCCGAAGACGATGAGGGCCTCGTCGGGGCCGGCCTTCTTGAACCGCATGCGGAAAACGAGATAGACAAAGAACAGCGTGATTCCGAGGCCAAACAGTACGACCATCGCCTTGGTGAAGAATGCGATCTCCGACATGGCACCTCCTTGCAGAGCGGCTGACGGCGCAAATTCCGGTGGTATTGTCGATTCGTTCTATTGTAGCACGTCACAGCCCAGCGACTTCACCTGATCGAAGCGTCCTAAAGCATACTGGTTAAACGAGTACGCCACTGAAAGGTTCCACTGGCGAGCCGAGCGTGCGTCGTGAGATGATGACGCCCGAACAAGTCGGGACGAAACACATGAGCTTCGAGTCCACCTTCTGGTCGTTGCTGCCGCCGCTGCTGGCCATCAGTCTGGCCATCTGGACGCGCAAGGTCTTCGTGGCGCTGGGCGCGGGGATCTACATCGGTGCCACGCTGCTCAGCGGCGGCAATCCGTTTACCGGGCTGGTGTCTGCCGTGGGCTCGCTGGTCGCGGTGGCGCTGGAGCCATCCAACGCGCGCCTGCTGGTGTTCTGCCTGCTCATCGGTCCGCTGGTGCTGCACGTGGAGACGTTCCGGGGCGTGGATGGCTTCGTGCACTGGCTGGAAGCGCGCGGTCTGGTGCGCGGCGCACGCGGTGCACGTCTGCTGGCGTGGATCATCGGCATCGTCGTGTTCATCGAGTCGAACCTGACGTTGCTGGTCACCGGTGCGGTGTGCCGGCCGCTGTTCGACCGTCACGGTGAGTCGCGTGAGAAGCTGGCCTACCTGGCCGACTCGACCTCCGCGCCGGTCTGCATGCTGATCCCGTTCAACGCATGGGGCGCGCTGATCCTGGGGATCCTGGAGACGCAGCGCGTGGCCGGCCCCATGCAGGTGTTCGTGGCGGCCATCCCGCTGAACTTCTACGGCCTGTCGGCGGTCACGCTGGCCGGCATCACGGCGTGGAGCGGCTGGAACCTGGGCGCCATGAAGCGTGCCGCGGCTGCCTCCGAGGAGGGTGACGCGCCGGCCAGGGAGACGGCAGCGGGCCGGCCCGGCGTTCCGGCGCGGGCCATCCACCTCGTCCTGCCGCTGACCGCCATGCTGTTGACCATGCCCGTGGCACTGCTGGTGACGGGCGGCGGCTCGCTGGCACGGGGCTCCGGATCCACCAGCGTCCTGGCGGCGGTGCTGGTGGGCAACCTGGTGGCGTGGGTGGCCGTGCTGGCACAGCGCCTGGCCGGCCTGAAGGAGCTGCTACCGAACCTCGTCCGTGGCGCGCGCAACCTCTCGCCGCTGACGCTCATCCTGCTGCTGGCCATGACCCTCGGTCAGGTGTGCCGCGACCTGGGCACCGGCCCGTTCGTGGCCACGCTGCTCGAGGGCCTGGCACAACCTGCGGCGCTGCTGCCGGCGACGTTCCTCGTCGGTGCGTTCATCTCCTTCGCCACCGGCACCAGCTGGGGCACGTTCGCCATCACCATCCCCATCGCCGTGCCCGCCGCCGAGAGCCTGGGCCTGCCGTTGGCGCCGTTCCTGGCGGCGTGCCTCTCCGGCGGCGTCTTCGGCGACCACGCCAGCCCCATCAGCGACACCACCATCGTCTCCTCCATGGCCTCCGGCACCGACGTCATCTCCCACGTCCGCACCCAGCTCCCCTACGCCCTGCTCGCCGGAGCCCTGTCCATCGCCGGTTTCGCACTCCTCGGCCTGTTCCAGTAGGCGCTCATCTTAACCTCGCAGGATCTCGGCGATGGGCCGGCGCGTGGCGCGCCACACCGGCAGGAAGGACGCTGCCAGGGTGGAGAGCACGGAGAGCAGGAACGACGACACGGCAATGGCCGGCACAAAGTCCACGCCGCCGAGGAACGGCCGCGTCGATCCCGGTGGTGACGGGAACGGGATGCCGATGGCGGTGACAACGCGGGCGATGACGGCGCCCAGGACGACACCCAGCAGACCGCCCAGCAGACCGGTGAGCAGCGCCTCGCCCACCAGCAGGCGCGCGATGGCGCCGCGGCGCAGGCCCAGGGCGCGCAGCGTGGCGAGCTCCGCCCGGCGCTCCAGGATGGACATGCCGATGGTGTTGGCGATGCCGAGGATGACGATGGTGGCGATGATGAGCTTGATGACGTCGAGCTCGCGGTTGAACAGGCTCACCGTCTGGTTGTGGAACAGCGCGAGCTTGCGCCAGCTGTGCACCTCGAGGTCCAGGCCCTGGGCCGCGAAGCGCTCCTCCAGCATCACCTTCACCACCGGCACCTGCTCGGTTCCCTGCAGGATCACCACGATCTTCTCGGTGCGATCGTCCAGCAACAGCTCCTCCACGGCACCGATGGGCAGCTTGAGCGTCCAGTCGTCGAACGCCTTCATGCCGCCCTCGAACACGCCGCGCAGACGCACGTCCACGGCATTGAGGGCGCCGCTGTCGGTGTTGGTCAGCAGGGTGACCACCGCGCCGGGATCGCCGGCAAACCTTTCGGCCAGGCCGAGGCCGCAGATCATGCCGTACGGGTCGTCGGAGGACAGCGGCTCGCCGCGCTGCAGCGTCACGTGCCGGCTGAACGCGGCGTCCTGGTCCGGGTCCACGCCGATGCCGACGAATGCCACGTAACGATCGCCGGAGGCGATCATCCCGGAGAACTGGCGCTGCCGGCTGATGTGCTCCACCTCCGGGACATCGCGCAGCAGATCCAGAATGCGCCCGCTCTCCTCGGCGGGGATCAAGTATCGACCGGGCTCGCGCAGGTGATGCTCGCCGTAACCGGCGCGGGTGATCTGCAGGTGCCCGTGCCGTCCATGGATGGCGTCCTCGCGTAGCTCGGTGAAGATGTTGTAGATGACGCCGCCGTTGACGATGAGCGCGGCGCAGCCGGCGGCGATGGCCAGCAGCGCCACGGTGGTGCGCATGCGGTTGCGAAACACGTTGCGCACGGCCAGGCGGAGGAACAGCATCAGGCGTCTCCCTCCACCTGCCGGCCGTCGCGCAGCCGGATCACCCGGCCGGCCAGGCGGATGAGCTCCGGGTCATGGGTGGCGTAGAGGAACGTGGTGCCGCTCTCGCGGTTGAGATCGTGCATGAGCTCGATGACCGGCAGGCCCGTCTCGTGGTCCAGGTTGGCGGTGGGCTCGTCGGCCAGCACCACCACCGGCTGCGCCGCCAGGGCACGGGCCACCGCCACGCGCTGCTGCTCGCCGCCGCTGAGCTCGGCGGGGCGGCGGTGCCCCTTGTCGCCCAGACCCACCCGCTCGAGCGATTTGCGCACTCGCTCTCGGCGATCCCCCGCGCTCACGTCGCGGCGGAACAGCAACGCCAGTTCCACGTTCTCCGCCGCCGACAGCACCGGGATGAGGTTGAAGCGCTGGAACACGAAACCGATCTTCGCCAGCCTCAGGTCGGCCTGCTCGGGTTCGCCCAGGGCGCCGACGTCCTGGCCGTCCACCTCGACGCTACCCGCGTCCGGTGCGTCCAGCACACCGATGATGTTGAGCAGCGAGGTCTTGCCGCTTCCCGACGGGCCGGCCACCGCCACGAACTCGCCTGCCTCCACCTGCAGGTTGATGCCTTCCAGGGCCACGGCGCGGGCGGCGCCCTCGCCGAAGGAGCGCGAGACCTCCTGCAAGCGGATCAACGCCCTGGCTTCCCCAGCGCCCTGAGGAGATCCTCCGCCTGGGCCTGTTCGCCGTCCAGCTCCTTCTTGGCCAGGGCGGCGTTGCGGAAGGCGGGCAACCCCTCGCGCGTGTAGTCCAGGACCGAGGCGTCGATCTTGCGCAGGTTGGAGAACGTCAGCACGGTCTCCTCCCCGGGACGGACCTTGTTCTGCACGCGGATGCGCATGGAGCGGATGCCCAGCTCGGTCTCGCGGTAGTCCTCGTAATCAGCCACCTTGAGCAGCAAGCCGGTCTCGCCGTAGTAGTGGAACCTCCAGGGGCGGTAGTCCTTCTTGGTGATCCAGGCGTGGATCTTCTTGTACATGGCCAGGTTGGTGGTGCGAGTGAGCTCCAGGTGCCAGCAGGGCTCGCCCCGGATGGTCGCCTCGCCCTGGAGGCGCGCCTCGTAGAACGTCAGCAGGTTACCACGGGCCAGGTCGCCGTTGGCGATGTCGCCGTTGAGGATGTGGCGAGGGGCAAGCTGGAACGCCTTCTCCGAGCGTGGCAGCAGCAGCCAGTAGAAACCCTTGGCGATGAGCAGCGTTCCCGGGTAGAACTGGCTCGGCTCGCGCATCATCACCAGCGAGTAGTCCTTGCCGTGAGCGATCATCATGTAGGCAGCGGTGCGCTCCTTCCAGCTGGAGGCGGGGTCGGTGGCCTTGAGGACGAACTCCACCGCGTAATCGATCTCGGGGCTGCGCACTTCCTCGGCACGGCGGAGAACATCCCAGCCGTCCGGCAACGTAGGTGCCGACCGCATCGCCTCCTGCGCCCTCGCAGGCTGCATGGCCAGCGCACCCAGCAACACAAGGGCGAGCAGGCCACAATGGTGCACCACAGATCGCAACATAGGAGAAGCTATCCTAGCCGCGGGCTGCGCGTGCCGTCAATCACACCGCATGCTGGACAAACAAGCCGTCAGTGCCTACGGACAGGCAAAGATGGTGAGGTCACGGTCTCCGGTCTGAGCGCCACCGCCGTTCCAGGAGCCGACGAAGGTGTCGAACAGCTCCCGGGCCACGTAGTAGCGTCCCAGGCCACGCCGGGATCAGGCGCCGGATCCACCACCACACCCGAGCCGTTATCCTGCAGGCAGGTGTGACCGGGGAAGGCCCGCCGGGGGCAAGTCCACGGTGCCGGTGCCGTTGTCCGGAACGATGCAGGGCTGCGCCGTGGCCGGCAAGATGGTGACGAACGCCACCAGCATCGCGTTTCGGGCGTCGGGGTCAGAGCTAGGGTGAGCCGGAACGCGCGGAGGGAGCGCCGAGACGAGAACTCCATCCTGGCGGAGATCGATCCGCTGGCTACGAACTCAAGAACGATTTCGATTGTCTGGCGGCAGATGGCAAGTCGCGTGTACCAAAACCATACACGTTTTCGCTTGGCCCGAATCTACTAGGATTCCCCATATCCTACTTGTTTTGACAGCCTTACAGGATGTTGAACCGTGCCTGGGGAGCGCTGCGCAGCGCGCGCTCCGCCCCGCTCACGCCGCCGGACCGGGGGGGACCGCATAACTCCCGTGATTGTGGACATTTCTTGACGGTTGGAGAAGTTGCTCGTACTATGGATGTGAATCAGCGTTCTCCTGCGAACACGTCACCGTCAAGGCGCCGAGGCTCGAATGCCTCGCCTTGGAGAGAATCCCGTCATGTCTGACCGAGAAAAGGTCCGGAAGGAAGTCCTTGCCATCGTCGCCGATATCGCCGAGTTGGAGCCTGGGGAGATCGCCGAGGACGCCTCGCTGGAGGAGTTGGGGATCGACTCGCTCAACGGCCTGCGGCTGGTGGCCGAGGTGGAGAAGCGCTACAACATCAACATTCCCGACGACGCCATCGGGAAGATCCGGACCATCCCGGAGATCCTCGCCCTGGTGGACGCTCACCGATCGGAGGACTGAGACCGTTGTCTCTCAGGCCGTGCATCACCGGGATGGGAGTGATCACCCCCATCGGCCAGGACCTGGACTCGTTCTGGAGCGCGCTGGAGGCGGGTAGGCAGGGCGCCGCGCCGGTGCGTTCGTTCGACACCTCGGACCTCAAGACCCACGTGGGCTGCGAGGTGGACTACGAGCTGCCCGAGGCGCTGCGGCCGCACGTCCTGGGCGGGCGCTGCACCGAACTGGCGCTGCTCTCCGTCATCCAGGCAGTGGAGCAGGCGGGCGCGGAAGCGCAGCTACGCGGCGCAGCAGACGTGGCGGTGGTGGTGGGGACCACCATGGGCGACGTGGCGCGCTTCGAGCAGGAACGCCTGGCGCACCGCGACCGCCAGGCCAGCGTGCAGGAGCTCTCCAGCCTGGCGCACCGCCCGCTGGATGTGATGGGGCGATCCGTCGCCAGCCTCTACGGCCTCACCGGCCCGGTGATGACCGTCCCCAACGCCTGCGCCGCCGGCGCGTACGCCCTGGGCCGTGCGGCGTCCATGGTCTCCCGGGGCCAGGTGCGCCTGGCGCTGGCGGTGGGGTGCGAGGGCTTCTCGCGCCTGGCGTTCCTCGGCTTCCAGAGGCTGGGCGCCATGTCGGCAGATCGCTGCCGGCCCTTCAGCCGGGACCGTCCCGGTTTGCTGCTGGGCGAAGGGGCGGCCGCCCTGGTGGTGGAGACGGAAGAGACCGCGCGCCGGCGCGGCGCCTCCATCCGCGGCTTCGTGGACGGCTTCGGCCTGTCGTGCGATGCCTTCCACATCACCGGTCCGCACCCCGAGGGACACGGCGCGGCCCGTGCCATGCAGGACGCCCTGGCGCGCGCCGGCATCGCGCCCGACAACATCGACTACGTCAACGCCCACGGCACCGGTACGCCGCTGAACGACAAGATGGAATCGCTGGCGCTACGCCGCGTCTTTCCCGACGACGCCAGCCGCCCGCCCCTGTCGTCCATCAAGGCGCTCACCGGGCACATGATGGGAGCGGCGGGAGCGGTGGAGGCCGCAGCCTCGCTGCTGGCACTGCAGCGTGGCGTCATCCCACCCACATGGAACTGGGAGGAAGCCGACCCGGACTGC
>CBDVAL010000140.1:0-9111 GCA_965371955.1 uncultured bacterium | reverse complement strand
GGTCAAGATTGATGATCGCGACGCGGTGCGGAAGATGACCGACGCGCTGCAGGGCGTGGCACTGTCCGGTGACCTGTCCGAGGAGGGCAAGCTGCTGGGTCTGCTCGAGTTGCACGGCCCGGATGCCGCATGGGCGTCGCTCCACACCGACCAGGCGCTGGAGGTGTTCAGGACGGGACTGGACTACGAGGGGCTGGACCTGGAGACACAGGCCCGGGCCGAGGGCAACAGGATCCGCATCGAGTTCCAGCTCGGTGGGTTCTTCAATCTACTGGATCAGCTGGACGGCCCCTCGGCCCGGTAGAAGAAACGGGGTCGGAGCCAAGACCTATACCTCGGTCATCGATTGCCACCCCACGGTAGAGGTATAGGTCTTGGCTCCGACCCCGTTTCTTAACCGATGGTCTTGAGAGCCTTCTGTGCGGCGAAACGGACTTGGTTGGAGCCGTCCTCCAGCACTCCCTCCAGGGCCGGGCGGGCCGAGGGATGGCCGATCCTGCCGAGAGCCAGTGCGGCATTGGCTCGCACCTCCCACTCCTCGTCCTGAAGCATCGGCGTGAGCAGTGCGATGGTGGTGTCGTCACCCAGCTTCCCCAGGGCAAACGCCACGATGTTGCGCACCTCCTTGTCGGGATCGTCCGTCATGGGCTCCAGGTAGGTCAGCGCCTCCGCGTTGCCCATCCGCACCAGCGTGTCCGCGGCGATGCTGCGGATGGCCGCGCTCTCCGACTTGCACAGCGCACCTACCGCGTGGTACTGCGAGGCAAAGCGTTCCCCACCGAGGGCCTTGAGCGCCGCAGCCTGGATCTCCTCTCCGTCCGCGGCCAGCTGCTGCACCAGCACATCGCTCACCACGTCCGGGGAGAAGCGGGTCAGCGCCTTGATGGCGTTGACGCGGACATAGGTGTCGGAGTCCTGCTGCGCTGCCCGGGACAGCGGCTCCACGGCATCCGCCCCACCCGAACGGCCCAGCGCCCATGCGGCACCGGTCCTCTCCTCGGCGTTGCCGTTCTCCAGGCGATCCACGAGGAACTGGATCTCGTCCTCGCTACCGCCCTCCTTTTCGCCGATGCTCTGGATGCGGCTCACCCTCTCGTGGGCCGCCTGCTCGTCGCCGCCGCAGCCGGTGAGCAGCGCCGCTGCCAGTGCCACCGCCAAAAATGTCTTGCTGTACATGTGTTCCACCTCCGCCGGGAACTCCGGGGTCGCCGTGGGGTTCCATTCTTCTCATATAATGACCCGCGTCCGGACAATCGATGGTATGGCTGGAGGACGTCCCGGTCAACCATCCGGGGGCGGAATGAGCAGGAGAATCTGCAGATTCCTGGGAGGCGCGGTGGTCACGTCGATCCTGGCCTTCCCGGCCGGCGGCGCGCCCCAGGGGAACACCGTGCAGGAGACACCGCCCGAGCTGGTGGTGGAGGTCCTGGCGGACGCCTGGGCGGTGGGCGACGAGAAGACCTACACCCTGATGTTCGATCGGGCGCCGCTGGGCAGCCAGGCCATGCGGTTGGTGGCGCTACGGCGGCTCCCCGGCGGCGAGCGCGAGGCGGTATTCCAGCAGCGCATCAGCCTGGACCTGCGCGCCCTGGGCCAGCAGGGCAGCCTGGAACACTCGGGCACCATCCGCTACCTGCTCAGCGGCCCCGGACCGTACCGCTACCGCGAAGGGATCCTGAGGGAGAACGGCTACGGCACCTACCGCAAGGGCAAGGGCTATCGCCGGCTTCTGGAGGTGGAGCTGGACCCGGTGGCAGGGACCTACCGGGCCGTCGAGCACGGCGCACGAGACGGTCAAGAGGGCACCCTTCCCGGCTCGGCCCGCACCCTGCTGCTGGACCTCCTGGTCCTGGGACACTGGGAACGGGTATTCGAGGCACGGGCGCGCTGGCCGGTGGGCGAGTCGCTCCCCCAGCCCGTGGTGATCCCCACCTCGCTGCCGCGCCTGGACTTTCACCTTGCGGTGGACGGACCCCGGCCGGTGACGCCGCAGGCCACCACACTGCAGGTCACGGTGGAGGCGAAGGAGGAGATCGATCTGTTCGGCGCGCGACTGCAGGCGTTCCGCTGCCGTGTCGAGCCTACCGGAATGACCCTGTGGCTGAGCCCGCATGGCGGCGTGCTGCGATTCGACGACGGCAAGGGTCTCACCGGCGCGCTGGAACCATGAGCATTTGTCGCTGGATGGTTGCTGCTTCGGTTGCCCTGGCCTTGCTGCTCTCGGACGCCGGCGCCGCGGAGCGGACATCCCTCCGAGGTCCCATCTCCGATTTCTGGAACCAGGTCAAGCGCGACTGGGCCCAGTCCATTCCGGGCTTGCGCTCGGGAACGCAGCAGACCTACCAGTGGATCTCTCTGGTGTACGGCTCGCCGGGAGACGACGACGTCCTCGACAACATGCTGGAGCGCGAGATGCGCACCTGGGCCTCGCTGATGCAGCGCAAGTGGATCCGCTCCATGTTCTGGAAGAAGTCTTACGACCGGCTGCGGCGCGAGAGGTTCTACGGCTCGCGCGCCCTGCAGAAGAACCTGGTCGTGATGGGCACGCCCGGCTCCAACCCGCTCCTGGTCGAGATGACCGAGGGCACCCCGTTCCGTGTGGACGACCAGCGCGTGCGCATCGGCCAGAAGGAGTACCGCGGCACGTCGCTGGTGCTGGCATTCATCCGTCCCAACCCGATGGGTGACGGCAGCTATGCCCTGGTGCTCGCTGCCCCGCACCGCGCGGCGCTCCTGGGCCTGCTGGATCTCCCCCTGGGACCCACCGACTACGTCCTGTTCCGCGGCGGACATGTGGTGGAGTCGGGCTTCCTGGACTGGTCCCAGCCCGAGGATCTGGTGCTCGGGGGTGGCCGTAATATCAGGCCCGACCATCAGGCGTGGCACGAGGTGGACACGCAACCGGTGCGTGTGCACTTCCATCCGGCGGAGTTCCGTGCCGCGGAGGCAGAGGCGTTCGGGGTGGATCGCCGGATGGACGTGCAGAAATTGCAGGACTTCCTGGAGTTGGATCTCTCCGACGGGTGGGACGAGTACCTCTATCCCTCGCTGGACGCGAAGATGCTGCATACCAGCGCCCCCGGGCCGACCTCGGTGGACCTCGCCGCCGGGGCGGTGCACCGAGTGTGGCGGCCGGGCGAACGTGTGGCCACGTGGCCCGCGGCCATGGTGGCGCTGTGGCGGACCTGGGGCAGCACCGATCTGCAGGGCCTGCTCTACGGCCTGTCGCTGCTTCCCGAGGGTGAGCTGGAGGATCAACCGCTGCAGGCCTGGGCGGCGCGTCTTGCCGCCCGCGGCGAGCTGGCCCGGGCGGAACGAATGATCCCGCGGCAGGCGTTCCAGGGACCCGACGGAGGTACCTTGCAGGTGCTGGGCCTGGGCGCCTTCCTGCAGCACATGCTGGACGAACGCGGGCTGGAGGCGCTGGAGCTGTTCTACCGTCAGGCGCGCGCCGGCAGCTTCCGCCGCAAGTTCCGCGAGGCCATGGGGACCTCGCTGTCCCGGGCCGAGGCAGGCTGGCGGAGAGCGCTTCCCGCCGCAACCTCGCACGCGGCGGTGCTGGCCGAGCACAACGCTTCACCGCCACCGTCGGTCGCCACGATGGATCTTCTGCGGCAGGGCGAGGCCAGCTTCCTGGCGCGACAGGATGCGCAGGCGGAGCGACTGCTCCAGCAGGTGCTGGAGACCGAACCGGACGTCGGGCGCGCGCACCTGCTGCTGGCGCGCATTGCCTTCCGCGCCGGCCGCGACCGCGAGGCCCTGGAGCATGCCCGGCAGGCGCTGCTGGTGAGCGCCGACGACTCCGTGGTGGCGGCCTGGGCGCAAGTGACGCTGGGACGCGCTCACGCCGCGCGGGGAGAGCTGCAGGCAGCGCGGCTGGAACTGACCGATCCGGCGCTGGCCGCCGGTCCCGACGAGCCGAGGGTCCTGGCCGACTACTGGCTGGAGAGCCTGGGCATGAGCCCCAGTCGTGCGGCGGCGGCGCGTTACCTCTCGCAACAGGCGGAGATCGATCTACAGCGCTACAACTGGGAGGACGCGGAGGAACGCGTGTTGCGCATCCTCGCCGCCGACCCGGGTAACGTGGACGCGCACCACCAGCTGGCGCGCATCCGGCTCAACAAGTATCAGTACTGGTTCGATTTCACCATGCTCTACAACGAGCTGTTCCCCGGCACAACCCCCTCAGACCCGGAGCAGTACTACTACCTGGCGCAATCCTCCCGACGAGAGTCGCTGAAGGGAGTGCTGCTGGCCTCCGGTGAATACACCCCCATGGACCTGGACCTGGGAGAATCCCTGGACGGTGCGCCGAGCCCTCGGCCGTCAGAGGGAAGCGCGGTCACCATGCCACCGGCCGGTATGGGAGGCGCGCAGCACCGGCAACACTTCCTGCGCGCCGAGGGCTACTACCTGGCCGGCGACTGGAAGCAGGCCGCCTCGAACCTGAAGGCGATCCTGGGCATGAGCATTCCGGTCTCCAACTTTCGCGCCCTGGTCCTGTTCCGGCTGGGCTTCTGCGAGCAACAGATGGAGCTGTGGGACGACGCCCGGGTGCACCTCGAGGAGGCGGGCGAGATTGCGCGGGACCGCGGCATGCAGGCCGAGATCCGGCGGCTGCTGGAGCTGCAACCGGTGGAAGACGTGAGCACCAAGCCCCCGGGCCGCAAGCGCTGATTGGGGGCCCGGCCTCTGGTTTGCAATCGGCAGTCGTTGCGAGCATACTCGTTCGGCAATCACAGGCACCCTGACGTTCCTACCATGATCGGCAAGCGGCTCAAACACTATGAAGTGGAAGAATCCCTGGGCCAGGGCGGGATGGGTGTGGTCTATCGAGCCCGGGATCTGCGACTGGAACGCCCCGTCGCCCTGAAGGTCCTCAAGCCGGAGCTGACCGGCAACCCTGACCGGCAGAGGCGGTTCCTGCGCGAGGCCCGCGCCGCCTCGGCTGTCACCCATCCGGCCATCGCGCAGATCTATGACGTCGATGAGGTGGAGGGCGTCACCTTCATCGCCATGGAACTGGTGGACGGACAGACCGTCCGCCGGATGATCGAGGGCCGTGAGCTGGATCTGCAGACTGCAGTCGGGGTGGCGTTGCAGGTCGCCGAGGGTCTGGCACGCGCTCACGAGGCCGGCATCATTCATCGCGATATCAAGCCGGACAATATCATGGTGACCCGGGACGGCCATGCCAAGATCCTGGACTTCGGCCTTGCCAAGCTGCTGGACACGAACACCGAGGACGGTGAGGAGCACACGTCGGCCATGGAGACGCTGGCGAAAAGCCGGGCAGGTATGATCATGGGCACCATCGCCTACATGAGCCCCGAGCAAGCCCGTGGACAGCCGGTGGATCCGCGCAGCGACGTGTTCTCCCTGGGCATCGTGTTCTACGAGATGGTGGCGGGAGAGCTCCCGTTCCAGGGGGCGAGTGCGCTGGACACCATGCACGCCATCGCCTACGAGGAAGTGCGGCCGGTCACGGTGGTGCGCAAGAACCTACCGGTGGACGTGCACCGCATCGTATCGCGCTGCCTGCGCAAGCGCCCGGAGGATCGTTACCCGACCACCACGGCCCTGGCGTCGGATCTCAAGACGCTGCAGCGTGACATCGAATCAGGTGTACAGCGCTCCCCCGCCCCGGTGGAACACCGCGTGCAGGAGCTGGCGGAACGACTGAAGAGATCCCTGCCGGGTTGGGGACCGGCAATGGTCGTCGTGGTGGCTCTGGCGCTGGTGGCCTTCATGATCGCCGCGGACGATGCCTTCGGCACGGTACTATCGTTCGGCATCATCGGCCTGGTGTGCTACCGCTTCGTGCGTAACCGTCGCCGCCGCCTGACGAAACGACTGGTGAACAGGATTGCCAAGATCGGGGAGGTCAAGGCCATCCGCTCCCGTCCCGACGGCCTCACCATCTTCGCGGACGCAGCCCCGGCACGGCTCTACGTTCGCGTCAACAGCCTGGTGGACGCCATCAACCACAAGCACTTCTTCGGAGAGGATATCCAGGCCAAGATCCAGGATGATCTCTCCGCCGAGGAGTTCCATCAGGCCTTGCGCCAGCCGGGGATCGCGTACGTCCGCAAGGACGTGCTGGACTCCTAGAAGTTGTTCCGATCCAGGTAAGTGTAACGCGAGAGCTCCTGGCGGTAGCTCTCGTTGATCCGGGTTGCCGCGGCCTCATCCATCCGGCCCTCGCGCACCAGCATCTCCACGAATCCCTCCACGTGCCGGCTCAGAGCATCGGGATCATGGCCGAAGATGTGCGACACCTGACGAACGGTATCGCCGCGCAGGAGGGTGCGCACGGAGTGCTTGCCATCGGGCTCCACGCAGATATGCGCCTCATTCACCGCTCCGAACAGGTTGTGGTAGTCGCCCATCACATCCTGGTAGGCGCCGATGAGCAGGACGGCCAGATAGTAGGGCTCGCCGGGATTCAGGGGGTGCACCTCCAGCGACTCCTTGATGTCCTTCAGGTCCACGAAGCGGTCGATCTCGCCATCGGAATCACAGGTGATGTCCACCAGCGTGGCCATACAGGTGGGCTGCCGGTGCAGGCGGTGAATGGGCACCACCGGGAACAGCTGCTCCAGCGCCCACGAGTCGGGGATGGACTGGAAGACCGAGAAGTTGCAGATGTACTTCGACGAGAGGTGGTGCTCCAGGTTCTCCAGCTCCTCGGAGACATACTTCTGATTGTTGGCAAACCGCACTACTTTGTGCGCCACTTCCCAGAACAGGCTCTCGCCCTTGGCGCGATCCTCCAGAGAGAGGTAGCCCAGATTGAAGCGGTTGAGCAACTCGTCCCGCTGCTGCAGCGCGTCGTGCCAGAACTCCCGGTGGTTCTTGGGATTGACCCGGTCCCGGATATACGCCAGCTCCTGCACCACCTGGGGATCCTTGTCGCCGAGAACGGCTGCCGGCACGGAGTTCGGCGTGACCGCGGCCACCACGTCGGTGATCAACATGGAATGGTAGGCGGTGAGCGCACGCCCCGACTCGGAGACGATCTCCGGCTCCGGCACCTCCTCGCGCTTGCAGATGTCCTTGATGTTGTAGACCACGTCGTTGGCGAACTCCTGGACGGAGTAGTTCACGCTGGCGTCGGAGGAGGTCCGGCTGCCGTCGTAGTCCACGCCCAGGCCACCGCCCACATTGAGCAGCTCGATCTCCACGTCCATCTTGCGCAGCTTCGCGTAGATGCGCGAGGCCTCCTGGATCGCGGTCTTGATGCGGCGGATCTCGGTGATCTGGCTGCCGATGTGGAAGTGCAGCATGCACAGGCGATCCAGCAGCCCTGCCTGGCGCAGCTGGTCGATACCCTGCAGGATCTGGCCCGCGCTGAGGCCGAACTTGGACGCCGCGCCGCCGGACTTCTCCCAGCGGCCCGAGCCGCGGGAGTGCAGCTTGACCCGCAAGCCCAGGTACGGCACCGGGTCGAGCCGGTCGGCCATCCGCAGCAGGTTCTCCACCTCGAACGGCTTCTCCAGCACCACCACCACCTTGCGGCCCAGTTGCATGCCCAGCGAGGCGGTGGCCAGGTAGGCGGCATCCTTGAAACCGTTGCACACCAGGAGCGACCCCGCGGGCGCATCCTGGGCCATGGCGATGAGAATCTCGGCGCGGCTGCCCGCCTCCAGACCCAGCCGAAACCGACGGCCGGAGCGCAGCAGATCCTGGATGACCTCCTTGCGCTGGTTGACCTTCACCGGGAACACAGGCGAGTAGACGCCGCGGTAGCCGAACTCCTCCACCGCCCGGGCAAACGCGCCGGAGAGGCGCTCCACCTGGCTGGCCAGGATCTGCGGGAAGCGCAGCAGGATGGGCGTCGAGATGCCGCGCGCCACCAGATCGTCCACCACCTGCTTCACGTCCACGGAGTGCGATTCGCCGTGAACCGGGCGCACCATCAGATGGCCGGAGGGAAGGATGTCGAAGTAGCCGGCACCCCAGTTGTCGATGCCGTAAAGGTCTCTGGAGTCCTGGAGGGAGTAGTTCTTCACGCTGGCTCGCCCTCTACGGCGCTCTCACCGGCCGGATGGATCTGGGTTTGGCGAGACGCGGCATTGTGGCATCGCTTCCCGGGAGTGTCAAGGAACGCCGGGCCGCAGGATGTTCCTCAGGCGTAGCGCAACCAGCGGAAGATCTCCTTGAAGGTGGGTTTCTTCCCCGTCATCAGGATGCCGATGCGGAAGATCTTCGCGGCCAGCCAGGTCATCACGGCGATGCCCCCCAGCAGGGTCAGCACGGACAGGGCAATCTCCCAGAACGGCGGCACCATCACGGAAGTGCGGACGATCATCAGGAACGGCGTGAACGGCGGGATCAGGGAAAGTACCGTGGCCAGCGTGGTGTCCGGGTTGGTGAATGCGTAGAACGAGAGCATCAGACCGACCACGGCGGGCATTGTACCGATCATCTGGAACTGCTGCATGTCCTGGTCCGACGTGCTGCACGCCCCCAGGGCCGCGAACACCGAGGCATAGAAGAAATAGCCGAGGATGAAATAACCCAGGAAGGCCAGGACCGTCCAGATGGATAGGGTGGAGAGCGCACCCTGCAGATCCAGGGTGCTGGCGGCAATGACGTAGTAGCTGACGATACCCGCGCTCGCCCAGACCAGATACTGTGTCAGCGCCACCGCGCCGATGCCCAGAATCTTGCCGAACAGGAGCTGGCGCGCGTTCACCGACGAGAGCAGAACCTCCACCACCTTGGAGGACTTCTCCTCCACCACACCCCGCATGATACTCACGCCCCATAACAACAGGGTCATGTAGAAGATCATCAGCATGCCGTAGGCAGTGGCCAGCTTGGCGTACTGCGCTATACGTCCGGAGGCCTCCACCTGTCCGTCCTCGCCGATCTGGATGGGATGAATGCGAACGCGCCGGGACCGCCGCAATATCTCGTCCGCCTCCATGGTGAGCCCGGTCCCCTGAAAGCGCAATGGAATCACGGCGTTGCTCAGCCCGCTCCGGAGGGAATCCTGGTCGCCCAGGTTGGACGTGTTGCGCGCGTAGAACGCGATCTCTTTCTCTCCCTCCAGGTCCTCGGGAATCACCAGGTAACCGAAGAGGCTGCCCTGCCCGATGCGCAGAT
>CBDVAL010000139.1:0-9191 GCA_965371955.1 uncultured bacterium | reverse complement strand
GTACCGTGGATGACATCCAGGCGGAGATCACCCGGCGTCTGGCCGAGGACTACCTGGTGAGCCCCAGCGTGGGGGTGCGCGTCACCGACTACCAGAGCCAGTGGGTGAACGTCGTGGGGCAGGTCAAGAAACCCGGAAAGCACTTCCTGAAGGGTTACTCCACCCTCATCGACCTGATCACCGAGTCGGCGGGCCTCTCGGACGAGGCCGGCAACGACATCACCATCACCCGCCATGTGGACGGCGGCATTCGTCAGATTCATATCGATCGGCAGGACCTGTTCTCGGAGGGCAACGAGGAGTTCAATCTGGTCCTTCGCATGGGCGATGTGGTGGAGGTGGGCGAACAGGAGCGCTTCTTCATCCAGGGGGAGGTGGCTCGTCCTGGTAGCTATCCGCTGGAGAGAGGCTATACCCTGATGAAGGCAATCACGGTGGCCGGCGGTCTGTCCCAGTGGGCGAACCGCAAGCAGATAGAAGTGCTGCGGGAGCACGACGGCGAGAGGCAAACGCTCAAGCTGAACCTGAAGGCCATCGGATCGCGCAAGGAGCGCGATGTGGAGCTGATGCCGGACGACATCATCATCGTCAAGCGCCGGCTGCTGTAGCATCCGGAAAGAGAAACGGGAACGACGGAGGAGAGAACTCGCATGAGAGAAAAAAACGCGAACACAGTTCAGCAGGAGCAGCACCTGCGGGACTACTGGCGAGTCGTCTGGAACGGCCGCTGGACCGTCCTCTCCATCTTCGCCGTGGTGGTCATCCTGGGAACGGTGACCACCATGCTGCAGAAGCCCACCTACGAGGCTGGCGTCATCCTGTTGCTCGACGCCCGGCCGCAGGGCGTGGTGCCCGGCTCCCAGGTGGCGCCGATGGGAGCCACCGAGTACGGTTATCTGGCCGAGGAACGCTACTTCAACACGCAGTACCGGATCTTGCGCAGCCGCAACGTCGCCCGGCGGGTGATGACCGAGCTGAACCTCTACCAGCATGAGGCATTCGAGGGACTGGACGATCCGGAGAAGGCGTTCATTCGCCGGGTGGGCGTACAGCCGGTGGAAGCGACAGGCGTGGTGCGCGTGAGCATGATCGCAGGCGATGCCGAGGAGGCCGCCCTGTGGGCCAACTCCCTGGCCGACGCCTATGTGGCCCGCAACCTCCAGCAGGCGGTGGACAGCACCCGGCAGGCGGTCAACTCACTGCTCCAGCAGATGCAGCCGCTGCGGGAGGAGCTGCGGAAGAACGAGCTGGAGCGTCTCGAGTTTGCCGGCGAGAACGCCCTGTACGTCTCGAAAGATCCGCGAAGCGTGCTGCAGCGGCGGCTGGATCTCCTGCAGCAGGACCTCACCAAGGCCCAGGTGAGACTGATAGGGGTACAGGGGATCCACGACAAGGTAGCGGAGTTCGAGAAGAACGGTGGGGACTATCTGGTGCTGCCACGCATCTCCGATGACGTTACCGTGCGAGACCTGGTGCGAGACCGCAACCGCCTGGAGACCGAACTGCGCCGTCTGCAGGTCACGTACAAGCAGGGCCACTTCACCGTACAGGAGAAGCTCTTCGGACTGGAGAAGATCAACCAGAAGATCGAGGGCGAGGTGGCGCGGATCGTGGGGGCCATTCGCACCGAGTTTTCCCTCGTCGCCCGCGAGGTCGAGCAGATAGAGTCCGCCATCAGCAAGACCAAGGAGGACTCGGTCAGCCTCGGCAAGCAGGCCTCCGACTACGATTTTCTCTCCGGCGAGGCGGACGACTCCCGCCGTCTGTACGATACCATCGCGACGCGCATCAAGGAGGTGGAGCTCAACACCAAGCTATTGCGCAACAACGTGTCCGTGCTGGACGCCGCCATCGTTCCGAACCAGCCGGTGAGCCCGCGCAAGGTCCTCAACGCCGCCCTCAGTATTGCGCTGGGGCTGATCCTGGGTATGGGCACGGTCTTCTTCCTGGACTACCTGGACAACACCGTCAAGACCAGCGAGGACGTCGAGCGCTACCTGGGAATGAGCATCCTTGCCCTGATCCCGAGAAAACGAGCGCAGGCCGAGCGGATGATCAAGGAGTCGCTGCAGAACCTGCGTACGAACCTGAACTTCTCCAGCCTGAACCGATCACGGCGGGTGATTCTCGTGACCAGCGCAGGTCCGCAGGAGGGCAAGACCAGCACCATCGTGGCGCTGGCCAGGGTGCAGGCCTCGGCCGGGGACCGAGTGATCCTCGTCGACTGTGACCTGCGCCGGCCCAGCGTGCACAATCATCTGAAGCTGAAGCGAAACTTCGGCCTCACGAACTATCTGGCCGACGCCAGCGAGGAGAACTCCTGGCGCAAGTATCTCAAGACCACGGATACTCCGAACCTGGACGTCCTGACGTGCGGGCCCATTCCTCCCAACCCGCCGGAGCTCTTCGGCACCGGTCGGTTCCGGGAACTCCTGGAGCAGCTCAAGTCCGAGTATGACTGGGTGCTCATCGACTCGCCGCCGGTGGCATCGTTGTCCGATACCCGCATCCTCTCCTCGCTGGTGGACATGGTCGCCTTGGTCATTCGCCATCGCGAGAACGATCGGGAGTTGATCCGGCGCTGCGTGGAGAGCCTGCGCGAAGTGAATCCGAACGTTGTGGGCGCCATCCTGAACGACGTGGACGTCTCGCGCTCTCACTACCGGGACTACTACTACGCCGGCTACTACTACTACGGCTCCGAGGAGTCGGAGAAGGGCAAGGACGTCCGCAAGAGGTTCCTGGGCGGCCGCAAGACCGGCTAGCAGGTTGCTGAAAAACTCCTCGGGTCCTCACGAAAACACCACCGAAGGCCACATCACACCACGGGAGCCCGGGGCCTGGGAGGCGAAGAGGACCATCCGTGACGTTTCGGACGGGGGTGCGATCGTTTTTCAGCACCCTGCTAGAGGCCCGGCGGGGCTGCCGGCCCGGTGACCATCCCATCCCTTCCGGCTGATATACTGCGCGAAACCACCGTCGTCAGGGCGGCTGGCCGGAGGATGTCATGTCCCGTTCCCTGTTTTTCTCCTGGGTGCTGATCTGCGCGCTCCTGCAGGCGGGCTGCGGCGCTGGACTGTCGCCGCAGGACCGGGTGTTGCTGGAGCGCCAGAAGTTCTCGGTGGAGCTGGTCTCGTGGGCGCCGGTGGCGGAGGGCCAGCTGGTGTTGGATCTCATCGTGAACGTGCACGGCAAGAGCGACCTGCAACTGCTCACCGTGCAGGTGCGGCAGGTGGGGGAGGGGGAAGCCGAGTTGCAGCTCGATCTGGTGCCGCTGGCGGTGGATGGAATGGGCTTCGACGGCCGCAAATCGGTGACCCTCAAGGTCGCCGCGGCGCAGGGCGTGCAGGCGGTGGCGGCCGTGCTGGAGAATGAGCCCAATGCAGCGCGTCGATCCGAATACCCCGAACTAGCCGGCTAGGCGGCTGCGGAAGTCCTCGATGGTCCGCTGCAACCCGTCGCTCAGGGTGACCGCCGGCTCCCAGTCGAGGATCTCCCGGGCACGCTGGATGTCCGGCTGGCGCACCTTGGGGTCGTCCACCGGCAGCGGCTGATGGACGATCTTCGAGGAGCTACCGGTGATTGACAGGATCTCCCGTGCCAGTTCCAGAACGGTCATCTCCACGGGGTTTCCCAGGTTCACCGGCTGGTTCTCGCCGGACAGGAGCAGGCGGTAGATCCCCTCCACCAGATCGTCCACGAAACAGAAGGAACGGGTCTGTCTACCTTCGCCGAAAATGGTGAGGTCGGAGCCACGCAGGGCCTGGCCCAGGAACGTGGGAATGGCACGGCCGTCCTCCATGCGCATGCGCGGCCCGTAGGTATTGAAGATGCGCACGATCTTCGTATCGACGCCGTGCGCCAGGTGATAGGCCATGGTGAGGGCCTCGGCAAAGCGCTTGGCCTCGTCGTAGACCCCCCGCGGGCCGATGGGGTTGACGTTGCCCCAGTAGCTCTCCGGCTGCGGGTGCACCAGGGGGTCGCCGTAGACCTCGGAGGTGGACGCCAGCAGGAACACGGCCTCCTTCTCCTTGGCCAGCCCCAGGGCCTTGTGGGTGCCCAGGGAGCCCACTTTCAGCGTCTGGATGGGCAGCTTGAGGTAGTCTACCGGACTGGCGGGGCTGGCAAAGTGCAGAATATAGTCCAGGGGCCCGGCCAGGAAGAGATGCTCGGTGACGTCCTGCTTGATGAAGGAGAAATCCGGCGAGCGCAGATCCGCGATGTTGTCCGCCGACCCGGTGAGCAGATTGTCCATGCAGACAACGGAGTATCCCTTGTTCAGGAAGTGCCTGCACAGGTGGGAGCCGATGAACCCGGCACCTCCCGTGATCAGAATTCGCTTGCTCATGGACAGCCATCCCCGTCGCGGGGCTTTGCCCGCCGCGCGCGCAGTAGAAGCGGGTTATTAGAAAGGAAGAGCATCGACGTGTCAAGAACCGGGGCCATGCCATGACCCCGTTGTGGAGGGTCGTGCGGCTGTTGCGGCCGCACCGCGTCGCGCTGTCGCTGTCGGTGCTGTGCATGGCCGGTGTCGCTCTGTTCACCGTACAGCTGGCGGCGCTCATCCGTCCATTGTTCGATCGCGTGCTGATCCCGGTGGCAGGTCGCGATCCGGCCCTGCACTTTCCGCTGCTGCTGCTGCTGTTCTACGTCGGCAAGGGCACATGCGCCTACATCTCCAGCGTGCTCACCAGTCGAGTGGGCCAGGAGGTGGTCTCTGACCTGCGCTGCCAGGTGCAGGCGTCCGTGTTGCGCTGGCCGCTGGCGAGCTACGCAGGGCGCCGCACCGGCGACCTGCTGGCACGGGTACTGGCCGACGTGCAGCAGTTGCAGACCGCGGTGTCGGAGAAGCTCGGGTCCCTGGCGCGCGAGGGGATGGTCCTCCTGGGCCTCACCGCCTGGCTGATTTACCTGGACGCGGGGCTGGCCCTGACGTCGCTGCTGGCGGCGCCGGTGGTGCTGTTCTCGCTGTCCTCCTTCGGCCGCAGGGTGCGCCGCGAATCGCGCACCGCGCAGGCCAGGCTGGGAGACCTCTCCGCTCGCTTGCAGGAGGACATCTCCGGGATCCGCGCGGTCAAGGCGTTCGGGATGGAGGACTCCGAAGCGCGACGCTTCGCCGCCGTGAGCAGGGGGCTGGTGGCGGCCAACCTGCGCGCCGTGCGTGCTGCCGCGCTGGCGCCGCCGCTGATGGAGCTGGTGGGCGGCTTCGCGGCGGCGGCCGTGTTCTGGTACGGAAGCGGCCGCATCGGGGGCGGGGGAATGACCGTGGGCGGGTTCACCTCGTTCCTGGCCACGTTGCTCCTCATGTACACCCCGGTGAAGAAGATGAGCAACGCCCACATGGTCCTGCAACACGCGCTGGCGTCGGCGGAGCGAGTATTCCAGGTCCTGGATCAACCGCAGGAGCCGGGCCTGGCGGCCCGGCCGGGAGTGCTCCTGACGGCGCCCGAGGACGGCATCCGGTTCGAGAACGTGTGGTTCCGCTACGAGGAGGAATGGGTGCTGCGCGACGTGAGCTTCTTCCTGCCGGCCGGCAAGCTGACCGCGTTGGTGGGCGCCAGCGGCGCCGGCAAGTCGACGCTGGCCGACCTGCTGCTGCGCTTTCATGAGCCGCAGCGCGGCCGGATCACCTGGGACGGCGTGGATCTGGCACGGGCCTCCTTGCCCGGATTGCGCGCGCAGATCTCCCTGGTGGGGCAGGAGACCGTCCTGTTCCACGAGAGCGTGGAGCGCAACATCGCCTACGGCCGCTCCGACGTGAGCGCGGACGAGATCCGCAAGGCAGCGCAAGCTGCCAATGCCGACGGCTTCATCCGCCGGCTGCCGAAGGGTTATCAGGAGGTGGTGGGGGAACGCGGCGAGCGACTCTCGGTGGGACAACGGCAGCGCCTGGCCATTGCCCGCGCCCTGGTGAAGGGCGCACCGGTGTTGATCCTGGACGAGGCGACCTCATCCCTGGACGGCGAGACGGAGAGCCAGATCCAGGAGGCCCTGGACCGGCTGATGCTGCGCCGCACGGTGTTGCTCATCGCGCACCGCCTGAGCACGGTGCGGCGCGCGGATCGGATCCTGGTGCTGGAGGGCGGCGGCATCATCGAGGCGGGGGATCACCACAGCCTGCTGCAGAGCCAGGGCGCGTACGCCCGTATGCACCGGGTGGCGCTGTCGGAGCCGGGGGACTCTTGACCGCCGTCCTGGATCGTGCCTCCATGGCCGTCCTTCCCGCCATGGCGGCCGTCGTGGTGCGATCCCTGGCCGCCACCATGCGCATCCGGCACGAGGGACGTGAAAGTCTTGATCGCCTGGAAGCCGCCGGGGAGCGCTACATTCATGCCTTCTGGCATAGCCGGCTGCTGTTCATGCCGTACTCCTATCGCGGAGCAAGAATTGCGATTCTCATCAGCCAGCATCGGGATGGCGAGTACATCGCCCGGACCATACAAGTTCTGCGGCGGTTCGGCGGAGGTGAGCACGAGGTGAGCACGGTGCGCGGCTCCACGACGCGCGGCGGGGCCACGGCGCTGCGCGGCGCGGTGCGCAAGCTGCGCGATGGCTGGGATGTGGGCATCACGCCGGACGGTCCCCGGGGCCCGCGCCATGAGGTGCAGCCCGGGGTCATCGAGATTGCCCGCCTGAGCGGCGCCGCCGTGGTACCGGTGACCTTCGCCGCCCATCCCGCGTGGGAGATGAACTCGTGGGATCGCTTCCTGGTGCCCCGGCCGTTCGCCCGGGGGCTATTTCTCTATGGAGAGCCCATGGCAATCCCGCGCCGGGTGAGCGATGAGCAGCGCGAGGTCCTGCGCTCCCGACTGGAGCAGGCGCTGGCGGACCTGACCCGGCGCGCCGAGCGTGATGTCCGCGCGGAGGCGGCATGAGCGGCGGCCGCAAGGTCCTGGTGCTCTCCGGCGAGGCGTCGGGAGATCGCCTGGGCGCCCACCTGGTGCGCGCGATCCGGGAGAGGCTGCCGGACGCCGAGTTCCACGGCATCGGGGGGGAGGCCATGGAGCACGCCGGCGTGCGACGCATCTACGACTCCGGTCAGATTGCGGTCACCGGCATCGTGGAGGTGCTCGGAGCCTGGCACTCCATCTGGAAGGCGTGGCGCACGGCTCGCGCCCACCTGCGCTCGGCGCGGCCCGATCTGGTCCTGCTGGTGGACTACCCGGACTTCAACCTACGTTTCGCCCGGGTGGCGCGCCGCACCGGTGTTCCGGTGGTCTACTTCGTCTCACCCCAGGTCTGGGCGTGGCGCCGGCACCGGGTGCGCCAGATCGCCCGGGACGTGGACCTCATGCTGGTGCTGTTCCCGTTCGAGACGGCGTTCTACGAGGAGGCAGGGGTCCCGGTGGAGTTCGTGGGTCATCCGCTGGTGGACCTGGTGCAGCCTCCAGGAGAGGCCGGGGCAGCCGCGCAGGCCCTGGGCCTGGACCCGGAGGCCCCGGTGCTCGGCCTGTTGCCGGGCAGCCGGCGCAGCGAGGTGGGGATGCTGCTGCCGGTCATGCTCGACGCTGCGGCCCGGCTGGCGCAGCGGCATCAGCAACTGCAATGCGTGCTGCCGCTGGCCCCGGGGCTGAACCGGGCCGCGGTGGACCGGCACCTGAGTTCCGCACAGGTCGCCGTGCAGGTGGTGGAGAACGACTTCCATCGCGCCCTCACCGCCTGTCGCGCCGCCATGGTGGCTTCCGGCACCGCTACGCTGGAGACCGCGCTGCTGCAGGTGCCCATGGTGATCACCTACAAGGTGAGCCCGTGGACCTATCGCATCGCCCGGCGGCTGTCCCGGCTGCGCGACGTCGGCCTACCCAATCTGATCCTCGGCCGACGCGAGGTGCCCGAATGTATCCAGGATGACTGTGTGGGCGAGCGCGTCGCCGCACAGGTGGCGCCGTTCCTGGAGGACGGCGACGAGCGCCGCCGGGTGGTGCAGGCACTGGGCGAGTTGCGCAGCCTGCTTGGCCGGGGAGGTGCCTTCCAGAGGGCTGCGGACGCCGTGGTGCGTGTGTTCCCGTCGCGATCTTGACGCCGCCGCGTCCCGCCGATAACCTGTCTCCCGAGCCTTGCCAAGGGTCTTGCCGGCCTGAAAATTGCCTGATTCATCGGGCGTTTCGGCCCCGTGACGGGAGGGGTTCCCGGATGAAATCACCGATCGCCGCAAAGAAAACACGGAATGCGGTCCGCAGCATGACCGGATTCGGCCGCGGTGAGAGCCGGGTGGGGGACGTGCATGTGGTTTGCGACCTGCGCTCCGTCAATCATCGCTTCCTCGATCTGAAAGTACGCCTGCCACAGGAGGCCAGCGGCATGGAGTCGGATCTGCGCAAGATCCTCACGCGCCAGCTCTCGAGGGGTCGGGTGGATATGTCGCTCAAGCTCATCCGCGAGAACGGCAAGCCGCGCGTGCACCTGGACCGGGATCTGATCGGGCGCTGCCTGGACGCGGTGGGCTCGCTGCAGCGTGAGCTGGACGTCCCCGGCGAGCTGGACATGGCGGCTCTGCTGCGCGTTCCGGGCGTCCTGAGGATCGACAACGATCGTGCCATGGAACTGGGCCGCAAGGAGAAGGCGGCGGTGCAAGAGGCGGTTTCCAACGCCCTGATCTCGCTGTGCCGGGTGCGGGAGCGCGAGGGCAACGCGCTCAAGCGCGATCTGGTGCGCCGCCTGCGCGCCATCCGACGCCACACGGCTGCCGTGGAGCGCCGCAGTGGAGGGCTGGCCGAGCGCCTGTCGCGCCGGCTCAAGGCAAGGGTACGGAAGCTGGCCGACGGCGTGGACGTGGACCCTGGCCGGCTGGCCCAGGAGGTGGCCTATCTGGCCGAACGCTCCGACATCACCGAGGAGCTGGTACGCCTGCGGGCTCATCTGGACTCCATGGAGGAATTGCTGGGAGCCAGCGACGCCTCGAGAGGCAAGGAGCTGGATTTCCTGACCCAGGAGCTTCACCGCGAGACCAACACCATCCATTCCAAGGCTGACGACCTGGCCATCGGGCGCGCGGCCCTGGCCATCAAGTCGGAAGTGGAGAAGATCCGCGAACAAGTGCAGAACGTCGAATGAGCACCGCGACCATCCGGAATGGGGGCACCGGGGCCGTTCTGGTGATCTCCGCGCCGTCCGGCACCGGCAAGAGCTCAGTGGTACACGATCTGAGTCGTCGCATCGGTGGCCTGCGGTTCTCCACCTCGTATACAACC
>CBDVAL010000138.1:0-9293 GCA_965371955.1 uncultured bacterium | reverse complement strand
TTGCACCGGATTTGACACCTCCTGCTGCACATTTTGTGGGGGGGGGGAAGCTGGGATCCCCTCCCGCACCCCGGGGCGGCGCGGTCGAGTCACTCGCTCGACCTCGCCCGCCATCGAGAATCTAAAATGCCGCGCACTCGTGCAGGCCCAGCAAGCCCTTCTCCAGGCCTGCAACGATGCGCTCCCCCAGACGCGCCTGGGTTCCCTTCAGATCGGAAAGAGAGGTACTGACCTGCTGCGGGTTCGCCGGCGCGGAGCCATCGCTGCGAACACCGGCCACGGCGAGAACCAGCTTCGCCAGCTCCGAGGTGAACCGATCGGCCCTGGCACCTCGGACCGCGGGCCACTCACCGTGACCGTAGCCGGCGGCACGCAGTTCCGCCACGGCTGCCTGGGTCGCCTGCTGCAGCCACGGCAGATCGGGATAGGAGCGCGCGGCCTCGACGAGGGCCCAGGTCGCAAGGGCATGCTCGGTCAAGGAGCGACCGATACGACCCTGGGGATCCTGGGCGCCCAGCAACCCGACGAGGGCAGGGACACCTTCGGCTCGGGAGAGACGTCTGTCGGTTGACAGGTCGGCCAGAACGCGCAGGGCCGGCTCCACCACACGGGCGGCTCCAGCGGGAATGAGCCTGGCCAGGACGTCACGAGTCACCCCGGCGGCGGCCTTGCCCGCCGGTTTCTTCGAGAGGATGTGCGCGAACCCACCCTGGGCCTGGGTGAATTCGGCCGAGGCGCCGGTGGTGATGACCTCGATCTGGGCGATGCTCTCGAGATTCAGGTCATGGCCGAACGTTCCCGTGACCGGAGTCGTGGTGTTGACGCCGTCGAAGCGGGCCTGGAAGCTAATGGCCCGGGCTCCGCTGACGTTGGGATTGCCACCGCCGTCTGCGTCGGTGACGCCGGGAGCGAGCGCCAAGATGTCCCGGGAGCTTCGGCCGATGGTGGGCAAGCCCGTGACGAACTCGCTGTGGAATACCGTGAACGTCTGGCTGCTGGCCACGTCGACGATGTCTCCCCTGGCAACGACGGTGATCCTCTCCGTGGTCATTGCGGAGGGCACCAGGGTGACGTTCTGCGTGGTCGTGTGGCCCGCGGCCAGTTCGATGGGGCTGATCTCCACCGTGGCGAATCCCGCCAGATCGACGGTGAGGATGTAATCATCGGAGGGCTGCAACGGGGACAGATGGTAGCGGCCGGCGGCATCGGTCACACCGCCGATCGGTTGTGTCGCTGCCCTTCGGCTGACGGCTGTGACCGTCACATCCGGCATGGGCTGACCTTGTCTGTCCACGATCTGGCCGGTGAGGATGGCCGTTTTCCCCGTCCCCGCGCCAGCGATGGACTGCTTTGCCACCGGTTGGGGCATCTTGGGGGCAGGGACCGACTGCGCCCCGGCGTCCATCGGTGCCGGGCTGACAGCGGCAATAGTAGAGATGAGGATCTCGTGCTCCATCCCCGCCTTCACGTCGAACTGCGTCGAGTCGAACAGAGCCCCGCGGTGCAGCACCATCAAGCGATAGCCGCCACCGGGCGTGAGATCGTCGAACCGCGCCACTCCGTCGTGCCCGGTCAGCAGGTCCGTGGCCCCGGAAGTGCTGCTACGGAACAGCAGAACCCTGGCAGCCCTTGCCGGACCCTCAGCATCGTGAACTTCGACCCTCACCGCGCCGCTGCTATCTTGCTCCTCCGCCGGCAGCATCTCATCAGGACGAGCCGCCCTGGGCCCCGCGTCACCAAAGCAATCCTCGAAGCTGACGAACTCAGGCAGCGGCAGTGCCTGCTTCACCTGGAGCGGGTTGCCGTCGGGGTTCACCACCTCGGAGTCGTCCACGGCGACGAAGGACGTGAACGGACTCATCAGACGGAACGACAGCGCCAGGGACGTCACCTGGTACTCGATCTCCGGGCGCGACGGCCCCTCCAGAAGAAGATCCCGGATGCGGTGCCGGGCCCAGACCGACGCCAGGGCGCCGTGAGACTCGGCCTGTTCGGGAAGATGCACCGGAACCTGCGTCTCCCACTTCCGCCCTCCCAGACGGCCGCGGACGATCACCGTCTCGTCGCCGCCCCACAAATAGCGGCCCACCACCGTCAGCGTCTGCCCCGAGAACAGATCGGGCAGACGCGAGGGCTGCAGGTCCTCCACGGCCAGGCCGCCCCAGTCGATCTCGAGGTCGGTCAGGTAAGGCAGGGTCACCCAGCCATGGAAGCGCTCGACGGCCTCTTCTTCGTCCCCGTCTGGCCGGATGTACTGGTAGGCGCCGTTGCCCAGGGCTGCCATCTCCCGCAGCAGGTAGTGGTTCACCGAGGAGCCGATGCCCAGCGTGAACACCCGCGCGTCGTGCACCTGATTGCGGATGGCGTCGAAGATCTGCTGCTCATTCCCGATGAATCCGTCGCTCAGGAAGAAGATGATCCGGATCCGCCCCGGGTCGTGCGGCTGACGAAGCGCCTCCTGGAGCGCCTTCAGAAAATACGTTCCGCCGCGCGCTTCCATCGAGCGGACAGTCCGCAGGCCGAGCTCCACCGACTCTTCCGTCCTGGGCAGTGGCTTCGGCGCCAGGGCCTTCGCCGTGGAAGAGAATCGAATGATGTTGAAATGATCGTCCGGACCGAGCGTCTTGAGCGCCCGCACCATGAACTTCTTCGACATCTTGATGGGCAGCCCATTCATGCTTCCGGACTGGTCGAGGACGAACAGGATCTCCTTGGGCGCTGCCTCGGCGACCTGGATCTCCGCCTTCGGCTGCAGGCGCAGCGCGAAGAAACCATCGTCACCGGTGCGGTGAGCGATCACCCCCACCTCCGGCAGTTCCTGCGCCACGTCGATGCGCAGCATGAAGTCCTTGTTGGGAAGCCGATCGCCCGGGGCCAGCGACACCCGTGCTTTCCTGGCCTCCGGCCAGTCGACGAGGATGGAATGACTGTCACTGACCAGCCGCCCGATGGGAACCGCCGTCTCCACTTCAAGAGTCAATGAGATATCGTGGCCGCTCCGGAATTCCGGACGCAGAACGGGCGGGTTGATGCGCTTCGCGTCCGGGACGATGTCGGTGGGTCGGTCCGGAGGCTGGTAGACGGCGTCACGCGATCGGCTGGCCGCCGGAACGACGGCCTGCAGGTCGGCTTCGCCGCCGTCCAGGGCCGCCGGGACGGTCACCGCATCCGGCGTTCCCGCCCCTCCCGGTATGAAACGCGGGCCGACCACCATGGGGAACAGGAACCGGAACGATCCCTCCTCGTACGGCAGCACGTCCACGTAGCGAATATGAATGCGGATCTCATCGCCGGGAAGAATGTTGGCCACCGACTGCGTGAAGATGTTCGGGCGCTCCTGCTCCAGAAGCGACGCGGTGTAACCGGATGCGCGAGCGGTCTCGTAGATCCGGCGCGCTTCCTCCCGGCGGTGGATCTCCCCGCGCACCGTGCGCGACCCGATCTCCATCACGAAGTCGTCGACGGCCGCCCGCTCCGGCAGCGGGAACACGTAGGTCGCCTCAATGGGCTCATCGAACGGATTGCCGTACGTCTGGATGACCTCGACCCGCGCGACGAAGCCCGAGAGCTCACCGCGCACCTCCGTGTGCTGCAGCGGAAGGTGAACCAGGTTCCCCTCTTCATCCTCGACCTGCAGCGAGGCGATGGGGGACGAAGCTCCGGCTGCACTGGAGAACGAGCCGGGGAACAGCAGGACGACGGCGAGGGTAAGGACGAGAGACAACAGCAGGGAGCGTTTCATCGTGGCCTCCTGTGCCGCGCAGGATCCGCCGGTGAACGGCGGGAAGAGCGGCGGTGGGGCGGCGAGGCGGCCGGCTCTCTTCAGCCGGCATCGCCCCGGCATCCCGCGCTGCCTGAGGCCTCAGTGCGGCGGGTGGTGCGTTCGCCGAAATCTAACCAGTAAGACAAGAGTCCTGCGAAAGGGTTCCCGGGAATCCGAAGTTGATGACGGGAGGGATGGCCTGACGCGCGCTCTGCCGGGGCTAGAAGCTGCGCGGAAAGATCTCGCGCCGGTCGCCGTTGGTGACGTTGACCACCTGCAGGCGCGGATCGTCGTCGTCGCCCTCGCGGACCACCAGGCGGTCCTTTCCCGCCCAGCCCAGCATCGACCATTCCTGCGGGCCTAGATCGCGCAAGGTGCCCTGCGCGTCCAGCATCTGAACGCCGGCGGTGCCGCGCAGCAGCACGCGGTCTCCGGCGGGCGAGAGGCGCACGGACCACAGCGGCAGGTCCAACGAGTCCAGCAGGACCTCGTCGGAGCCGTCGGTCCTCCAACGGTGCAACTCGGCCACCTGCCCGCCGCTCTCCTGCGGACAGGTCACGTAGACGATGCCCTCCTGGTCGCGCTGCAGATCGAACGACGGCAGGCAGAAGCTGTGCGTGACGGACCGCAGCGTCCCGTCCTTCAAGTCCACCAGCGACAGCCGGTACTCGTGGTTCTTTTGCGGCGTCTCGATACGCACGATGAGGGCCATTGACGAGCCCAGAAACGGCGTGTCGCGAACCCAGCGCCCGATCCAGCGCGGGAAGAACGCGCGTTCCGTGGTCTCGAAGATCACCCGGGCCTCGCCGCTGTCCAGGTTCACCGCCCCCAGCGTGCTGCCGCTGCGATGGCTGGTGGGATAGCGGAACACCAGCACCTCGGATCCGTCGCGGGTCCAGTCGAAGGGAACGCCGTCCTCCAGGGGCGTGCCCTCGAGGGAGATCTCCACGCCCGGTCTACCGTCCAGGAAGAACACACGTGCGGTGTCGCTCCAGCGCGATGCCAGGACCTTGCTACTATCGGAGGCGAAGATCAGCCTGGGGGGATCGAAGCGCACGTTGAAATCGTCCACCGGCCACGAGCCGACGGCGCCATCGTCGCGCCCATCCAGGTGCATGACGCGGATCTGCGGCGCCGATCTGCTGCGCATCCCCAGAGCGCCCCGCACGGAGACGTAGGCCAGCCATTCACCGTCCGGGGACAGCGCCGGCGCCATGGTGAGGCGTCCGGTGAGACGGTGGAAGCGACTGCCATCGGTGGGCACCAGCCAAACCTGTGGCGATGCGCCGCCGGCGCGAGCGACGCTCGCCACCACGGCATCTCCCGACCTGGACAGGAAGGCGTCACGGAACCATGCGTCTTCCGCGGTGACCTGGATGGAGGCGAACATCACCGGCAGGCTCACCACGCCGGCTCCTACCAGCGCCAGCGCCGCCGCCACCAGCGCGGTCTTCCGTGCGCCCCTTCCACGCAGCATCTCTCCGCGCGAGAACAGGTAGAACGACGCCAGCAGGATGAGCACCGCCACCAGGCCGACCTCCGCCGCCATCCATTGCGGCTCCAGCAGCGGCACCAGATCGATCCGGGACCACACGAGGTAGATGGCCGACGACAAGGTCAACGCGGTCACCAGCCCGGCGGCCGCAGCGGTCATGGCGCGCGACAGCACGGTGGAGAAGAACACCGCCGTGCTGAATATGAGGAGGATGAGGCCGGCCAGCGGAAGTCCTGCCATGGTGATCTGGATGTCGTCCCAGACCTTGGTGGTCCAACCGAGGTCTCCGCCGGAGGCCACCACGTGGAGGATCCATGCCACCAGCGCCGAACCCAGCACCACCAGCACGAACGCCACCGCCGCCATCCCCACCTTCACCAGCCACACGCGCAGGCGCGACACTGGCCGGGAGAGCAGGAAGCCCAGCGTCCCATCGCCGATCTCGGTGGCCACCGTGCCGGCGCCGCTGGCGGCGGCGAACAGCGGCCAGAGCGCGAGTATGTAGAGGGCCCGCAATCCCTCGGACAGGTCCTGCAGGTTCACCGCACGACTGGAGACAGCGCTCTGGCCGGCGATGAGAAAGAACGGCATCAACGCCGCCACCAGCAGACCGGTGAGAATCAGCGGGCGCTGCTCACGCCACTCCTTCCACAGCAAGGATCTATTCATCACGCGCTCCCTTCACCGTCTCCACGAAGATCTCCTCCAGCGACAGGTCGATGACCTCCACCGACTCGGCGCCCGCGCTGCGCAGGGCCTCGGGAAAGTCCGGCCGGTAGTCCGCCACCGTGAGCAGGGCCTGGTGGGCATTGCGGTCCACGCGCAGCAGGCCCGGCAGAGGAAACGCCTGCGGGACCTGGTCCGGGTAGACGGCCCGGATCCTCTTGACCTGTGCCTTGAGTTGCTCCAGCGAAGCGCGCAGGTGCAGCCGGCCGTGGTGCAGGATGGCGACCTCATCCGCCACGCGCTCCATCTCATGGAGCAGGTGGGTGGAGAAGAACACCGTGCCCCCTTCGGCCTGCACGTTGTTGATGACGGCCTCGAGGAACTCGTGGCGCACCACCGGGTCCAGCCCCGAGGTGGGGTCATCGAGGATGAGCAGCTCCGGGCGCGGAGCCAGGGCCAGGATCAGCCCCGCCTTGGCCTGCATCCCGCGGGACAGCTCGCGCAGGCGCCGGTCCCGCGGCAGCTCCAGCCGGGCCAGCAGGTCTCCGGCCAGTTGCGCATCCCAGGTGGGATAGAACGGTGCGTTGAAGTCCAGGATCTCCTGCACCGTCATCCACGGATAGTAGGACGGCTCCTCCGGCAGGTAGCCCACGCGCCGGCGCAGCGGCACCGACTCCGCCATGGAATCGTGTCCCAGGACCTGAAGCCTGCCGGCGGTGGGCTGCAGCAGGTTCAGCAGGGTGCGGATGGTGGTGGTCTTCCCGGCCCCGTTCTGACCCAGAAAACCGAAGATGGAGCCTCTGGGGACCTCCAACGAGAGATCCTCCACGGCGATGCGCCTGCCGAAGCGCTTGGTGAATCGATCGATGACGATGGCGGGTGATTCCATGGCTAGTTTCCCTTCTTCCCCTGGTCGCTCCCCCGCCCCCGGCCCCGGAAGCTTCCGATCCTCCGGTCCAGCACCGAGGGCACGTCCTCGAACGGGATCTCGAGGTGATATGCCTCCACCAGGGAACGGTCCAGGCTGCGCTCCAGCCGGCTCATGCGCTCCTGCCGCGACCAGCGCGGCCCCTCCCGGCCCACGAAGCTGCCCTGGCCGGCGCGGGTCTCCAGGACGCCCTCCGCCTCGAGGATCTGGTAGGCCTTGGCCGCCGTGTTGCGGTTGATGCGCAGCGTGGAGGCCAGCTCGCGTACCGAGGGCATGGGATCGCCCACGCGCAGGGCGCGGGTGGCCACCAAGGCCTTGATCTGGTCCACCACCTGGGCGTAGATGGGGACAGCGCTGGCCGCATCGAGTCGCAGGTCCATGGCGTCTTCCGGGCTCAAGTGTCCTACTGTCATAGGACAGTATACACGCACCGACCCGGAAGTCAAGCGAGGGGGTGTCGGCGGTTCTAGCCGGGCTGGCCGCCGGCGAGCTCGAGGAACCTCCGCGCCAACCGCGGCCCGGCCCCGGCCTCCTCGTGCTTGAAGAAGACGAAGGCGCTCTCCCAGCCGGTCTCACGCACCCGCCCGGCCCAGGCCTGGAGGTCCTCATCCGAGTAGTCGCTGCGGCGCAGGCGGAGATAACCCCATGGTGCGGTCCGCACCGGGACGGCCGGGGGCGCCTCATCGGTGTCGGAGTGACACCACGCCAGGCCACGCGCCCTCAGGCGTTCGTACACCAAGTCATCGGCCCAGGAGGGATGGCGGAACTCGAACGCAGCCGGCGTGCCCTCGGGCAGTAGCGACAGGAAATCATCCAGGCGCTCCAGATCCAGCCGGAAGTTCGGCGGCAGCTGGAACAGCAGGACTCCCAGCCGGGGCCCCAGCGCGGCCGCAGCACTCAGGAAGTAGCCGGTCACCTCAGCGGCGTCCTTGAGGCGCTTGAAGTGGGTGATGCGCCGCGAGGCCTTGACGGCAAAGCGAAAGTCCTCGGGCACCTGCGCGGCCCAGCGCTCCAGGACCTCTCTCCTCGGGATGCGGTAGAAGGTGTTGTTGATCTCGACGGCGGGGAGCTGTTCACCGTAGTAACGCAGCATCTCACCGGCCGGGAGCTGCTCTGGGTAAAAATTCCCCTTCCATGCATTGTAGCTGAAGCCGCTGGTTCCCGCCTGGATCCGCAACGACGGCCCTCCCCGGATGGCATCCCCTGGTGACACCGTCTAGATTACCATCCCGGGGCTTTGCGGTACTTCCCGGGAATCGCCCCCACCCGGGGGACGGAGGTCAAGCCATGAAGAAGCTACTGATCGTCGGGTTCATCGCGGTGGGGGCCTGGGTCGGGTACCAGTACACACAGACCGGCAGCCTCCCGTTCGGCTTGTCATCGCCGGCGTCCGCCGAGGACAAGGAGCTGGCCGCCCTGTTCGACCAGTTCGAGTCGGCCCGTGCCGAGTTCAAACAGGGCCTCAGGTCCTCCGGCCTCACCGGGATGGACAACACCGCCCAAGTGGACGTTGCGGTGCAACAGGTGAAACGGGTGCAACAGTCCCTGAGCCGGCTGAAGAGCAAGCTGAAATCTCCCGAGGCCAAGAAGAAGGCTGCGAGCCTGGAGAAAGCCATCAAGCTGTTCCAGAGCAAGCTCTAGCCCGGTAGGAATCGTATTTCGATCCGGGGCTTGACTTGAGCTCTCCTTTATGTGACTATATGGTCACATGAAGATTCTACGGACCACCCCTGCAGAAGGCCGCGCCTACGGCGACACCCTGACCTGGCGGGCTCTGAGCGACCCTTCGAGGCGCCGCATCCTCGATCTGCTCCGCCGGCGCTCCATGACCACCGGAGAACTGTGCCGGAACTTCGAGTTCTCTCGCTTTGCCGTCATGAAGCACCTGAAGGAACTCGAGAAGGGGAACCTCGTCGTTATCGAACGACGTGGTCGCGAGCGCATCAATCACCTGAATCCCGTACCCATCCAAGCGATCTATCGGCGATGGATCCGGCCGTTCGAACGGCTGAACGCCGACCGCCTGCTCCGATTGAAGGGACTGATCGAAGCGAACAAGGAGAGAAAATGAGCACACCCACCACTGCTGCGGCAGTTCTTGAGACGCACATGGAGATTCGCATCACCGGAGCAACAGGGGACGTGTGGAAGGCCCTTACGAACGACATCGGAGCCTGGTGGCCACAGGAGTTCTACGCCGGCGGTGAACCGGGGAAACGCCGCTACTACCTGGAGGCGAAGCCCGGCGGGCGGATGTACGAGGACTGGGAGGGCGGCGGCGGCTTGCTCTGGGCCACTGTGGTGACCGTGGAACCTGCCACGCGACTGCAAGTGGCAGGCACCACGTTTCCGAACTGGGGCGGTCCGTCCATTGTGTTTTGCAGCTGGGAACTCGAGGCTGAGGGGGCCGTCACGATACTGAAATTCAGCGAAAGCACAGT
>CBDVAL010000137.1:0-9437 GCA_965371955.1 uncultured bacterium | reverse complement strand
GATCGTGCAGGTGATGCTTGCTGAACACTCCCGCCAGTGCGCCCTGGCGGCGCAGGATGATGGCGGTGATGGAGATCACCGCCAGTCCGCTGACAAAGCTGCCTGCGAAGTTATAGACGGCGAAGATGGTGCTGTACCACTCCGGCTGCAGTGACATGAGCCAGTCGAAGCTCGCCAGGGAGAACGTGACGGCGAAGGCCACCAGGAAGCCGGCGCTGAGAGCGGTGCTTCTGCGGTTGGGCGCCATCCCGCCGGTGTGATCCTGCCGCCTGGAGGTTCGCAGCATGGCCCAGCCGAAGACCGACCAGATGGCCAGGTAGAGCACCGCCCGCACGGCGAAGAACGGCAGGCTCAGCCAGCCTGACTTCCCCTGGAGAACTGGACTGTGGGCCACCACCTCCGGCTGGGTCCACTCGTACAGCACGGTCGCCCCCACCAGGCAGAGCAGAACCAGGAGCGCGGCCAAGGGCATGGTGAAGACCAGGGCCTCGGCCACCCGCTTGATGCACACGCTCCATCCGGCCGTGAGCAGGTAATGAAAGGCCAGGAACAGCAGGCCGGCCAGGCTCAGGCCGACGACGTACATGGCCGCCACCAGCACGTTGGGCCAGGTCCGTTCGGGTGCCAGGAAGACGCCCAGGAGGACGATCAGCCCGGCCACCACCGCCACACCCTGCAGCAGGGTGGACCAGGGGCGCCCGTCGGTGAAGCGCCGGGAGAGGGCAACTCCCTCCAGGTTCGGCGGCGTGCTCATCACATTCCCTCCCGAGGCCCGGCAGCTGCGCCCGCCGCCATGGTGGCAGCGGGAGCGGGCTGGAGAGTACGGAGGTAGCGGATCACGTTCCAGCGGTCCTGCCGCTCCACCTGGGATGCATACGCCGCCATGTTCCCCTGCCCCATGCTGATGACGTGAAACATCTGCCCGTCACGCATCTCGCGTGCGTGCTCGAGCAGCAGCGACGGTGGTGGTGGAACACCGCGCTTCGTCGCGGGCCCGTCGCCGCCGCCCGACGGCCCGTGGCACACCGCGCAAAAGCTGGCATAGATGAACTCGCCGCGCGCCACGGCGTCCACATCGTCGTCCGCGACCGGGTTGCGCAGCTCGTCTCCGGCGCGCAGTGCCTCCTCCGGCGTGGCGGCATAGCCCAGCGGCAGGTAGCCCCGGGCGATGCTTCCCGGCGGCGGCCGCAGATCCAGGACCGTACCGTCCGCCAGGCCGGGCGCCTGCGCCTGGGCATCCCGGGGCACGGATTCCACCATGTCCGGGAGAAACTCGTAGTTACGACGCGACGGGTCCGGCAGGACGGCCCAGTGCAGCGCGATGAGGCCCGCCAGGACCAGCACGAGAAGCAGGTTTCGGATCACGCCGCTCATGAAACCTCTCCGCCGAGATCTTCGTGTACCTCGATGGCCCCATGCCCGCGCAGCAGCCGTTCCGCCATGCCGGGATCCAGGTCGGCGTCCGTCTGCCGGATGGCCAGGACGAAGTGATCGTCGGTGACCCGGGGATGTGCCAGCCTGGGTTTGCTCCACGGGAACAGGCGGGCGAGCACCAGGAGCACGGCGACGGTGCCCAGCCCGGCCATGAGCACCGCCGTCTCGAACGCCACAGGGACAAACGCCGGCAGGGAGTTGAGCGGCTTGCCGCCGATGTTCACCGGCCAGTCCACCGCGGACGCCCACACCTGGAACCACAGCATGGCCGCCGCGCCCGTCATCCCCAGCACGAAGCACGCCCAGGTGATGCGCGACGGGCGCAGCCCCATGGCCCGGTCCAGCCCGTGCACCGGGTAGGGTGCGTAGACGTCGACGATCTCGTAGCCGCGCTTGCGACACACCGCCGTCGCTTCGAGAATGTCGGCCTCCCGGGTGAACACACCCATGAGATGGCGGTTCATGACGCCTCCCCGTGCGGGCGGCCATAGCTCAGCACACCCTTCACCTCGGCCATGGAGATCACCGGAAGGAAGCGGCAGAACAGCAGGAAACAAGTGAAGAACAGGCCAAAGCTCCCCACCAGGGTGGCAATCTCGATCTGGGTGGGAACGTAGTCCCGCCAGGCTGAGGGCAGGAAGTCCCGGTGCAGCGAGATGACGATGATCACGAAGCGCTCGAACCACATGCCGATATTGATGAAGATGGAGACGATGAACACCACCAGCAGATTGGAGCGGATCTTCTTGAACCAGAACAGCTGCGGCGAGAGCACGTTGCACCCCACCATGATCCAGTAGGCCCAGGCGAACGGCCCCATGGCCCGGTTCAGGACCACGAAGCGCTCGAACTCGTTGCCCGAGTAGAAGGCCATGAAGGACTCGGTGGCGTAGGCCAGGGCGACGATGCCGCCCATGCCGATGATCAGCTTGCACATGGCGCTCACGTGGTTTGCCGTGATGTAGCTCTCCAGCCGCATCACCTTGCGGGCAATGAGCATGAGCGTCAACACCATCGCCAGCCCGGAGAAGATGGCGCCGGCCACGAAGTAGGGGGCGAGGATGGTGGTGTGCCAGCCCGGAACGATGGACGTGGCGAAGTCGAAGCTCACGATGGAGTGCACCGAGAACACCAGCGGCGTGGCCAAGCCGGCCAGCAGCAGGTAGACCGTCTCGTAGCGCAGCCAGGTGCGCGTGGAGCCGTTCCAGCCCAGGCTGAACCAGCGGAACAGCGTGCCGCGCAGCTTCGAGCGCGTCCGGTCGCGCAGCGTCGCGAGATCCGGAATCATGCCGACGTACCAGAAGGCCAGCGAGATCAGGAAGTACGTGGAGACGGCGAACACGTCCCAGCACAGCGCGGAACGGAAGTTGATCCATAGCGGTCCCCTGGAGTTGGGATAGGGGAACACCCAGAAGGCCAGCCACGGCCGCCCCATGTGAATGAGCGGAAACAACCCGGCGCACATCACAGCGAAGATGGTCATTGCCTCTGCAGAGCGGTTCACGGCAGTGCGCCAGCGCTGACGGAACAGGAACAGCACCGCCGAGATCAGCGTCCCGGCATGGCCGATTCCCACCCAGAAGACGAAGTTGGTGATGTCAAAGCCCCAACCCACGGTGCGGTTCAGCCCCCATACACCGACGCCGGTCCTCAGCAAGTAGGCAACCGCGACGATCCCCAGCCCCAGTGCCGAGACTGCCAGGAACAGGCCGGCCCACCACAGGACGGTGGGCCGTCCCTCCAGCGGCCGGCAGATATCCTCGGTGACGTCATGCGGCGTGCGGTCCCCCTCCACCAGGGGACAGCGCAGCACCGGCGCGACAGCTTCGGCGCGAAGCAGCCGTGCGGCGGAGGAATCAGCCATGGTGGGGGCCCCCCGTCTCCTCCCGGTTGCGCACCAGGGTCAGATAGCCAACCCCCGGCTTGATGCCCAGTTCCTCCAGGGCGACGTAGTGCCGCGGATCGTGCTTTTTCTTGCTCAGCTTGCTGTCGGGATCCTTCATGTCGCCGAAGACAATGGCCTTTGCCGGGCACGACTGCACGCACGCCGGCTGGATGTCTCCGTCCTGGACCGGCCGCCCGGCGCGCTTCGCCTCCGCCTTGCCGTCCACGATGCGCTGCACACACAAGCTGCACTTCTCCATGACCCCCCGGGAACGGACCGTGACGTCGGGATTGAGCGACAGGTTCTGCAGGCGATCCTCCCGGGGATAGTTGAACCAGTTGAAGCGGCGCACCTTGTATGGGCAGTTGTTGGCGCAGTAGCGCGTACCCACACAGCGGTTGTAGATCTGCTGATTCAGACCTTCCGCGGACTGCGCCGTGGCCTGCACCGGGCATACGTTCTCGCACGGAGCGTTGTCGCAGTGCTGGCATAGCATCGGCATGTGCACCACGTCGACCTCCGGGTCCTCCCCGCTGTAGTAGCGGTCGATGCGCATCCAGTGCATCTCCCGCGCCCGTGCCACTTCGTCCTTACCCACCACCGGGATGTTGTTCTCCGCCTGGCAAGCCACCACACACCCCGAGCATCCGGTGCAGGCGGTCAGGTCGATGGCCAGTCCCCAGTGATGCGGGCTCTTGGGATGATCCTCGTAGAGCGTGACCAGCTCGCCGTGCCGGCCGCGGGCGCCGGACCCCGGGTCCGCGCGCCATGCCGCCAGCGTGGTTTCCTGTACGATGTGGCCGCGACGACGCTCGCCCCCGGCCAGGTGCTCGGGGAGTTCCAGCGAGTGGTGCATCTGTGTGGTGGCCAACTGGTGACGGCGCCCGGTCCTCTCCAGGCGGACCCGGCGACCGCTGTAGACCAGGGAGCTTCCGTCCCACGCCAGCAAGGGCGCAGCATGGACACCCACCAGGTGCCCTTCCTTCACCGTGGGCTTCCCCTCCCACCATTGAGGTCCCACCTTGGCAAAGCGGTCGGTCCCCTCGCGCCCGTAGCCCAGTGCGATGGCCACGCTGCGTGGGTCCTGACCGGGCTGCACCAGGGCCGGGAGCTCCAGGACCGTCCCGTCGCCGGCCGCCGTGATGCGCACCACGTCACCGCTGGAGATTCCCAGACCGCCGGCCACTGAGGAGGAGACCGAGACGAAGTTGTCCCAGACGGTCTTGGCCACGGGATCCGGAAGCTCCTGTAACCACGCGTTGTGCGCATGCCGACCATCGAGCAAGCCCAGGGACGGATACACCTCCAGGAGCTGCTCGCCGCCCGGGGGTACGCTCCATCCTGACGGAGCCTGGACGGCGGACAGCGCGAAGCTGGAGTGCTTCGTCGCGCTCCGGCGCAGCGAGACGTGGCCGTCATGGAGGGCCCGGTCCCAGAACGACTCGAAGGATGAGCCCGACTGCCGGCGCGGATAGATGTTCTTGCGCCAGGAGGCGCGCACCAGATCCCGGGCACCGGCGGGCCGGCCGGACCAGGACGCCAGCGACTCGAGCAGCGGGCGAACGGAGCCCAGGGGCCGGATGGCCGGCTGCCGCAACGCTGCGACACCGTTCACCGGCTCGGAATCGCCCCACGACTCCAGGAAGTGGGGTTCGGGACAGACGAAGTGCGCGTGCCGCGCCGTCTCATCCTGCCGCGATGCAAAGGACACCACCAACGGGACCTTGTCGAGCGCTGCGGCCGTCTCCTCCCCCGCGGGGAGGTCATAGACCGGATTGACGCCGCGCACGAACAGTGCGTCCACCGCCCCCGCCTGTAGCTCATCGAGTAGCCGCCGGAGCTCGGCGTCATCTCCCCGGCGCTGCAGCGATGCTCCCTCCAGATCCACGGTGGTCCCGTAGTTGCCCAGCAGGTGGTTGGCGTAGTTGGTCAGCTTCTGGGCGCCGCGTTCATTGACGCCGCACACCACCAGGGTGCGGCCCCGGGGCGCGCTCCACAGCCGCTGCGCCAATGCGGCGATCTCCGCCACATCGATGGGGCAGGCAGGAAGCGACCGCCACGGCACCCTCGAACCGCGCAGCTGCGCCAGCGCCCCCGCCAGGTGTGCCAGGATCAGCGGCAATGAACCGGCCGGTAGCGCCACTCGATGGTCCGCGTTGCTGCCGGTGAGGCTCATCCGGGACTCGAGCTGCACGTGGTAGGAGAACGGAGCGCCGTCCGGATCCAGACGACGGCCGGCGTGGTAGCCGGCGGTGTACTCCACCGGCGAGATCCAGGTGCCCAGGAAGTCGGCGCCAAAGGCCGCGATCACCTGCGCATCCTCGAAGCCGTAGCGCGGCTGGGTACGCGCGCCGTGGGTCTGCAGGTGCGCGTCGGCGATGGCCGACATGGAGAGGGGGTCGTAGGTCACGTGGCGGCCGTCCCGGAAGCCGGACAGGAACGATGCGATCTGCTCGCGCTCGGCCGGCCCTGCCGTGGAGTCGGTGAGGACGCGCACGCGACCGCCGCCGGCCCGGATGGATTCCAGGCGCTGCATGACCTGCCGGTCGACTTCCTGCCAGGCCGAGTCCCGTCCGTCGACCAGCGGGTGCCGTAGCCGTTGCGAATCGTACAAGGCCAGGACACTCGCCTGTCCCACTGCGCATAACCCGCCGCGGGACACCGGGTGCTGCGGATTGCCCTCCAGTTTGATCGGGCGGCCGTCGCGGTTCTTGGTCAGGATGCCGCAGGCCGCGGGACACGCGCCGCAGACGGACGCGTACCAGTACGATCGACCCGGGGTGATCTCCTCCGGCCGGACCAGGTACGGAATGGCCCGGTGCTCCAGCCCGCGACTGCAGCCCGTCAGGGCGGCGGCGCCGAGGGCGAAGCCGGCCAGTTGCAGGAACTCCCTACGGCCCACGCCGGCCTCGTCGGCCACCTCCGCCGCCGTGGGCAGGTCGCCGCCGCTGGGCTGCAGTGGTGAGTCGCGTTCCTCGGGAACCCTCCAGTAGCTCTTGTTGTCGTGGCGCGTCATCGTTTCATCCACTCAGCTCAGTAGTGACAGGTCACGCAATCGAGGGATGGATCCACCGGCCGGCCGGCCAGTCTCGTTCCTGCCGACTCCCGGTGGCAGTCCACGCACCATCCCATGGTCAGATTCTCGAACTGGCGCACACGGTCCATGCTCTCGATGGGCCCATGGCAGCGCTGGCATGCCACGCCGGCCCCCACGTGCGGACGGTGGTCGAAGGCCACGAAGTCGGGCAGGCTGTGCACCTTCACCCACTCGATGGGACGCTGCTGCCGCGCGGGATCCGGCTGCAACTCCTCGTTCAGGCCCAGCGCGTCGTACAGCACCTGCAACTCCGGCGACACCACCGGACGGGGCTCACGGCCGTCCTCCTTGGCGGAACGCTCCTCCTCGCGTAACGCTCCCAACGATGCGGTGACGTACTGGTGGCAGTTCATGCACACATTGGCCGAGGGGATCCCCGCAGTGCGACTGCGCTCGGCGCCCGAATGGCAATAGAGACACGCAATGGCCATCTCGCCGGCATGCACGCGGTGCGAGTAATCGATGGGCTGCACCGGGCGGTAGCCCTGATTGTTGCCGGGCAGCCGATAGCTGGACAGCGCCGACAGCAGGGAGACCCCCACCAGGAGGATCCCCACCAGCAGCGTGATGCTGATGATTCGGTCTCTCATCGCCGGTGCATGCTCCTCAGCACGGAGTCGCCGCGTTCCTGCGGGCGTAGAACCACCAGTTCACAACCAGGCAGGTGAAGTAGTAGGCGACGAAGCCGTAGAGCGCGTACTCGGCGTGGCCGGCCTTGATCTGCGTGCCGAAGATGCGCGGGATGAGAAATGCACCGTAGGCCGCGATGGCCGAGGTCCATCCCAGCACCGGGCCGGCCTGTTCCGGCTTGAAGATGATGGGGATCATCCGGAACGTGGAGCCGTTGCCGATGCCGGTAGTGACGAACAGCAGCAGGAACAACGCCAGGAAGGGCCACCAGTACACCTCGGGATGCGCGGCAGTGCGCGCCGCCTGGATGAAGTAGGCCACACCCAGGGCGGAGCCGATCATCACCACCGTGTCCCACTGCGTGACCCTTGCCCCGCCCAGTCGATCGGAGAGCCATCCTCCCACCGGGCGGATGAGCGACCCGACCAGCGGCCCCAGCCAGGCATAGGTCATGGGGTTGGGGGCGTTCGCGTTGAGAGAACCATCGGGCAACGTGCCGAACACGTCCTGGATCAGCTTGGGGAAGGCGGCCGAGTAGCCGATGAACGACCCGAACGTCATGGTGTAGAGCCAGGTCATGACCCAGTTGTGCTTCTCGCCGAAGATGGCGAACTGGCCGCGCAGGTTCTCCTTCGTGTCCTTCGGTGTCAGGTAGCGCATCAGGGCCAGGGTGATCCCCACGGCCACCAGCAGAACCAGGAAGACCTTGAGAAGATCGGGAACGTTGCCCCAGTCCGAGATCAGCAGGAAGACGCCCACCGCGGCGCCGGTGAATCCCAGCAGCTCCAGCCAGAGCATCTTGGACACCGCCAGCGGCGTCGACGGCACCTTGTGCTGCGGCAGGTTGTTCATGAACAGGAACGCCAGCACCGACAGCACCACCAGAATGGGCACCCAGACCAGACCGCTGTTCTGGATCCAGACCTCGCCGCCACCCAGCTCTGCGGGCAGCGTCTTGCCGGCGCCCCCCAGGGCGCCGAACAGCCCGAACGTCATGACGAACGGCAGCAGCACCTGCATGATGCTCACGCCGACGTTGCCCAGTCCGGCATTGAGACCCAGGGAGGTTCCCTGCACCCGCTTGGGATAGAAGAAACTGATGTTGGACATCGAAGAGGCGAACGCTCCCCCACCTACTCCCGACAGGCCGGCCAGGATGGCGAAGGTGACCCAGGTCGTGTCGGAGTTCTGCAGTGCCATGCCCACGCCCAGCGCCGGTGCCACCAGTAGCAGGCTTGTGACAAAGATGACGTTTCTGCCGCCGGAGATGGAAATCATGAACGAGTTGGGGATGCGCAGAGTGGCGCCGGCCAGGCCGGCAATGGCCGGCAGCGTGTAGAGCAGGCTCTTGTCCGCGGCGAACGGGAAGAAGCCCACAACGTGCAGGTTCTGCATCTGCACGATGATCATGGACCAGTACAGCCAGACCGCGAACCCACACAGCAGGTTGGGGATGGAGATCCACAGGTTGCGGCCGGCAATACGGCTGCCGTGCGCCGACCAGAAGGACTCATCCTCCGGATCCCAGTACTTGAGGGCCACGCCCCTTCCAGGGTCGGGGGCGGCCTCGGAAACGCACTGCTTCGCTTTCGACATCGGCTCCTCCTGCGGCTGGGGTCAGCGCGGCTGCCGCCGGATGAAGTTCCAGCGCACCACCTGTGGCTTTCTCCACAGGTACATGTTCGGAATCACCAGGATGTGGACCAACCTGGTAAACGGAAAGAAGGCTATGAGGAGAAACGCGTTGATGAAGTGCAGCCGCGCCATCCAGGGCATCTCGGTTATATAGGCTATGTTGGGATCGAAGGCCAGCAGCGAGCGCAGGTACGGGACCGCCGCGGCCGCGTACCATGAGGAGCCCCAGCCCACGAAGATGGCGATGTAGATGCCTGAGAACACCTGGAACAACAGCATGGCGAAGATCACCCAGTCCGGCTTGGTGGTCACCATGCGGATGCGCGGATGCCGGATCCTGCGCACCACAGCCGCCACCAAGCCCACCAGGGCCAGCATGCCGCAGATGAGGGCGCTGACCTCCAGGATGTACAGGCGCAGCGGACGTGCGTTCCAGGCCAGCACGGTGCGGGGTATGGCGAAGCCGATGACATGTCCGACCAGGATCACCAGGATGCCGTAGTGGAACGGCACCATCCCCCAGAAATGCTGCTTGTTCTCGAGCAGTTGCGAGGACAGGCTGGAGTAGGTGAACGTCTGCTGGCGATAGCGCTGGATGGTGACGATGAAGAACACGCTGAACGCCAGGTAGGGCAACGCCGCGAACAGAAATTGATCCAGGTAGTGGAGCGTCGCGCTATCGAATGTCATGGCCGCCTCTCTTTCCGCGGCCCGCGCCCGGGCCGTTCCGCCCTCCGAGCATGGGGAGCCGCCGGT
>CBDVAL010000136.1:0-9456 GCA_965371955.1 uncultured bacterium | reverse complement strand
TACAACGACTATCTCGCCACGGTCGGTGTGGAGGGATTGAAAGGCTGGTGTGCCGGGGCCGCATGGGTGGGGGAAATCACAGCCGTCGATCTGGTGGCCCGCTTTCGTTTGGCCGTCGAGTCCATGACAAACTGGGACGCCGTTCCGTTGGCCGTCCCGCCTGGGACAAGCACTGCAAGACTGCAGAACCAGAGGACACCTGCTGCCGGACTGCCGGTCTCATCGCACAGTGGGCCGGAAGGGCTGGGTAGTAACGGCTGGGCCATCGGCAGCGAACGGACCGCCGGTGGGCGCGGCATGCTGGTGGCCAATCCCCATTTCTGGTGGAGCAGCGCCAGCCATTTTTCGGAAAAACATCTTACCCTGCGCGGCCGGCTGGATGTCTACGGTGTTCACGTCACCGGTGTCCCGGGTGTGATCATGGGATTCAACCGGAACGTGGCCTGGACCCAGACGGTCTCGGCCGGTAAGTCGGTCACCTTCTATCAGTTGAAGCTGGTACCAGGGGAGCCGACAAAGTACGTCTATGACGGTGAGCAGCGCTCGATGCAACCCCGCAGGGTCCAGATCGAGGTGCGGCAGGAGGACGGCACCCTGGAGAAGGTGGAGAAGACCGTCTGGCTCAGCCACTACGGACCGGTGGTGACCCTTCCCGACTTCCCCTGGTCGGAGGAGCAGGCACTGACCGTTCGAGATGTCCACTACGACAACCAGGAGGCCGGGGCCCAGTATCTGGCCATGGACCAGGCCGGCAGCATGGAGGCCTTCCAGCAGGCCCACGCCGATCACACCGGTTTGCCCTGGCTGAACACCCTGGCCGTCTCCCCCGATGGCCTCGCCTGGTTCGCAAGCGGCTCGACCACACCCGACCTGAGTGACGAGGCTATCGCACTGTGGCTGCAACGACGGCAAAGCGACGAGGCGACCAAGCGGATGTGGGCCAGGGGGCGCGTGCTGCTGGATGGCAGCGATTCGCGTTTCGAATGGCAGGAAAGAGACGGCACCCGGGACCCGGGTATCGTCCCGTTTGCTGAGCTGCCGCAGATGGAACGCCGTGACTATGTCTTCAATGCCAACGACAGTCACTGGGTGCCCCACGCGACCGCCCGCCTGGAGGGATATTCCCCGCTGACCGGTGAAGAGGGAACGCGGCTGTCACTACGCTCCAGGATGAATGCGATTCTTCTAGATGATACCTCTGCCGATGGTCCCGCCGGAGAGGATGGCCGCTTTACCAGAAACGAGCTGGCGGCGGCGATCCTATCCAACCGGGGCCTGACTGAAGAGCTGCTGCGCAGGCAGGTGGTCGAGAGGTGCAGGGCTCGTCCGCAGGTCGAGCTGGACGATAGAACCGTGGATCTCACGGAAGCCTGCCAGGTGCTGGCGGCCTGGGATGGCCTGCTGAATCTGGACAGCCGCGGCGCTGTTCTGTGGCGTGAATTCCTGGGTCAGCCACCCGGTCCGCTGTTCGCAGAGAAGTTCGACAGCAACGACCCGGTGGGCACGCCCCGGGGTCTCGTCGCTGGGGACCATGTTCTCATCCGTCTTGCCGGTGCCGTGGGTTTCCTGCGGGATCGTGATATCGATCTGGACACACCCCTGGGTACGCTGCAGCACACCATGCAAGGAGAGAGGCGAATTTCGCTGCATGGCGGACAGGGACTTGAAGGGGTGGCCAACGTGGTGGATCTCAGACCGAACCTGACCACGCTGGAGCCGGGGTCCTTGCCGGCGGCGGTGAACGGCAGCCGCTTTCTCAGAGCCAGCGGCTATCCGGTGAACGCCGGCACCTGCTTCCTCATGGTGCTGGAGTTCACCAAGTCGGGGCCATCGGCGCAGGCATTGCTGACCAACTCCCAGAGCAGCGATCCCACTTCACCACACTTCGCCGATCAAATGGATCTCTTCGCCGCCAAGCAATGGCGGCCGGTGCTGTTCGACGAAAAGGACATCTTGGCGGATCCCGAGCTGCAAATCACCCATGTCAGTGGAGGGTAGCTGGTGGCGACGAACTCGTCCCACCAGGCCAACTGAAGGGCCTGGTCGCCCTTGAGAGACGAGCGTGACCGGCAAGAAGCGCATCGGCTTTCCTCTCTCTCCGGAACGATGATTGGAGTCGGGCCGCTGGAGGCCCGGTTCTGCTCGTCAGGCGGCGGATCCAGCAGATCCGCCGGCAGCATCGCTAGCCGGTCTCCCAGCGCGCTTCAGGGCGAGCAACGCCACGACATCGTGTAATGCGTGGGTGACAATGGGGACGGTGAGATCGTCGAAGGCCATCATCAGGCCACCCATGACCAGCCCCACAAGAGCAGCCAGCGCCACGTAGAGCGGAGACACCGGGTGGGCCAGCCCGAACAGCAGGCTGGCAAGCGCCAGGGCCACCCACGGCCCGACGAAGCCGGCCAGCCCGCGCTGCACCACACCGCGGAAGAAGACTTCCTCCCCTATCCCGGCCAGGATGGAGATGGTGAAGATCTGGAAGTAGGAAAGATCGCCAAAGAGGACGCGGAAGCGTTCCTGCATCTCCTGTCGCAACCGTGCAAAGGGCGCCCAGCTCGTGCGCATGCTCCACGGCACCAGCACCAGGGACGGCAGCGTGAACAGCGCACCCCACAGCAGGAACCGGGGAGTGAAGCTCAGCCTGTCGAAGAGCCCGACTCCCAGGAAACCCCCCAGCGGCCACGCGAGCAACAGCAGCCCGCCTTCCACCAGCAGCACCATGCCCAGCACGTTGACGCCTGGACCGCCAGCGCCTGAAAGGGAAGGCTCCGCGTCCCCGGCCCGGCTACTCCCCAAGAGGCCCTACCGCCGCTTCCACGGCGTCGAGAATCTCGCGCGACTCCACCACCGCCGCCATGGCGGTGTGGTCCGCGTGCAACGGCCGGTCCTCGCCCAGGTGCTCCACATGCTTGCGGATCACCGCATGAGCCGCCGCCACGCCGGCGCCCATCCTGTGGCCGCGGATGTCCAGCGCCTGCGCCGCAGCCAGGAACTCGATGCCCAGGACGCCGTAAGCGTTCTTCAGGATCTGAGCGTTCTGCAGGGCCGTGTTCATGCCCATGCTGACGAAGTCCTCCTGATCGGCAGCGGCCGGGATGGAGGCGCACGCCGCCGGCGTGGACAGCATGCGCTGCTCCACGATGAGCGTGCCGGCGGTGTACTGGCTCAGCATGAGGCCGCTGAACATCCCCGGCTTCTCGGTGAGGAACGCCGGCAGCCCCACGGAGAGCGCGGGGTTGAGCAGGCGATTCAGCCGGCGCTCGGAGAGCACCGAGACCATGGTGACGGACGTCCCCACCATCTCCATGGGCAGCGACACCGGCGTGCCCTGGAAGTTGGCTCCGGTGAGGACCAGGTCCTCCTCGGGCAGGAAGATGGGGTTGTCGCCCACGCCGTTGAGCTCGATCTCCGCCTGCGTGCGCGCGTAGGCCAGGGCGTCGTGCGCCGCGCCGATGACCTGCGGCGTGCTGCGCATGGAGTAGGCGTCCTGCACGCGCTTGCTGGCCTTCTCGATCTCGCTGCCCCGGATGCAGCGGCGAATGGCGGCAGCGCTGCGCACCGAGCCCGGGAAGCCGCGCTCCTCGTGCAGCTTGCTCTCGTACGGACGCAGGTTGGCGTTGAGCGCCTCCAGCGACATGGCCGCCGCGATCTCCGCCTGCCGCAGCCAGCCATCGGTATCGTGCAGATGCAGCGAGTTCATGCCGCTGATGAAGTTGGAACCGTTGATCAGCGCCAGCCCATCCCGCGCCTCCAGCAGCAGGGGCTCCATCCCCGCCTTCCCCAACGCCTCACGCCCCGGCAACAGCTGCCCGTCGAACCATGCCTGGCCCTCGCCGATGGCGGCCAGAGCAATCTGCGCCATGGGTGCCAGGTCGCCGCTGGCACCCACCGACCCCTTCTGGCATGCGTACGGCGTGACGCCCCGGTTGAGCATCTCCACGTAGTGCTGCGTGGCCTCCAGACGCAGCCCGGAGCGCCCATGTGCATGCACGTTGATGCGCGACAGCATGGCGGCGCGAACGTACTCCGGCGGCGCCGGCTCGCCGATCCCCGCCGCGTGGTTGTAGATGAGATAGCGCTGGAAGTCCTTGATCTCGTCGCCGGACAGGCGCGTCTCCGAGAACTCCCCGATGCCGGTGTTGATGCCGTACATCACTTCACCCGCCTCGAGCTTGCGCTCCAGCAAGGCGCGGCAGGTGCGGATGCGCTGCTCCGCTTCCGGGTGCAGGCGAACCTTCTTGCCCTCCCGGGCCACCTGAGCCACATCCTCGATGCTCAGGCCAACTCCATCCAGAACCAGCTCCATGAGGACCTCACTTGCAGGGAACGTCCATGCTACGCCAATCGGGACGGTGGCGCTAGCGGACCACCAGGTCGGCGCCGCGCTTGGCCAGGTAGGCGGCCGCGTAGCGCACCAGTCCCAGCCAGGAGTCGCTGAGCCGCGCCGCGCGCTGGGCGTTGCGCAGGAAGGACGGGTCCCCCATGGGACGTGATGCCACCGGCAACAGCATCTGCTGGCGGAACTCCTCGTGGCCCGGCGGCAGGAAATCGTCCAGCCGGGGAACCCGCACCGTCGACCCGTCCGGCATGGCCATGCACAGGTTGCGTAGCAGGATGCTCAAGGCCTTGCGCGCCTCGAACCGGCCGGCCTCCTCCAGCAGGGCGTTGTCGTCCACCGGCCACTTCTTCAGGATCTGGAACAGGTCCAGGTAGTCCTGATAGCTCCACACGAACAACGAACGCACCTGATGGATGGCCAGTGCGCAGATCCACTGGAGGGGATCGAGAATGAGGTACGCCCCGTGCTCCGACCGGCGGCACGCCGGCGCAACGCCCTCGTAGTCCATGGGGTAGCGCTGGCGCGGCCCGAACGACAGGTGCAGATCCAGCTCCACCTGCAGATCGTCCTCCCCTGTGGGCAGGTGGAACGCATGCTCGAAGTAATGCCGGGCGGAGAAACCTCGCTTGCCGAACACCTTGTCATCGGTGCACCGCCCACCGAGGGACCGGATGGCCTCATCCCAGGCCGGCAGATCCGTCGATGGGATCAGCAGGTCCACGTCGGTGAACACACGCAGTGAGGGCTTGTCGTACAGTTCGTCGCAGGCGGCCAGCCCCTTGAACAGGATGGGCGGCGAGGCCTTGCCCTCCAGCCGGCGTGCCAGCTCGGCCAGGATGCGGCGATGCGCCTCGATGCGGCGGCTGTTGAGCACCTCCTCGGCGAACAGCGCCGGAAAGGCGGGATGCCCGGCCATGGCATCCGACAGCAGTGGCCCGAAGCCGGCCATCTGCAGCATCCCGAGCTCCTCCTCGGCGGGCGCCCAGGCGTCGCCGCAGGGGGGTCCCTCCAGCAGCACCAGGATGCGCCGCAGGGCGTCCCGCCACCGCAGGGGCGCAGAAGGATTGGGGGCCGGTGATTTCATGGGAGCCTAAACAATAACGAAAGCGGGGCGGCCCGGCCAGTCGGCGGCCCGGTGGCGGGGAACCCGCTGGAACCCCGTCGGAGCACGGCCTCCCCCGGCCCTTGCGGGAGCAGCCTAAGTAACATATAATAAATAAGTTAACCCCCTCGTTGCCCGATTCTCCCGTGCGGCCTGAGGTTCCGCGGGTGATTGCATGCCGCGGAGCCGGGCCCGGGGAGGGCAGGATCCGGACCCTCCGCCCGCTGTGCGCAGACGGCGGATCCGCACCCGGCGAGGCCTCATTCTCGACCTGGAGGAGGCAGTATTGGTCCGCAAAGATCACATCGAGCCCCGGAAATACCGGGCCTATTCACAGAAGGACATCGATAGCATCCCGCAACTCCGGCATCTGGACCCGGACGAGATCATCGCCATGAAGGCCGTCGCCTCGGTCCTGCCGTTCCGGGTGAACAGCTACGTGCTGGAGGAGCTCATCGACTGGCGGCATGTGCCGGAAGATCCCATCTACCAGATGACCTTCCCGCAGGAGGACATGCTGGCACCGCAGGACTTCCGGCGCATGGAGAATCTGATCCGCTGCGACGCGCCCGAGCTGACGCGACGCGCGGCGGCCCGCGAGATCCAGAAGAAGCTCAACCCGCACCCAGCGGGACAGATGGAGCTGAACGTACCCCAGGTGGGTGGGCATCCCATGCCGGGCATCCAGCACAAGTACCGCGAGACCGTGTTGTTCTTCCCCAGCCAGGGCCAGACCTGCCACGCCTACTGCACGTACTGCTTCCGCTGGGCGCAGTTCGTGGGGGTGGACGAGCTGAAGTTCGCCAACCGCGAGGCGGAATCGCTGGTGCGTTACCTGCGCGAGCATCGCGAGGTGCGCAGCATCCTCTTCACCGGCGGCGATCCCATGATCATGAAGACCGCGGTGCTGCGGCGCTACATCGAACCACTGCTGGCCGAGGACCTGGACCACATCGTCAGCATTCGCATCGGCACCAAGGCCCTGCCGTACTGGCCCTACCGCTTCCTCACCGACCCGGACGCCGACGACCTCATGCACCTGTTCGATCAGGTGCGCCGGGCGGGGCGCCACCTGGCCATCATGTCCCACTACAGCCACCCCCGGGAGCTGGAGCCACCGGCGGCCAGGAAGGCGCTGCAGCGCGTCCTGCGCACCGGCGCGGTGGTGCGCTGTCAGGCGCCGTTGATCCGGCACGTGAACGACAGCTCCCTCGTGTGGGCCGAGATGTGGCAGGAGCAGGTGCGCCAGGGGGCCATCCCGTACTACATGTTCGTGGAACGCGACACCGGGCCGAAGAACTACTTCGAGGTTCCCCTGGCCCGAGCGCTGGAGATCTTCAGCCGCGCCTTCCGCCGGATCTCCGGCCTGGGACGCACGGTGCGCGGGCCGTCCATGTCGGCCACCGCCGGCAAGGTGCTGGTGGACGGCGTGGCGGAGATCCGCGGCGAGAAGGTCTTCGTCCTCAAATTCCTCCAGGCGCGCGATCCCGGCTGGACCAACCGGCCGTTCATGGCGCGCTTCGACGACAAGGCCACCTGGCTGGACCAGCTGCGCCCGGCGTTCGGAGAGAAGGAGTTCTTCTTCAGCCGGGCGCTGCAGCAGATCAGGGACGCGGGCAGGGCGCCGGCATGGGGCCAACCCGCGCGCACGAAGAAGAGCAGGCGGGTCACCGCCTTCGGCCACGTGGAGTGGGAATAGCCCGCCACCATCCCTGCCGCAAGTAGGGCTGGATTTACTGCGCTACTCCGTCTATATTGCCGCCAGGGTGGACCTGGGCTCCTGCCCGGGCTGGGTTGGGAATAGACGCGTCTCACAGGCTCTTTCCCCTACCGGAAGCCGCCGGATCCCCGGCGCCCCACCCAGGGAGAGCACGGCCGATGGCCCGGGCCAGAAATCGCGTCCTCGACGTCCACCTCAACCTCAACGTGCGCGGAATGAAGCCCTCCGCCACGGTGGCCCTCAACGAACTCTCCGACCGCCTGCTCGCCGAGGGCAGGAAGATCTTCAAGCTCGGGCTGGGGCAGTCGCCGTTCCCGGTGCCACGTTCCGTGGTGGACGAACTGAAGGCCAACGCCCACCAGAAGCAGTATCTGCCGGTCAAGGGCCTGCCGGAACTGCGCGACAGCGTGGCGGAGTACCACCGCAAGGCAGAAGGGATCGCCTGCGGAGGGGACGACGTCCTGGTGGGCCCCGGCTCCAAGGAACTCATGTTCCTGCTGCAATTGGTCTACTACGGCGACCTGGTGGTGCCCAGCCCGTCCTGGGTATCCTACGCGCCCCAGGCGCAGATCATCGGCCGCAAGATCGAGTGGATCCGCACGCGCCAGGAAGATGGCTGGCGCGTCACGCCGGATCAGCTCCTGGCGCTGGGCGATCGTGACTCCGATCGTCCGCGCATCGTCATCCTCAACTACCCCAGCAACCCCACGGGCAACACCTACACCCGGGAGGAGCTCAAGGAGCTGGCACGGGCTGCGCGCAAGCTGCGCGTGGTCCTGCTGTCCGACGAGATCTACGGCGAGCTGCACCACAAGGACCAGCACGTGTCCATCGCGCGCTTCTATCCGGAGGGGACCATCATCAGTGCGGGGCTGAGCAAGTGGTGCGGCGCCGGCGGCTGGCGGCTGGGGACGTTCACGTTCCCACGCTCCCTGTCCTGGCTGCTGGACGGCATGGCCGCAGTGGCCAGCGAGACCTTCACCTCCACCTGTGCGCCCATCCAGTACGCGGCGGTGCGCGCGTTCCAGGGCGGCATGGAGCTGCAGCGCTATCTGTGGTACTCGCGGCGTATTCTCAGCGCCCTGGGCCGCTGGAGCGCACGCAGGCTGCGCGACAGCGGGTTTAGTGTGGACCGGCCTCAGGGCGGCTTCTACCTGTTTCCCGACTTCTCGCCGTTCGCCGATGTCCTGCGCGCCCGCGGCATCACCACCAGCACCGAGCTGTGCGCCCGCCTGCTGCAGGAGACCGGTGTCGCCATTCTGCCCGGCGTCGAGTTCGGCCGGCCGGCGGAGGAGCTCACCGCGCGCCTGGCCTACGTGGACTTCGACGGCGCCCGGGCCCTGGCCGCCGTGGAGACGTTGCCGCGGGACAAGAAGCTCAACGGCGAGTTCCTGCGCGGCTACTGCGAGTGTGTGCTGACGGCGGTGAGCCTGATCTGTGACTGGGTCCATGACGGCCCGCAGAAGGGGTGATCGTGTTCTCCGGCTGGCCCGATGGGTTTGACCGGATTCCGGACAGTGACTGGGTGCAACTGCCGGTGGAGGAGCTGGCCCTCAAGTACGACACCGTGGAAGATCACGGCTGGTACCGCAACCTGGACCGTACCGTGTCCGGCATCACCGACTGGGTGCAGCCCGGCCACCTGCTGGTGGACTACTCCGGCGGCACCGGCATCCTGGCGTCGCGCCTGCTGGAGGAGGCCTCGCAGCGCCGCTTCGGCATCCTCATCGTCGACTCATCGCCCAAGTTCCTGCGCCTGGCGCTGGAGAAGCTGCGCCGGCACGAGCGCGTGGCGTTCCGGCTGATCCGTTACCTCAAGCCCGAGAAGCGGCTGCAGCTCATGCAGGAGGTGCTGGGCCCGGCGCTGCTGGAGCGCAAGCTGGATGGGCTGGTCTCCACGAATGCCATTCATCTTTACTACGGTCTGGAGAAGACGCTGCGCTCGTGGGCGGAGGTGTTGCGGCCGGGCGGCCGCGTCTTCATCCAGTCGGGCAACATCGGGCTTCCCTACCTCCCCGCAGGCTCGTGGATCATCGACGAGACGGTGGACGCCATTCACAAGGCCGCCCTGCAGATCGTCGCCGAGGAGGACCGCTACCGCGCCTACCGTGCCGGCTCGACGGATCCGCAACGCATGGGACGTTACGACGAACTACGGCGGAAGTTCTTCCTGCCGGTGCGCCCCATCGAGCACTACCTGCAACGGCTCGAGTGCTCCGGGTTCCGCGTTCTCGAGGTGACCCACCTGCCCATCGAGGCCCACGTGGATCAGTGGTACGAGTTCCTGGCCACCTA
>CBDVAL010000135.1:0-9688 GCA_965371955.1 uncultured bacterium | reverse complement strand
ATGGATGCCCGTATTGAGAATGATGCCACCGGAACCGGGCCGGTCCAGCCACGGGCGAGACGCCGGCTCGAAGCGCTGGTTGACTGCGATGAGATGAATGCGGCCCAGGCCTGCCATGAGCTCGCGTACCCGCAGGACCACCGGATTGTAGCGCAGGGTGTGCGCCACCATCACCGCCGCCACGGAGTTCGAGGCCGCCTGCAAGATGCGGCGGGCGCAGGCCAAATCCACCGCCAGGGGCTTTTCCAGCAGCAACGCCACTCCCGCCGCTGCCGCAGCCTCGGCGATCTCCGGGTGCAGGTCGGGAGGCACCACGGCACAGACGGCATCCACCTGTCCGGAATCCATGAGCAAGCGGAAATCGGAGAAGAAGGCAACGTCCCGCCGCTTGGCGAAGGCCTCCCCCGCGGCCCGATCCTGCCTGCAGACGGCGGCCAGGAGCGCTCCCGGGACATCCGTCTCGAGATGACGGGCGTAGCGGGCACCGTGGATGCCCAGTCCGATGAGGCCGACCCGTATCTCCTTCACAAACCGCAGAGTAGCACAGGCCGCGCGCCGGGCTCACTGCACGCGCTTCTCCAGTTGCTCGATGCGATCGGCCTGGCGGCGGGTCTCGGCGCGTAGCTGCTCCAGCTCGGCGTTGAGCTCGGCGACACTCTTGCCGCTGCCCTCGGCCTCGCGGATCTGTTGCACGGAGGCACGGGCCAGCTTGCGCAGACGTGCGTGCACCTCCACCTGCGCGGCGCGCTCCAGCCGGTCCAGGGCCTCGCCGGCGCGCAACTCGCCCAGCCCCTCCATGGCCGCGCGCCGCACCCAGATGTAGCGATCGTCCAGCAGCTCGATGAGCTGCTCCACCACCTCCTCACGATGCTCTTCCCCGCGGGCCAGGACCGCGAGCGCCTTCACGGCCGCCTGCCGGGCGCGCGGCGGCTTGCCGTAGGTGATCCACTCGCGCACCAGGGGAATGTCGTCGCTCTCCCCGATCTCGCCCAGCGCCTCCAGCGCCGCCGCACGAATGCGCTCGCGGTGCGAATCTCGCTGCAGTGCCCGGCGCGCCGCCTGGCGTGCCCCCGGCGCGTCCATCTTGGCCAGCGCCAGGACGGCGGCAGCCTGGGTGCCGTAGGCGCGCTCGGATCCCAGTGAATCCTCCAGTGCCGCCGCCGCGACGTCGTCCTCGCGGAACGAGCCGAGCGCGCCGGCAGCGGCTGCGCGCACCCTTGCCTCGGGGTCCGCAAGCAGGGCGCGGATCAGCGCGTCCCGGGCCGCGTCGCCGCGCAGTTCCCCCAGCGCCTTGGCCGCCTCGGCCCGCACACCGTAGAACGGATCGTCCGCCAGCGCGGCCGCCAGGTCCGGTGCAGCCTCGCCTGCAGTGGCCCGCTTCGCCAGGTCGCGCGCCACCAGGATCCGTCCGGCCACCGACGGATTCAACGACAGCGCGCGCAGCATCTCGGCCACCGGACGCTGATGGTCCAGCTCCATGAGCACGTGGAAGTCGGGATCGATGCGCACCAGCAACGGTTCGCCGTCCAGACGGACGGTGAGGTCGTGGGAAGCGCGCTCCAGCCGCACGACGCGGTGCACCGTCCCCTCGGATGTGTCCACCGCCACATGCAGCGGCAGCGCATAGAGCGGCGTCTTGTCGTCCAGCTCCTGCGTCTGCACGAAGTGCAGCGTCAGGATCTCCGCATCGGGATCCCAGTCGCGTGTCACCTCCAGCTCCAGATGCCCGCCGTGGTAGACCCACTGATCGAAGTAACGGGTCATGTTCACCCCGGTGGCCCGGGACATGGCCTTGCGCAGGTCCTCGGTCTCCACCACCTGCTCACGGTAGGTCAGCGCGTAGTGATGAATGGCCTTGAAGAACGCCTCGTCGCCCAGGACGCCACGCATCATGTGGAGTATCCAGCTCCCCTTGGGATAGAGGTGGGAGTCGAAGAGATCCATGGGATCGGTGTAGCGATACTCCACCAGGGCGCGGCGATAGCGCTCACGGTCCTCCTCCAGATAGGCATCCCGATCGCCGATGAGCTGGTACTGGAACTCATCGCGCCCCTGATGGTGCTCACGCCACAGGTTCTCCCAGTAGGTGGCGAAGCTCTCGTTGAGCCACGCATGCGACCAGTCGGCACAGGTCAGCAGGTCGCCCCACCACTGGTGCGCCAGCTCGTGGGCCACCAGGCCCCAGCTGTCGGTGTCCAGCGCCGCCGTCTCGTCGTGCAGCGTCTCGGCGCTCTGGGTGGTGGCACCGATGTTCTCCATGCCGCCCCACATGAACCCCTCTGCGCACGACTGCGTGTAGCGCGGGTAGGGGTACGGCACGCCGATGCGCTCGTTGAAGAAGCGCATCATGGCCGGCGTCAGGTCGAACGACCGCCGCGCCGTCTCCTCGCCGGTTCCCTCGGGGACGTAGTACTCGATGGCCAGTCCGTCGAGGTCGTCCACGTAGCGCTCCATGCGGCCGGCCACCACCGACACGAGGTACGACACATGCGGCACGTCCATGCGGTAGTGAAACGAGCGCGTGCGCCCGCCGGGGTTCTCCTCGACTCCCAGGAATTCGCCGTTTCCCACCGCGGTCCAGTCGGCAGGAACGGTGTAGATCTCCTCGGAGGTGGCACGGTCGTTGGGGAAGTCGAACGACGGGAACCAGTGGTGGTTGTCCTCGGCCTCGCCCTGTGACCACACCTGTGAGGGGCGATCCGGATAGGCGTCATCGGGGCCGACGAAGTAGAGTCCCACCTTCGGCCGGGCGGTGTAGCGCACGGTGAGTGTCACGGTCTCGCCGCTGCGCAGCGCCCGGGGAAGCTCCACCCGCAGTGTCTCGCCGTCATGCTGGAACTCCAGACCGTCGCCGGCCTCCTCCATCTCATCCAGCACGACCGCATCGATCTCCATGGGCCCTGCGTCCAGCTCCACCGTGGCCAGGGAGTCACGGATGGCGCTAAAGCGGATGCTCACCTGACCGCTGACCTGTTTGTGCTCCGGGTCGAAAGCCATCTCCAGCCGGTAGTGCTCCACGTCGACGGTACGATCCGGAGCGTAATGGGGGCGCGAGAGCTGGTCGCCGAAGTCACCTCGCTGGGCGACCGCCGGGTGGGAGGTCAGCGTCGCAAGCAGCAGCGTACCAAGGATAAGGCGGAGCTTCGTCGTCAAGGCCGTTTCTCCTGTCCTGTCTGGGAGCGCCCATCATAGCCGACCGCTGAGCGCGCGTCGATGGCAAGACGCGGGCATCTCCATTACCATGCCGGTCCCGGCCTGCATGGCACCGGCGGAGGCACCCGTGGACCTTCTGCTCACCGGACTGCTTGGCTTCGTCGCGCTGGGCTGGGTGGTGCAGACCATCTGGTCCGCCACCGGCGTGCGACGGATCGCCCACCTGGAGGATACCGAGCCGCTCGCCCCCGAAGACTGCCCGTCGGTCTCCATTCTCGTGGCTGCCCGGGACGAAGCCGAGCGCCTGCCTCGGGCTCTGGCCACACTGCTGGCACAGGATCATCCGGACTACGAGGTCATCGTCGTGGACGATCGCTCCGCCGATGACACTCTAGGGATCCTCCGGCGGGCGCAGGAGCAGGACGAGCGCCTGCAGGTGGTGCGCGTCGAGGACCTGCCGCCGGGATGGCTGGGCAAGCCCCACGCCCTGCAGCAGGCCTTCGAACGCTGCCACGGCGAATGGCTGGTGTTCACCGACGCCGATGTCCGCTTCGCCCCCGAAGTCCTGCGCCGCGCTCTGGCCATGGTGCAGCGCGGCGGGCAAGACCATCTGACGCTGTTCGGCGCCGTGGACATGGTGGGCTTCTGGGAGAAGGTGGCAATACCGTTCTTCGGCATGGGGCTGATCCTCTACTGCCGGGCGTGGAGGGTGAGCAACCCGCGCTCGCGCGCCTACTGCGGCGTGGGCTCGTTCCAGCTGATCCGGCGCTCCACCTACGAGGCCATCGGCACCCACCGCCGGCTGGCCATGGAGGTGGTGGACGATATGAAGCTGGGCAAGCTGGTGAAGGACGGCGGCTTCCGCTCCGGCGTGGGCGTTGCGCAGAGGTCCATCGCGGTGCGCTGGCAGGACGGTTTCGGCAACGTCATCCGCGGCACCACGAAGAACCTGTTCGCCGGCGCGGGCTTCCGTCTGTGGCACGCCCTCGGGCAGATGATCATGCTGCTGGCTTTCAACGTGCTGCCGTTCGCCGCGTTGCCTCTCACCTCGGGAATCCAGCTGGTGCTGGCAGCGTCTTCTGCCGTTCTCGGCGTGACGCTTCTGGGCGCCTGGGCCCACACCACGGGCATCTCGCCGCTCTACGGCCTGACCCTTCCCCTAGGCGGCTCCATCCTGTGCTACATGCTGGCGCGCTCCACGGTGGTCACCCTGGCTCAGGGCGGCATCCGCTGGCGTGACACGTTCTACTCGCTGGAGGACGTGCGCAAGGGCCAGGTGTGAGGCTCGCGAGATCAAGATGATGCCAGGGGCGGCGGCGACCTTTCTGCCCTACGGTTCCTTCTCTTGCTCCCGAAGGCGCACCTGGTCGCCCGCTTTCTCGGCGTGCTGGTGCGCCGGCGGATGGCCGGACTCTCCGGCTCCCGCAAGGTCGAAGGAGATCAGGTGCATCGGCACGGCCGACGCCTCGCCCTCGCGGATGCGATAGGCGTGGTCCATCTCGAGCCCCAGGAATCGCTGCACCGTGGCGGAGGCCGGCCAGGTTATTTCCACCTCGCGGATGGCGGATGCCTTCCCCAGGCCGATCTCCTCCTGCAGACTGTTGCCGCCGAAACTACCGCCGGTCCCCACCGTCCGGTAGAGGTCCCGCACCCCGGCCTCGGTCTCCAGTCGCACCCGGATCCGCACTCCGATGGCCGCCCGGTTGCTGCGTACTCCGTCCAGCTTGAGCGTCAGCCAGTGGTTCCCGTGGCCCGGATTCTCGAACAGGGAGTTTGTGTAGGCGTCGCCGGGCAGAGCTCCCCCGAGGACCTGGTAGATGTCCTGGTCCCCGTCGTTGTCCAGATCTCCGAAGGCCATGGCGTGGCCCTTCTGAATGTTCCCGAAGCCGCCGGAGGTGGTCACATCCTGGAAGAACTCCCCGGCTGCATTGCGCAGCATCCGGTTGGGTAGCAGGGCGCGGAAATCGGGCTGTCCCGTGCCGAAGAAGCAATCCAGCCAGTCGTCGTTATCCAGGTCGCCGAAATTCGCCGCCATGGTGAGGAGGACCTGGTCTAACCGGGCTTCCCTCGAGACATCCTCGAAGGTGCCATCGCCGTTGTTGCGATACAGATGGTGTCTTTCCACATTACAAGGCAACCCGAGATAGAGCTTGGGGATGTCATCCAGGGTCTCTCTGTGGTAGGCGGCCACGAACAGATCCAGCCAGCCATCGTTGTCGTAGTCCCAGAACCATGGGACGAAAGCCTTGCGAGGCTCGGCCACCCCGGCCTCGCGGGTCACGTCGGTGAATTTCCATCCGCGCGTCCCGTTGGGTTGGACCACCGGGCCGTCATTGCGGAACAGCAGGTTCGGTTGACTCAACCGGGTCACATACAGGTCCTGGAGCCCATCGTTGTTGTAGTCTCCCCAGGCGCTGCCCTTGACGAATCCCACGACATTCAGCCCGACGCTGGAAGCCATGTGCGTGAAGGTCCCATCGCCATTGTTGTGCAGTAGTTCGCACGGGTGTTTGTCGTTGGCGTCGGATTCGTTGCCGATGAACAGATCAATCCAGCCGTCGTTGTCATAGTCACCCCATACGGCATTCTGAGTGGGATGGAACGACAGAAGCCCCGCTTCCTCCGTGACATCCTCGAACGTGTTGTCGCCGTTGTTGCGCAGCAGCGAGTTGGGGTAGCGGCCTTGACGATGCATCCAGGCACCGCGCAGCAGGTAGACATCGGGGTCGCCGTCGTTGTCGTAGTCTGCGTGCATGATGTTCAGACTCTTGATCTCGGGCAGCAGGCCCGCGCTCTCGGTCAGGTCGGTGAAGGTACCGTCTCCATTGCTGCGAAAGTAGCGCAACGGGTCCTGCATACCGGACGACGACGCCATGATATCCAGGAAACCGTCGCCGTCGAAGTCCTCCATGATGCTGCCGCCCGCCAGACCCATCACATCCAGGCCCAGCGAGGGCGCCCGATCGAAGAACCGTCCGATGTCGTAGTCAGAGGCGAACACCTTCTCGGGTATCAGGTGCTCCGGCGGCACCTTGTCCGGGTACTCGCCCAGCGTCATGTAGGCGATGTTGAGCAACCAGCGGGAGATCAGGTCCTCCGGATCCTTCTCCAATGCCGCGGTCAACTCCACCAGGGCGCTGCGCGAGCCGCACGGCAGGACGTGGATGCCCCCGCCCTTGATCGGCACCACGCAGGAGTCGATGGTGTGGTTCGCCAGGCAATTCTGCTGCTCCCCCAGTCGCAGATAGGAGATTGCCAGCTGGTCCCGGACGTGTTTCTCGAACCGAGGACTCAGCCGTTCTCCACGCTCCGCGGCGAAGATCCGTACTTGCTCCAGCTCATGGACCGAACCCTCGCTGTCCCCGCTGGCCAGGAGCTCCCTCGCCAGGTCCAAACGAATGCGTAACTCCTTGTGGAAGTCGACGGCCTCAGCCATCGAAGCGCGCATCTGCTGCACTCTCGCACGGCTGTCATAGGGGTCCTGCAACGGCTCGATGGCACCGATAACTCGCGCCAGGATATCGGCCATCTTGCGTGTGCCGGCGGGCAACTCGGAATCGGTGTTCGGTCCGGCGGCGTGGGCCGACGTCAGCAGCAGCAAACAGACGGCCAAGGGGAACAGGAGCCGGACGATGTCGAAGCGCTTCATGGTCCCCCCCCTGTGATCAGGAGCACGGGCGTAGCCACGTGACGGATCACAAAGAACCCTTTACGCTGGCAAGAAATGGCTATCAAGTTGCACTACGTACCGGAGAGCCCAACGGCGACCACCGGCACAGCACGAAAGATACGCCGATCGCCGAAAAGTGTCCATCCCGATGCCGCCGTATGGCCCTGAGCGAAAAACGGCCGGCAAAAACCTGTTCCGCCGGGGGTGGTCAGCAGTCTCAGCAGGGTGAAATGTGAACCCGGCCCCAGGCCGTTGGAGCCCAACGTGGACAATGGTAGAATGCTCGTGAATGAGCCCCGAACTGGTTGCAGAGGAAGAACTTCTCCGGCGTTGGCGGAACAGCCGCTGCGCCGACGAGAGACGTGCACTGCAAGGGCAGCTCCTCCTCCCCTATCTGGATCGAATCACTCGGTGGGCACTTCGCATCACGAGAGATCGGGAGGAGGCGCAGGACGTCGCCCAGGACGCCCTCTTCGCCATCTGCTCCCACATGGATCGCTTCCGCGGCGAGTCGCGTTTCTCCACCTGGGTCTACACCATCGTTCGGAACCATGCGTTCAAGCGCGCCGCCCGCGGCCGGGAGACATCGGCCGACGAGCTACCCGAGCAGCCGGCGGAAGGTCCGGGCCCGGCTCAATCGTACGAGCGAGCGCGCCAGGCCGAGGACATCCGCAGCCTGATCGCGTCGGAACTCACGCCGACCGAGGCAAGGGTTTTCCTCTTGCACTTCGGCAAGGATATACCGCTCGCGGTCCTCGATCGCGAACTTGATCTCACGAACCGCTCCGGCGCCCGGGCCTACCTCGTCTCGGCCAAACGGAAGCTGCGCCGCAAGCTGGAGCGGAGGACCCGGCAGACAGAAGCGCGTCTCGAACGGCACAGGGAGATGATGCGCGGGAGAAGGGAATTGCCATGACGAAGCTGCAGTGGAAGACATGGGGACAGGATGCCCTGAAGCCTGGTCCTCTCTGTCCGGATGACGAGCAGCTCCGACTGTGGGTCGAGCACACCGGCAGGGCTTCCACCGCGGCCTCCGAGGACGTGGAGGACCACGTCCAGCACTGCCCGCGCTGCAGATTGGAGGCCGAGGAGATGTGCGCCTTCTTCGCCAAGCCCGGAGCGCGCGATCAGGTGGCGGCACGGAGCATCGAGACTTCGCTTCGCGAGACGCTCTCGTCGATCACCGGCGCCGATGCGGAGAAGCATCAGAGCAGAAGCGCACATCGGCAGGGTCCGCGCCGGCGAGGATGGAACATGGCATGGGGCCTTGTCGCGGCAACGCTCTTTATCACGACGCTGGTAGCGTACCAGATGAGCCGTCGTCCGCCGATCCCGTCCCTTGACGAGGGAGCCGGCGCCCTGCGCGGCGAAGCGCGGCCCGTTCTTGTCCATCCGGCGGGTGAGCAACAGACGATTCCACGGCGGATGTCGTGGGACCCCGGGCCGACCAGCGGGCCCTGGGAGGTCCGTCTCGAGCAGGTCGACGGGAGCCTTCTCTGGTCAACGACGACCTCGATGACCGAGCTGGAGCTTCCGGAGTCGGTGGTGGCCTCGCTGCGAGCGGGCTCCCGTTACGTGTGGCACGTTCAGGCGGTCGGGGGAGCCTCGGCACGCGCGACGATCTCGTTCCGTGTCGTAGCGGGTATCGAGGAATGAAGATAACCAGTTGCATCACCGGGGACTATCAGAGTATGATCCGGAGGTAATCCTTCCGACCAGGCGATGTCCCGCAAGCGAGGTAAGTCATGATCAGAGAGGAAGTTGCAAACCGAGATGTAGCGTGGCCATGGCGGCGAACTGCCATCATGCTATGCACGCTCCTGCTGGCAACGGCCGTCATCGCCTACCCGGGAGTGGGCCCGAAGCTGCACAAGGTAGGCGGTGGCTCCGGCTCTCTGGCCGCCGTTAGCTTCGTGATCACCACGGCCGAACTCGTGCCGGGCTCCACCGCCGAGGTTGCGATTACAACAGAGGGGAGGCTTGCGCTGCGCTCCGGCCGCGCCGTGGTCACCTTCGACCCCCCGATCTTTCTGGACACGCCGTGGATTGACTTCCCCGGAGGACCGGTCGATCTCACGTTCAGCCTGACCCCGCTCGGGCCGGGCAGCTACGCGGTGGATTTCGTCAGCCCATCCGGATCGTTGAACCTCGAGCCGGGTCGGATACTGAAGGTTCAGGGAATCGTCCGGCAATCCCTGCTGGTGGGCGACCTGGTCAGCGTCGCGCTCACAGCGACGGCGACCGGCCTCGATGGGAACCCGGCCTCTGTAAGCAGTCAGGGTATTACGGTACCGCTGGATGCGGGACTGGATCCGAACCTTACCCTGCGTATCAATGATGCGAGTGGGCTTGTTCCGGGCTCAACGGTGCTCGTGGAAGTCCGCACCTACAACCCGAAGCCAATCTCCGACGGACAGATCTGTCTGCGCTTCGACTCCACTGCCTTCACCTCCCTCGGTTCGGTGACCGTGCGCGGCGACTCGGACGTTGCCTTCTCAGCTCAGTTCGTCCTGCCTGGAGAGCTACTCGTGCAGTTCTCCTCGCCCAGTGCTTCCATCAATCGCTTCGACGGTGCACTACTACAAGTAGAGCTGACGCTGGCGGATGACCTGCCACCCGGCTTTGCGACCATCATCGACGTCGATACGGCCGCCTCCAGTCTCATTGACCACACCGGGCGGACCGTGACACTGCAGGGCCGAAGTGGCGAGTTCACGGTCGCCGAGTAGATCGAATCGCCGCGCGCGCGGCCAGGAAGACGAGGGCAAGGGCGGCGAGCACGAGGGTCCACGTGAGCCAGTCCGGTCGAGCCCTCGATGCTGGCATCGCAAATGTCCTCATCACGGAATGCCAGATCGACGGCAA